>JAWWPF010000368.1:0-2788 GCA_033850795.1 Nocardioidaceae bacterium | reverse complement strand
GCCTGGGTAGTGTCGCAGCGGTGAGCGACTTGGCAATCGATATTCGGCGGGCCCTACCGGCAGACGCCGACGCCGTCAGTCGAGTCAACGAGCGAGCGATTCGGTTGTCGGCGGGCAGCAAATACAGTTCGGCGCAGATCGAGGCCCTGGGCGTCTCCGGTGAGCGTCCGCTGTGCCGCCGCGATGATCCAGAACACGATCACGTTCGTCGGTGTCGTCGACGGCCAGGTCGTGCATTCGCCAGCCTCGTCCTGCCGGACGGTGTTATCGAGCAGCTTGATGTCGATCCCGATGTTGGTGGCCGTGGCCTCGCTCGGGCACTTTGCAGAGTGGTTGAGGCGGAGGCCGCCACCCACGGCCTCGGTGAGGTCACGACAACGGCTTCGCTGCTTGCGGCGCCCGCCCTTGCTCGGTTCGGGTACACGGAGGTCGGGCGGGATGTTCGAGCCTTCAATGGCGAATCGTTCCCCATCGTTCATATGGCGAAGGTGCTGCTCTGAGTCGTGGAACATACTGCGATAGGCATCCAGCTGGGATGGGTCCCAGCCGGCTTGGAGCGATCCCGGCTTTCGCCGACTGATCGAATCGTTCGAAACCGACGCTCGACATCCGCCGCGGTCTGGGCGGTGCCCCCGGACACCGATGCGGCCCCATAGGTCAGACTGGTGGGGTGGACGACGAGGTGCTTGCTGGTGGTGTCGCCAATGCCGGAGCCGTGACGAGGCGCGGCGAATACGTGCTCCGGCCTTCGAATCCCCATTCTGGGTCGATCCACCGGTTCTTGTCGTCGTTGCGCGCCGTCGGTTTCGAGGGCGCCTCCCTGCCCGTCGGCGTCGACGGTGACGGTCGTGAGCGGCTCAGGTTCATCGACGGTGACGTCCCTCTACCGCCCTATCCACCCTGGGTCCAGACGGACACCGCGCTGACCTCGATCGCCACCCTGATGCGAGAGTTCCACGACGCAGCCCGGAGTTTCGATCCAGTCGGCTGTACGTGGAGCAACGAGATGGCCGATCCGGGCGGCGGGCCGATCGTCTGCCACAACGACGTGTGCCTCGAGAACGTGGTGTTCCGTGACGGCGTCGCCGTAGGGCTGCTCGACTTCGACTTCGCCGCGCCGGGACGACCCGTCTACGACCTCGTCCAGTTCGCTCGGATGTGCGTCCCGGTCGACGATGACATCAACGCCGGCCGTCAGGGTTGGACGCCAGCCGATCGTCCCGCCCGGGTCCGCCTGGTCGCCGACGCCTACGGCCTGGACCTCGCTGAGCGTCACGAACTCCACCGGATCCTGAGCGACTCGATCGCCCGGGGTGGCGAGTTCGTCCGCCGACGGGTCGAAGCCGGCGATCCGAACTTCATCCAGATGTGGAATGACATGGGCGGCGTGGAGCGCTTCGACCGTCGCCGCCGATGGTGGGCCGAGCACGAGCAACAGTTCCTCCTGGCGCTGAGCTGATGCAGGACGGAGCGGCGCCCGAACCTGCGGATCATCTGGTTGCGGGCCGGCCCCGAGAAGGCACGACGGTGCCCCTCGCGGTCGAAGCCCTGGCGGGCGGGCGACCATTGCGGGCCGTATGGAAGAACGAGCTGGGCGGAATCACGTTCGAGATCGGAAGCGGGGCCACCCGCTCCTTCGTGAAATGGGCCCCAGCAGGATCCGGCATCGACCTGGCCAGGGAGGCGACGCGTCTGGTCTGGGCCGCCGACCTTACGCCGGTGCCTCGAGTGCTCGACCAGGGCACCGACGATACGGGTAATTGGCTCGTGACAGCCGGCTTGGCCGGAGAGAGCGCTGCGACAGACAGATGGAAGGCTGACCCGGTTCGGGCCGTGGACGCGATCGGGCGCGGCCTGCGCGCCTTGCACGAGGCCCTACCCGTCGACACCTGCCCATTCTCATGGTCCGTCGAGGACCGGCTCGCCGATGCTCACCGGCGCACCGCCGCCGGCCAACTCGACCCGACACGGTGGCACGCCATCCACCAACCAATCGGTGTCGAGCGGGCATTAGACCTGCTCGCCGACGCACCCCCGCCCGACAAACTCGTCGTGTGCCACGGCGACGCCTGCGCGCCCAACACCCTCCTTCACAGCGACGGCATCTGGTCCGGCCACGTCGACCTCGGCGCTCTCGGCATCGCCGACCGGTGGGCCGACCTCGCCATCGCCACGTGGAGCACCAACTGGAACTACGGGCCCGGCTGGGAAGAACGCCTCCTCACCGCCTACGGCATCGAGCCCGACGACGACCGAACCCGCTACTACCGCCTCCTATGGGACCTCGGGCCATGAGACCATTGCCAACTCCCTTCGTCAGCCTCCGAAACGCTCGTGAGCCCGGTACAGGGCGGCATACGTGGCGTCGGCGTTCCGCCGCTACAACTGGTCGAATGCGGCGGGACCCTGACGAGCTTGTCGGACCTGCGCTCGAGATCGCCGAAGCGGCCCTCGGTGACCTGGTGCGGGTCCTGGGTGACGCCGTCACGGTGGACGATCTCCGCCACGCCTGGAACCGTCTGCTCCAGCGAGAGGGTGAAGGCGAACTCCACGCCGGCGAATGGCTCCCCACCACAGGCAGGATCGCCAGCGAGCTCCTGATGGCGGCGCTCGCGGTCGTGGCGGCGGGCGAGCATGCCGCGGCACCGGCCGCTGGCAGCCTGCCAGGTACCGCTGAGCCTTCGGTCGTAGAGGACCCCGATCTCCTGGGGGCGGCCGCGCACCGCCAGGATTTGGCGGTAGCAGCCCATGACGCCTTGGTCGAAGCCCAAGCTGAAGTTGCACGCCT
>JAWWPF010000364.1:0-14166 GCA_033850795.1 Nocardioidaceae bacterium | reverse complement strand
CCACCTCGTGCTTGGCCGGGGAGGCCGCGGCGAGCACCGTCGCGCCGTAGTGCTTGGCCATCGTGACCGCAGCCTGCCCGGTTGCGCCGGCCGCGGCGTGGACCAGCACGGTCTGTCCTGCGGCGATGCAGCCGAGCGGCTTGAGCGCGGCCAGGGCGGTCGGCCGGCTCACCACGAGGCCGAGCGCCTGCTCGTCGGACCAACCCGCCGGCACGCGGAGCGCCGCCGCCGCCGGCAGGACGAGGTACTCGGCGAAGGCGCCGCCGGTGATGCTGACGCCGATGACGTGAACGCCGGGCTCGAGGTCGCTCACCCCCTCGCCGAGAGCGACGACCTCGCCGGCGCCCTCGATGCCCGCCAGGTACGGCGGCTGCGGCCCGCCCGGGAACGTCCCCCGGGCCTGGGAGATGTCCACGAAGTTGACACCGGCGGCGGCGACCCGGATCAGCACCTCCCCCGGCCCGGGGCTCGGCACGGGTGCGTCGGTGAGCAGACGCAGGTCTTGGGGGCCACGCAGGGACGTCTGCTGCAGGGCCCGCATGGTGCGGGGAACGCTCATGTCGATCGGGTTCCGTTTCTTGGCTCGGGTGGTCGAGGGCTGCCTGCCCACACCGAGGAAGACCCCACGAGCGCCGGAAAGGAATCGCTCAGGTGTCCGGGCCCTGTGAGAGGCTCCGCGATGAGTCGTGCTGCAGTCGTGCCAGGTCGGGTCCGAACCCGAACACGGAGACCAGTCCGGGTTCGCCGAAGGAGGAGATCCGGCGTATCCCCGCAGTGGTGATGGTGAGCACGCAGATCCCGTAGGGCTGGTACCTCCCGTGCTCGTCGCGGGTGTAGGCCGCCGCGGCGGGCTGCCCGTTGGCGCTGGTGGGGAGCATGCGCCAGTCACCAGGCCGTCCCAGGAGGTGGTCGCGCAGGAAGGGCACGCAGGTCCTGCGCCCGGCGAACCAGGTGCGCAGCGGTGTCGCCTCCAGGGTCGCGTCCTCCAGCAGCAGCCGCTCGAGCGCGGCCGCATCAGCGTTCTCGAACGCCGCGATGTACTGGTCGAGGAGGGCGCGGGCACGAGGCGCGGTCGGCTCGGTGATCTGGGCATCGACCAGGTCGAGCTCCTCCAGTCGCGCCCGGGCGCGCTGCAGGGCACTCTTGACCGACGCCGTCGTGGTGCCGAGCACGGTCGCGACCTCGGCGGCCGGGAACGCGAGCACGTCGCGCAGGACGAGGACGGCCCGCTGCCTCGGCGGAAGGTGTTGCAGGCTCGCGATCAGCGCCAGCCGCAGCCCCGCACGTGCCCCGACGATGGCCGCGGGATCGGCCGAGTCCGGGAGCACCATCGCGTCCGGCACCGGTTGCAGCCACGTCCCCTCTGTGCCCGCCCCGACCAGGTGGGCGTCAGGGTCCGGCTCGGGGTCCGAGTCCATGGACGGCAGCGTCCGCCGGCTTCTCTTGGCCAGCTCGGTGAGGCATCTGTTGGTGGCGATCTGGTAGAGCCAGGTGCGCACCGAGGACCGCCCCTGGAACCCGCCGTAGGACCGCCAGGCCCTCAAGTAGGTCTCCTGGACGAGGTCCTCGGCGTCCTGGACGGAGCCGAGCATCCGGTAGCAGTGCGCGAGGAGCTCACGCCGGAACGGCTCGGCCGCCTCGACGAACCCGACGAGCAGCTCGTCGGGGACCCGGTCGTCAGTCACGGTGCACATTCGAACACGCTGACCGACGCACCGAACCAGGTGCACCAGGGCGCACCCGACGCCTGGAACGCGGGGTGTTCAGCACCCGCTCGCCGGCACGGCCGAATCCGGTCGGCCTGCATCGCGCAACGATCGTGGCGCGCGAGGACGTCTACGAGGCGGCATGGGGGCGAGCGCCTGTGCGATTCGGGGGAGCCGGGGTGTCAGGGTGTCCTGATGACCCGGATCTCACTGTCGCGCCTTCCGGGCGAGCGCGTGCGGGTGCTCGACGGTGACGTCGAGGACGAGGTGGCGGTGTCCGACCTTCCCGCGTACGTGAGGTCGCGCGAGCCCGGCTCCCCTCGCTGGGTGTGGGACGACACCGCGCGGTGGTACCCGCCGTTGCTGGAGGCCGGGGTGCGGGTCGAGCGCTGCCACGACCTGCGGCTGGCCCATCACCTGCTGAGGAGGGCTCCCGCGGTCGACGTCCGGCTGCTCGAGGGAACACAGTCGGAGCACTGGGACGGGCTGGGGCCGAGCACTCCTTCCCATCCGGCTCTCTTCTCGATCGACCACACCGCCGAGCACCTGCGTGCCGATCTCGAAGACGCTCGGCAGCGGGCAGCGGTAGCGGCGTCGGACGAGGCTGCCAGGCTCGGGCTGCTGCTCGCGGCGGAGTCGTCGGGTGCGCTGGCTGCGGTCGAGATGACGTACGCCGGCGTGCCGTGGCGGGTCGACGTGCACCAGCGCCTCCTGGCCGACCAGCTCGGGCCCCGGCCGCCGCGCGGCGCCCGGCCAGGCAAGCTAGAGACGCTCGTCGCCGAGGTGCGCGCCGCGTTCGACGTCCCGGGCCTCAACCCGGACTCACGGCCCGAGCTTCTGGCGGCGCTGCGTCGGGCCGGGCTGGACGTCACGGACACGCGGGCATCCTCGTTGCGCGGGCTCGAGCACCCCGGCATCGACGCCCTGCTGCGCTACAAGCAGCTCGCGCACCTCTTCCACACCAACGGGTGGGCCTGGATCGACGAATGGGTGAGCGGCAGCAGGTTCCGGCCGTCGTACCAGCCGGCCGGGTCGGCCACCGGCCGGTGGTCGTCCAACGGCGGAGGCGCGCTGTCGATCCCGGTGCAGGTCCGGTCCGCCGCCGTGGCCGATGACGGCTGGACGTTCGTGGTCGCCGACGTGGCCCAGCTCGAGCCGCGCGTGCTCGCCGGCATGAGCGGCGACCAGGCGCTGGCCAGGTCGGCACGCGGCACCGACCTCTACCGAGGGATGGTGGACGACGGCGCGGTGGCCAGCCGCGACGACGCCAAGCGCGGCCTGCTGGGCGCGATGTACGGCGCCACCAGCGGAGAAAGCGGCCGCATGGTGGCCGGCCTCACCCGCCGCTACCCCGAGGCGTTCGGTCTCGTCGAGGAGGCGGCCCGTGCCGGAGAACGAGGACAGGTGGTGCGCACGCTGCTGGGGCGCGGGTCCCCAGAGCCCAGCGACGCCTGGGACCGCGACCCCGGAGAGCAGCCGGCCGACCCGGACCGTGAGGCGCGCCACCGGCGCGCATGGGGGCGCTTCACCCGCAACTTCATCGTGCAGGGCACGGGCGCGGAGTGGGCGCTGTGCTGGATCGCCGACCTGCGCAACCGGCTCTGGCGCCTGGGCGGGACCGGCCCCCTGGTCTCGCGACCGCACCTGGTGTTCTTCCTCCACGACGAGGTCGTCGTGCACACCCCCATCGCTCTCGCCGACGTGGTCGCCGCGCAAGCCACCGAGGCGGCTGCAACCGCAGCGGGTCTGCTGTTCCGCGACCTCACCATCGACTTCCCGCTCAACATCTCGATCGTGCGGTCGTACGCCGACGCGGGGAAACCCGGCGCCGCGGTCGGGTCCTGACCGACGCCGTGGTCGCTGCCTGGGGCGGCCGTCCTTGTCCGCTGGGAGCGCGAACGTGTCTGACCGACGCGAGCCCGACACGCTCGCGGCCGGGCACGATCAAGGGGTCCTGGCAACGACAGCTTCCGATCCTTCAGGAGAGACCGATGCTCATCGCCGTACTCGACCTCCGCACCACTGCAGCCGACCGGCCCGTCGCTCTGGCCCAGCTCGACGGCGAGCGCGACGAGATCCGCGCCATGCCGGGCAACCTCGACTTCCGGGTCTACGCCGCTCGCGACGACGACGAGGCCGTCGCGGTGATCCACGAATGGGCCGACGAGACGTCGTTCGCCGCCTACCTCTCCTCGCAGGCATTCGCCCGCTCGGGCGCCGTACTGCGCCCCCTGGTGACCGCCCCTCCGGTGAGCCGCCGCTTCCACGCCGCGCTTCTCGAGACGGTCTGAGCCGCAGCCCGTCTAAGGTGTGCGGGTGCGAGGCACACCCTGAGACGCGAGGCGTTCGCGTTCGCGCGGGAGTTCGCGGCGGCCCCAGCCCTCGAGCTGCGCGTCGACCAGCACTACCTGCTGTGCGCCTCGCGGGGCGCGCTACGGCTGGAGGCCTACGGCAGGTCGTGGCTGCTGCCACCGGCTCGCGCCGCACTGATCGCCGGCGGTGAGGCGATCCAGGTGGCCATTCCGCAACCGGTGACGACGTCGTCCGTGCTGTTCGACCGCGGCTTCGCCCCGGAACCGCCGGCGCCGCTGACCGTGTTCGACCTCAGCCCGCTGGCCCGTGCTCTGGTGTCGGAGTGCGTCTCGTGGCCTGACGCCGAGGGAGCACTTCCGCCGTACCCTCGCAGCGTCTTCGGTGCGCTGGCGGCCGTGGCGTGGCGGCTGGCGGAGTCTCCCAGCCCGGTCACCGTCCCGGCCGGTCAGTCGCCGGAGCTTCGCCGGGCACTGGCCCTGACCGACGACAGGCTGGCCGAGGACATCGAGTTCGAGGACGTCGCCGACGAGGTCGGCCTGGCGCCGCGGTCGCTGGCCCGTCGGTTCGAGGACGAGTGCGGGATGACCTGGCGGGCGGTGCTGCGCCGGATGCGGGTGCTGCGTGCGATCGAGCAGCTCGCGACGACCGAGGACTCGGTCACGACCATTGCGCACGCGGTCGGGTACTCCTCCCTGTCCGCGTTCAACGCCGCGTTCCGGGACCTCACACGTCGTACGCCGACGCAGTACCGCGCGACCTTCCGTCCCTGACCGGGTGCCGTTCACGCAGAGTCGGCGCCGATGGGGTCATCCCCAGTCGATGAATCGCGGGCGCACGCCGTCCCTGGAGAAGATCTGCCTGCGGTGGCTCCCGTCGGTGCGCATGACCCAGAGCGCGGACTTCCCGCTCTTGTTGTCCTGCAGGCGGAAGACGATGTGCCGTCCGTCGGGCGAGTAGGAGCCGGCGAATGCGCTGAGCCTGCCGCCGGTGTAGTGGGTCAGCATCCTCACGTGGCGGCCGTCGGCTCGGACCGTCCCCACATTCGCGGCGAGGACTCCGGTCACCGGATCCGGGTCGGCGTCTCGCGTGAACACGAGTCGCTTGCTGTCGGGGGACCAGGCGTGCTTGACCGCGATGTCCCACGAGGGTGGGAGAAGGTCGTGCTGGTGGGTGCCGTCGATCTTCGCAACGGTCAGTGCTTGGTGGAACTCGACTCCGTCGTCCACGCGGATGAACGACAGATGACGTCCGTCCGGGGAGACGTTCGGATCGGTGTGGCCATCGGGTGCGGCGGTCGTGACTCGCTTCTCGTGGCCTCCCTGAACCCGCTGTGCGAAGAGGGAGTCGTCGGTGGCGCAGTCGAAGCGCTCGTAGATGATCCGTCTCGCGTCGGCCGTGAACACCGGCTGTCCTTGGGCGCACCCGGACGGTGGCAGAGTTCGCAACCTGTCTCCGTCCGCGTCCATGACGGCCACCCGACCGGTGTCCGGCGTGTCCCATTCGAACGTGAGCCGGCGCCCGTTCGGTGACCAGTCAGGGTTCACCGCGTCACCGTCGACGTGGGTGATCTGCCGCAGATGCGTCCCGTTGGGGCGGATCGTCCACAGCTGCGTGCCGTTCGAGGTCTCTGCCCCGAAGACGATGCGTCCCGGTCGGTGACCGTGCGGACCATCGGCTGATGCAGTCGTGGGCGCTCCCAGCAGGGTCGCCAGGGCAAGCCCGAAAGCCGCAGCGAGGGTGGTCTTCGACTTCATGCCGTGCTCCTTCCGAAGTGGTCCCCGACGCCCAGCGTCGTGAGGACGTGCATGGCCCACCATGGCTATTTCCTGTGGGTTCCATGAATGCCAGGATCGAGCTATGGTTCGCTCCCTCGCGGACGCTGGTGCAAGGCTCGCGGGACTTGTCGGGCGAGAGGTCGAGGCGCCGGAGTTCAGCCGTGAGGTGTCGGTCGCGCTCGCGGACGCGCTGCCGTTCGATGGCTGGTGCTTGTTCGGCATGGACCCCGAGACGGGGCTGCGAACCTTTCAGTTCGGTGGCCGGGGGACCGAGCACACGTCCGAGATGGCGCGCAACGAGGCGTCGATGCCGGACGTGAACAAGTACAGCGTCCTCGCCGCTGCGCCCGTACCGGTCGGCTGGCTGTCGCCTGACCACCCTCAGGCGAGGCGGAGCTTCCGTCTCCACGAGATCCTGCTGCCGCAGGGCTTCTACTCCGAGCTCCGGGTCGTTCTGCGGCACCAGCGGCGGCTGTGGGGCGCGCTCGTGCTCTTCCGCGAGGACCCCCGCCGGCCGTTCGACGACCACGACACGAGGGCCGTCAACGCGATCATCGGGCCCTTGACCAGCGCAGTGCGCACGTACCCCGTGCGACCTCTGTCTCGTCGTGGGCGGCAGCCTGGTGCTGGTGTCATCGCGCTCGATGCAGGCAACAGGCTCGTGGCGGTGTCCGCCGACGCGCAGAGGTGGCTCGATGACCTGGTGCCGGGTGGGGACGACCAAACCTATGCCAGCGACGTCACCAGGGTGGTTCTGGACTCTGCCCTTGCGGTCCGGCGCGGCGACCTGGAGCGAGCGTCCACCTCCATCCGCACCGTGGGCGGGCATTGGTTGCGTGTCCAGGCCATGGCGCTGGACCTCGGCGAGACCGACGTCACCGTGGTGCTGCAGCCTGCAACCCCGCACCAGCTGCTCGGCATCCTGGGCGCCTACTACCTGCTCACACCACGTGAACGCGAGATCCTGGACCTACTGGCCTACGGCCTCGCGGGCAAGCACATCGCTCATGAGCTGGGCATCTCACTTCAGACCGTGAACAAGCACCTTCAGTCGCTGTACCGCAAGTGCGGTGTCACCGGCCGCGAGGAGCTCATCGGCCGCCTCGTCTGACGACGCTGGCGAGGACTCCCGTGGCGCTGGGTGATCGACGGGTCCGGCCACTACCGGCGCGTACGCCGTGGTGTGCCGACCATGACGCAGCCGCCTGGGACCGGGACCATCTTGTAGCTCATCTCCTCGTCGTAGGGCCATTCCTCCTCGACGACCGGCTCACGGTTGATCGCTCGTCTGACAGGGGGCGGGAGCGGCTCTTGCGGGTTGGGCGGCGGCGGGACCGGGGCCACCCGCCCCCGAACCGCATTGACGGCGGCTGACCGGCGGGTCATCACGGCGCCGCAGGCCGAGCACTCGAGGCCGCCGCGGTTCACCGTCTCGCAGACGCTGCACCGCCACAGAGCGTTCACCGTGAGCGCCGATCGTCGAGTTTCCCGAGCAGCCTCCCCAGCAGGGCCCGTCCGCGGGCGCCTGAGGGCTCGGAGGGCTCGGAGGTCATGGGGCGGGGCCGCGCTGGCGCGGTCGGTGCCGGAGGGGTGACGGGCGCCGGGCCGGGGGAGCCCGCCGCTGGGGTTCGGCCCGCGATCCGCACTCCTCGGCCCCGCAGGACCGACGGAGCACTGCTCGGCGCGCGCCTCGTGCCCTCGGTGGGTGAGCCGGCCGCCCGCGCTGCCGTTGCGCCGTCGCGTGTCACGACGGGGGTCCTGATGGGAACGGGAGCGCGGCCCTTCGTCGCGGCTGCACCGCCCCGAAGCCCCATCAGGGTCGAGTGCACCTCGGCCACCCGCGGCCGGGCTGCCGGGTCGGCCGCGAGCATCCGCTCGACGAGATCGATGACCGGACCGGGGGCACGACTCGCGCCGATCTTCAGCCGTTCGCCGTGCAGCACGGCGATCGCCGCCTCGTGGTGAGCCGCGTCGAAGGACGGCATGGCGCCGGTGAGGTACTCGGCGTAGATCAACCCCAACGCGAAGATGTCGGATGCCTCGGTCAGCTCGGCCGGGGCGGCACTGCCCTGGACGTAGCGGACGAGCTCCGGGGAGTAGTAGTTCATCGTCCCCACGATCTCGTCAGGGGGAGGCGGGTTGCCGACGATGTACGAGCTGTCGAAGTCGATCAGCTTGGTGGTGTAGCCGAGCTCGGTGCGCTTGATCAGCACGTTGCTCGGCTTGAGGTCGCTGTGCACGATGTGCAGGTCGTGGAGGATCTTCAGGCTATGCGCGACGGTCTTGAGCAGCACCAGCTGGGCGGGGAAGTCGAGGGCCGCCACGTCGGGCGTCTGCAGGCCGGCCACGTCGACCCGTTCGGTGACCTTGTAGTACTTGGCTCCGACCCGGAAGAAGTCGAGCGTCGCGATGAGGTTGCCGCCGTACGTCGTCAGCGGTGCCATCGCCGCCTGGATGCCGCGGTGGTGGGCTTCGAACGTGGCGCACCGCGCCCGCTTCTTGGCCTTGATCCGTTCACTGCCGGGGGCGTCGGCTTCGGGGTACGTCGGGCTGAGGAACCGTTTGATGAAGAAGATCCGACCGCCACGTTCGGCGAAGCTCCACTCCGACAGGCCGGCGCCGACGACCCGGAAGTCCTCGAGCAGCCTGTAGCCGTTGAGCATGTCGCCGGCACGGAGCACGTCGCTGCGGGTCACTTGTCCTCCTCGTCGCTCAGGTAGCGCTCGTACTCGGGCTTGTAGCCCGACCACAGAGATGTCTGGAGTGCGCTGTGCCGGCGGCGCGTCTCCATGAGCGTCTGCTCGGCGCTGCGCACCTCGGACTCGAGCCGGTCGAGGGGGTTCACGCAGCGCTCCTCGATGTCCGAGGTGCGGCCTGCGAAGAGTTGTTGGAACTCCTCGTGGCCGGCCCCGACGCCGAGTACGGCGAGGGCGGCGTCGTCGCCTGTGACCGCGGTGATGCGCTGCTGGAGGAGCCCCGACCAGGAGCTCGTGTCGGTCGAGTCCCGCAGCGCTGAGAGCACGAGGTGCTCGAAGTGGATGGGCGTGCGCACGTAGCCGAAGCAGCCGTCGGTGGCGGCGACCGCGACGAACGGGGCGCTCAGCTCGACCTGGTGGTGGTGGACGACGAAGTCCGTGTCGGCGGACATCGCGTTGCTGACCACGGAGTCCTGACGCAGGTTCGTCAGCGCATCCCCGCGGTCGCGCAGGTCGTCGCGGGAGAGCTGGTGCGCGCCGGTGGCCGGGTCGAAGACGTAGATGCGTGAGTCGCCGCTCCAGAAGACGTGGCCCGCCCAGCGTCCTTGACGGGGCTCGCGTCGCTGCAGGGCCATGAGCGCCATGGTGGTGGGGAGTGCGCGAAGGAGGCGCGACCGCAGGCCGCTGGTCGGCGCATCCAGCGCCTCGAGGGTGTCGGTCAGGGCGCGCTTGATGCTGCGCTGCAGGTCGCGCGCTGCGGCCCGCCCGTCGAGGTTCCACTCCGGGTCGAGCAGCGCGAGCATGCGCTGCTCGGCGACGTCCCGGGCGACGCGGGACCCGAGATAGGCACCGGTGCGGGGTCCGTCCGGGGTCTCGTAGAGCGTCCCCCCGGCGCCGCCCATGCCGTCGAAGACCGCCACGAGCCCGAGCTCACGGCCGTCCCGGACGATGGGGTCGGAGTCCTCACCCTGGCCTGGCACCTTCTGGAGGTTGAAGCCGAACGACAAGGTGGGACCGGCCGCAGGGACATCGAGCGTCGCCGAGGCCCACGCAGCCGACCGGCGGGCGCCGGAGACCTCCGCACCGGTGGACCGCTCGGCCCTCCTCGTGCCGCCGGGGACATCCGGACGCCCCGCGGACCCGTCCGGCGTCTCTCCGTCGGCAGGCCCGGGATCGTCGCTGACCGCCGTACCGTCGCTGGAGTCGTCGCGGGAGTCGGCGCGGGACGTGGCGTCGGCCGGGGTCGTGTCCTGGTCAGCGTCGCCCGGGTCTGGCCGCCGTTCGGCGTCCTGCTGCTCGCTCACACGGAGTTGCCGATCGAGTCGATGATCGTCCCGTAGTCGACGTCGGACAGGCCACCCCCGGCCTGTGACGGGTGGTGGACGACGTTCTCCCACACGCCGGAGATGTCGCTCCAACCCGGTCCGTCGGGCGCGAAGAGGATGAGGCGCTTGCTGCTCGAGCCCAGCGGCCCCTGCGGGTCCTCCCACAGGTCCGTGAGGGCGCTGAAGTCGGCGGGCACGCGCTCGGCGAAGGTCGGCGACAGGGCCGTGGGATCCAGCGGGTGTGTCGGCTGGTCGGTCCAGACCACGATGACCTGACGACGGCGGTCGCCGCGTGTCGTCCAGGGTGAGGTCATGCTCAGCGCAACGGCCTCCAGGCCCGACTCCGGTGCGTCACCGCCACCCTCCGCGACGAGGCCGTTCACGAAGGTGCTGAAGCCGGTCTCCTCGCCTGGCAGCTCGAAGAACGGGGACTCCTGCAATGCCGCATCGCCGTCGGCGACGATGTCACGGAAGGCCACGACGCGGACCCGCAGCTCGTCGATGGTCTTGCCCTTGGCCGTGAGGTTCGACTGCACGTCGCTGTAGAAGCGCAGCGCGTTGGCCTTCACCTGGTCGAGAATCGGGGTCATGCTGCCGGTCACGTCGACGCAGAAGACGATGTCCACGGCATAGCTCAGCCCACGTGCCGCCGGCGGAGGCGCGGCGAGGCTGGTCTGGTCCGCGGCCGGCGACCCGGAGACCGCAGGCGACTCGGAGCCCGCGGCGGACTCGGAGCCCGCGGCGGACTGGTCCGCGGCGGACTCGGCAGCAGGCTCTGCGGTCGCTGGCGGCGCAGATCCGCCGGCGTCCGGCGACTCGGCGGCCTTGGGCGTCTCGGCCGAACCGGGGGTTGCGTCGGACATCGTCACTCCAGTCTGGCGGGGAACAGGACTGACACGGCGTACCCAAGGCCCACGAAAGCAACCCCGAGGCCAGCTCGACGACCGCTGTTCCACGCCCGGAGCTCCTGGCTAGGCTGCCGCGGCTGGGGACGGCCACGGGGATCGACCTGGAGGGCAGGCAGGTCGCGTACCGCGATGCGGAGGGAGCTGCGGAGGTCCCTGACCGGCTGCCCACCAACGTCCGTTATGTCGGGCCTATCACCGATGACCCACCCTGGGCTCAGCCATGGACGCCTCCGCGCCTCGAGCTCAACGCGGCGCCCGAGCGGCGTCTCACCATGGCCCAGCTCGGCTCGGCCGCCTCCGTCAGCCGCACGCGGGTCACCCGGGTCGTCGACGAACTGGTCCGCGCTGGGCTGGCGTCCGTGAGCCCAACCCTGACGACGGTCGGTCGGCGTTCGCAGCGCTGACTGCCGCGGGTCGCGTGGCGCTGCGCAAGGCGGCCCCGACGTACGTCGCCGCGGTGCAGCGTGAGTTTGCCGATCACCTCACCGCCGCGAGGCCCAGGTACTGGCGCGAGCGCTGCGGAAGGTGCTCGCTGCGGGCGCCCGCGGGTAACACTGTCGGATTCAGCGCCGTCTCAACGGGAATGAGCGCCGTCTCAACGAGTCCGACGGTCAGCGCTGGTCGGAGATCCGCTTCGCCTTGCCCAGTGAGCGTTCGAGGCTGTGGGGGGCGACCACGTCGACGTCGACGGTGAGCCCGATGTGGCTCTTCACCCGGTCCCGGAGCCGCAGGCCCAGGCCGGCACGGTCCGACTCCGGCACGGACTCGTGCGCCTCGACGCGGACGGTCAGCTCGTCGAGGTGTCCCGGTCGCGTCAGCACACACAGGTAGTGCGGCGTGAGCCCTTCCACCGTGAGGATCTGCTCCTCCACCTGGGTCGGGAAGAGGTTCACGCCGCGCACGATCATCATGTCGTCGGTGCGGCCGGTGACCTTCTGCATCCGGCGGAACGACGGGTACGCCGTACCCGGCAGCAACCGGGTCAGGTCACGGGTGCGATACCGGATCACGGGCATCGCCTCCTTGGTCAGCGTCGTGAACACCAGCTCGCCCTCCTCCCCGTCAGGCAGCACCTCGTGGGTCACCGGGTCGACGACCTCCGGCAGGAAGTGGTCCTCCCACACGTGCAGCCCGTCCTTGCGCTCCACGGCCTCCTGGGACACCCCGGGACCCATCACCTCGGACAGGCCGTAGATGTCGACAGCCTCGATCCCGCTGCGCCGCTCGACCTCGTGCCGCATCTCGTCGGTCCACGGCTCGGCGCCGAAGATCCCGATCTCCAGGCTGGTCGAGCGGGGGTCGACCCCTTGGGCCTCCATCTCGTCGAGGATGGCCAGGAAGTATGACGGCGTGACCATGATGACCCGCGGCTCGAAGTCCAGGATCAGCTGCACCTGCCGCGGCGTCATGCCTCCGGAGACGGGGACCACCGTGCACCCGAGCCGCTCCGCGCCGTAGTGCGCGCCGAGCCCGCCGGTGAACAGGCCGTACCCGTAGGCGACATGGACCACGTCGCCGGGGCGGCCGCCCGCGGCCCGGATCGAGCGCGCCATCAGCTCCGCCCAGGTCTCCAGGTCCCGGGCCGTGTAGCCGACGACGGTCGGCTTGCCCGTCGTACCCGAGGACGCATGGACCCGGGCCACCTCCGGCCGGGGCACCGCGAACATCCCGAAGGGGTAGTTGCGACGCAGGTCGTCCTTGTCCGTGAAGGGGAACCGGGCCAGGTCCGCGAGGCTGCGGAGGTCGTCCGGCGTCACCCCGGCGTCCTCGAAGGCACGGCGGTAGTGCGGCACCCGATCGTGGACCCGCTGCAGGGTCGCCCGTAGCCGGTCCAGCTGCAGGGCGCGCAGCTGCTCCAGGTCGTGGCCGGGCACCTCGCCGCTCATCCGGCGCCGTCGCCCTCCGGGTCGAAGAGCGTCCCGCGGATCTCCTTGCTGTGGCCCACGAGCTCCGCGACGACCTGTCCGCCGTTGCGGACCGTGACGTCGTAGACGCCGTCGCGGCCCTCCCGGCTGCGCTCCACGGCCTCGGCGACCAGCACGTCACCGATCCGGGTCGGGGCCAGGAACCTGATCTCACATCCGGCCGCGACCGTGCTGCGGTTGTAGGAGTTGCACGCGAAGGCGAACGCCGAGTCGGCGAGGGTGAACGTGAACCCACCGTGCCCGATCCCGTGACCGTTGACCATGTCCTCGCGCACGGTCATCCGCACCGTGGCGCGCCCGGGCCCGACCTCCTCGAGCTCCATCCCGAGCCCGCGGCTCGCCGCGTCGCGCGCCCACATCGCCTCCGCCGCGAGAGCAGCGACCCGCTCCGGTGTCATCTCCGGACCTCGCCACGGTGGCAGGGCGGGCGCAGGCGAGGCACTCGGTCACCCTAGACCTGCGGTCGCGGCTCAGCCAGAACCGCGTGCCAGCGTGACCGGACTGCCGCCCTCCCGACGCTCCCGGGGTCGTGGCGGTGCCGGGGCCTCGACAGGTCGGGCTCCCACGGGCACCTGAGGACCTCGCGGGACCCGCGCCGCAGGCCCGGCCGACGTCCGTGGGACGCGATCCGCGGGCTGCCCCTCAGGAAGGCCGAGGTACCTCGCCGCCAGCCGGCTGTCCGGGAGCTCTCCGGTGTCCGCGACCTGCCGCGCGACGTCGCGCAGCTTGATGTTGGTCACGTTGGAGTAGCGCCGCAGGAGTGCGAAGGACCTGTCCAGGGACAACCCGTAGCGGGACATCAGGACGCCCTGTGCCACGCCGATCGTGTGCCTGGCCTCCACGGCATTGACGAAACGCGTCTGCTGCCGTCGCGCGGACAGCGCGACCGCCGCGTGGGTGCCGAAGGAGAACGCCATCGAGATCGACGACGCGTCGAACGCGTCCGGAGCGCGGCTGTAGAGAGCCAGCGAGCCGACCATCTCCGTCCCGGCAGCGAGGCGGATGGCCAGCACCGAGGCCATCCCCAGCTCGGCCACCCGCCGGCCCCAGGCCGGCCACCGCGTCTCGGTCGCCGCGTCGGAGACCAGCGCGACCTCGGTGTTCCAGGCCACGTCGACGCACGGCCCCTCGCCCTGTCGGTGCTGCAGCTCGTCGCACGCCTCGGCTATGCCCGACGTCGACGCTGACGTCCTCAGCTTCTTGCCGGTGCGCTCGCTGATGACGGCGTGGTCCGCCGACTCGACGGCCTCCACAGCCTTGCCCACGATGAGGTGTACGGCGTCCTCGTCGTTCGGCAAGGTCAAGAGCTCGCGACTGATGCGGGCCAACCGCACAGCCGCCTCTACCCCCTGCTCCATCTGTTTCTCCCCCTCTGCGGCCTGTGGCCGCGGCCCCCCGGACGGGTCGTGCAGACCCGTTCTCCTGTCAGCCGTTCCCCTGGCTGCCATTATCAAGTCCTAGTATCTCACTCGAAAAAGGACTTAGTCGTCCCTGATCAGTCCTCGGTCACCACACGGG
>JAWWPF010000352.1:0-2675 GCA_033850795.1 Nocardioidaceae bacterium | reverse complement strand
CTCGGAGCCGCGGCCCTCCTCCCGGGGACGCGGCTCCGCTGCTCCCGAGGGAACCGCCGTTCGGGCGGCGCCTCTAGTCATTCCGCGCTTTGGTTCATGGTTATTTACGACTGTGTTCACCTAACAGGGTGGTTGTCGGCCCGATCGGTCGCTTCACTGGACGTGGACCTTCGAGCGCTCCTCGGCGCCGGGTCCGGGCCATGGGAGACTCAATGAGCGTGGTGTTCCAGTCGTACGACGGCATCGTGGTCGGCATCGGCGAGCGCGGACGACGCTGGCGTGTCTGTGAGACGTCGTCGGGCTGGGTCCTGGAATACCGGGATGCCGGCGACCTCATAGCCACGTACGTGAGCACCCACCCCAGCCTCGAGGCCGCGATGGAGGCTGCCGGCAGCCACTAGGCGAACCGCGCCTGGTGCCGGCTGCAGACGGAGGCGGTCGCGTCGCCCGCGGAGACGTGCAGGCACAGCAACCGGTCCAGGCTGGAGAGCTGGAGCAGGTGAGCGGGCTCGGGCTGGGCGCCGAACAACCGCAGGCAGCCGCCGGCCGCTCGGACCTGCTTGTACACCGCGATCAGCACGCTGACCGCCGCGCAGTCCATGAACTGCACCTGCCGCATGTCCAGCGCCAGGTCGGGGAGTGCTGCCGTCGGGCTGCTGTCCAGCCCCCGGCGAAGGGCGGGAACCGCCGCGAGGTCGAGCTCGCCGCCCAGGGTGATCAAGGTCAGCCCGCCGACGTCGCGCTTGCCGATCAGCTCGTCGTGCATCCGTCGCTCCGAGTGTGAGTCGAGGCGGATCCACCGTTGCTCGGCTGAGATGCCAGGATGGGCCACCCAGGTGGCGCTGTCCATGGCCTGCTCGGACCGGTTCGGTCTGGTGCGCCCAGCCGCCGCCGGGGTGGCGGATAGCATCGAGCCGTCCGAGCGCCGCCGCGAGATCGCGGCGGCTACCCGCAGCGAGAGTGGAGCTTCCGTGCCCGACATCTTGGTGACCGTTGTGCTCGAGGGCGACCGCGCCGAGCGGACGGTCACCACGGGAGCAAAGGCCTGGGAGCTGTTCGCCGAGGTCCCCTCGGTGATCGCGGCCCGTGTCGGTGGCGCGCTGAAGGACCTCGCCTACGAGCTCCAGGAAGGCGACGTCGTCGAGGCCGTGGAGATCGACAGCCGGGACGGGCGGGACATCCTGCGACACTCCACCGCACACGTGCTGGCCCAGGCCGTGCAGGACCTCTTCCCCGAGGCGAAGCTGGGGATCGGACCGCCGATCGCCGACGGCTTCTACTACGACTTCGACGTGCCCGAGCCGTTCGTGCCTGCGGACCTCGAGAAGATCGAGACCCGGATGCGGAAGATCGTGAAGGAGGGCCAGCGGTTCTCCCGTCGGCCGGTCTCCGACGGCGACGCGCTGGTCGAGCTCGCCGACGAGCCGTACAAGGTGGAGCTGATCGGCCTCAAGGGCGGGGGCGCGGCCGAGGCGGCCGAGGGTGCCGACGTCGAGGTGGGCGCCGGCGAGCTGACGATCTACGACAACCTCGGGCGGGACGGGTCCCTGGCCTGGAAGGACCTGTGTCGCGGTCCGCACCTGCCCACCACCAAGCGGATCCCGGCCTTCAAGCTGATGCGGTCCGCGGCGGCGTACTGGCGGGGCGACGAGAAGAACCAGCAGCTGCAGCGCATCTACGGGACCGCCTGGGAGTCCAAGGAGGCGCTCGAGGCGCACCTCCACCGCATCGAGGAGGCCGAGCGGCGCGACCACCGCAAGCTCGGCCGCGAGCTGGACCTCTACAGCTTCCCCGACGAGATCGGTTCCGGTCTGCCCGTCTTCCACCCGAAGGGCGGCGTGATCAAGCGCGCCATGGAGGACTACGTCCGCGAGCGCCACATCCAGGAGGGGTTCGACTACGTCGGCACCCCGCACATCGCCAAGGAGGGGTTGTTCCACACCTCCGGGCACCTGCCGTACTTCGCCGAGTCGATGTTCCCTCCCCTGGAGGTGGACGGGGGCGACTACCGGCTCAAGGCGATGAACTGCCCGATGCACAACCTGATCTACCGCTCGCGCGGGCGCTCCTACCGGGAGCTGCCGCTGCGGCTGTTCGAGTTCGGCCACGTCTACCGCTACGAGAAGTCCGGGGTCGTGCACGGCCTCACCCGGGTTCGCGGCTTCGCCCAGGACGACTCGCACTCATACGTCACCCAGGACCAGGCGCCGGCGGAGATCAAGCACCTGCTCGACTTCGTGCTCAACCTGTTGCGGGACTTCGGGCTCGACGACTACTACCTCGAGCTCTCGACCCGTGACGACTCGCGTCCCGACAAGTTCGTCGGCTCGGACGAGGACTGGGCCGAGGCGACCGCCGTACTCGAACGGGTGGCCAAGGAGTCCGGTCTGGAGCTCGTGCCGGACCCGGGCGGCGCGGCGTACTACGGGCCGAAGATCTCCGTGCAGGCGAGAGACGCGATCGGCCGGACCTGGCAGATGTCGACGATCCAGTACGACTTCAACCAGCCCGCCGGGTTCGAGCTGGAGTACCAGGCCGCCGACGGCTCGCGGCAGCAGCCCGTGATGATCCACTCGGCGAAGTTCGGTTCCCTGGAGCGGTTCTTCGGCGTGCTGGTCGAGCACTACGCCGGCGCGTTCCCGCCGTGGCTGGCGCCCGTGCAGGTGCAGGCGATC
>JAWWPF010000346.1:0-4114 GCA_033850795.1 Nocardioidaceae bacterium | reverse complement strand
GGGCCCGCACACCGGCCTGAAGTCGCACCAGCCGCACTGCGCGCCGACCCGCGCGGGGAACTCCTCGTCGGCCCGCTCGGGCGACAGCCCCGCGGCGTACCGCTCGTCGAGACCGGCCAGTCGCTCGGCGACCTCGTCGACCCGGCGCAGCTGCTCCGCGAGGGACTCCTCCGTGTGGTCCCACGCCAGCACGTCGCCGGTCGGCAGGTGGTGCAGCTCGACCCGGGTGCAGGGCCGGTGCAGGGTCCGCGCGGTCGCGGCGGCGTACACCGCGAGCGCCAACGAGCTGCGGGCGTCGTCGACGGTGAGGACCGACCGTCCGGTCTTGTAGTCCACCACGACGGCGCCCTGACCGGGCCGGTGGTCGATGCGGTCGACGCGGCCCCACAGCGCGGCGCTGCCGGTCCGGACGCTCACGGTGCGCTCGACGCCCAGGGGTACGTCGTCGGGGTCGACCCCGTCCAGGTAGCGCTCGACCTGGCGGCGGGCCCGGTCCCGGGCGCCCAGGAGCTGCGCCCGGTCGCGGAAGCCGTCGCCGAGCCAGCTGTCGACCACCAGCGCGCCACCCGCGACCGGCGTGCGCCGCTCGCGGGGCAGCCGCCACCAGCGCGCCAGCGCGCTGTGCACCGCGGCACCGACGGAGTTGTGGCCCCAGGGCGGCGCCCGCCTCGGCGTCGGCCGCTCCAGGTAGGCCAGCCGGTAGCGGCGAGGACAGTCGAGGTACGTCGTCACCCGCGACGGAGCCGCTGGGTACAGCCGCGCCGGCATGCCCTCGAAGGCGGGCTGGCTCACCGCATCACCCCTTGCCGGCGATGAACGCGCGCACCGCGTCCGCGACCAGCTGGACCGCGATCGCGGACAGCAGCAGGCCGGAGATCCGGGACACGAGCACCACACCGCCCTCGCGCAGCAGCCGCAGGATCGGCATCGAGAACCGCATCGCGAGCCAGAGGGAGATGTGGACCCCCACCACGCCGAGCGCGACCGCGACGAAGTCCGGCACGTTGTCGACCTGGCGGGAGAGCACCATGGTCGCGACGATCGCGCCGGGGCCGGCCAGCAGCGGCGTCCCCAGGGGCACGAGGGCGACGTTCACGTCGGAGGACGCGGTGGGCGCCTCCTCCTTGCCGGTCAGCAGCTCGAGGGCGACCAGGAGGAGCAGCAGCCCACCGGCGGCCTGCAGGGCGGGCAGCGAGATCCCCAGGTAGCGCAGGATCTGCTGGCCGAAGAACGCGAACGCGACGATGACCGCGAAGGACACCGCGACGGCCTGCCAGGCCGCCCTCCGCACCGACGCGGGCGCCCGGCCGCGGGTCAGGCTGAGGAAGATCGGGATGGTGCCGACCGGGTCCATGATCACGAAGAGCGTCACGAACACCGACGTCAGCAGGCTGGTGGTGACGATCGCGTTCATCGCCGGCTCGCGCCCAGCACCTCGGGCGTATGGCGTCCCGACGCGGCCGCGGCGCGACCCGCGAGGTCGAGCAGCCGCTCGAGCTGCGCCGGCTCGGTGGTGTTGCACCCCAGGTCGTGCCCGACCTTGCCGGTGCCGTGGTGGTCGCTGGAGCCGGTGGCCACGAGGTCCAGCCGGGACGCCAGCGCCCTCAGGGCGGCCCGCGCCGCGGGGTCGTGGTCCTCGTGGTCGACCTCCAGCCCCGCGAGGCCGGCCCCGGCCAGCCGGGCCAGGCCACGCTCGTCGAGCGCGCTGAAGTTGTGCCGCGACGCCCACGGATGGGCCAGCACGCTGACCCCGCCCGCGTCCCGGACGCAGCCGATCATCGTCTCGAGGTCGGCGGCGTAGCGGCGGATGTAGGCAGGCCCCTGCGGCCCGAGGTACCGGTCGAAGGCCTCGTTGCGGTCGGCCACGACTCCGAGGGCGATCAGCGCGTCCGCGACGTGCGGCCGGCCCATCGCGGCGGTCTCCCCGGCGACGGCCCGGACGTCCTCGACATCGATGTCGATGCCGAGGTCCCGCAGCCGCTGCAGCGTCGCGGGCAGCCGGGAGTTCCGCCCGTCGAGGACCCGCCGCAGCTCGCTCTGCAGCGGGCCGTAGCTCGGGTCCGGGAGGTAGGCCAGCAGGTGGACGCCATACCCGACGAACGTGCAGCTGACCTCGATCCCGCGCACCAGCGCCACCCCGGTGCGCTCCGCGACGTCCGCGGCCTCCCCCCAGCCCTCGGTCGTGTCGTGGTCGGTCAGGCCGAGTACGTCGATCCCGGCGGCGTGCGCCCGATCGACCAGCTCCGACGGCGACTCGGTCCCGTCCGAGCGGTTCGAATGGGTGTGGAGGTCGATTCGCACACCGGGAGCCTAGTGCGACCCGGTGGGCCGCCTCCTCACCAGGACGGGGGGCTGCCGCCGAACGGGAGGTCGATCAGCTCGGGCCCCAGGTCGGAGAGGTCCAGCAGGGTCCACTCGTCCTTGAGCAGCAGCGCTGCCGAGGGCGGACGCAGGACGACCCACAGCCAGCGGCCCTGGGCCTCCCCGGCGAACACCGACCGGTCGAAGCTGTTGTCCGCGTCGCTGGTCAGGACCGACCACAGCTTGATCGGGTGCCCGTCGATGCGCACCTTGGCGTCCGGGGGACGCTGGGTGATCTCCACCCCCGGGTCGGTGCGGACCACCCCGGCGCAGCGGGCGCCCAGCCCGACGCCCGGCTCCTCCGAGACCATGATCAGCTCGACCACGCCGTCGAGGTCGGTGGGGCCGGAGCAGGTGATGAAGCCGGCGCGGGCGTCCTGACCCGGGGCGGCCACGCACCCGAAGTCGGTCACCGCCCACCCCGGCGACAGCGGCCACGGCACGAAGGTGGGGACCCCCGCGGACCGGTTGACGTGCTCGGCGAAGGTCTCGTAGTCGGCCACGGACGGCCGCCACAACGGGGTCACCGAGCCGTGGTCCGGGCAGCGCCAGGCCTGGTCGTCGGCGTCGACGGGTGCGCCGCACCGGGGGCAGCCCGCTGCCAGTGTCATGGGACAACGGTTGTGGTCCGGGTACGCCGCCGTCAAGCACCTGTGACCTTCTGTGCCCACGGGCGGGTCACCGGACGGCTCGGGGCTGACTAGGCTCCCCGCGTGGCGGAACCCCGGATCGACTGCGTCGGCGGCATCGTCCTCGACGGAGGAGGACGGATGCTGCTCGTGCGTCGAGGCACGGAGCCTGCCAAGGGGACCTGGTCGGTCCCTGGCGGACGCGTCGAGGCGGGTGAGAGCGACGCGGCGGCCACGGCTCGTGAGGTCCTCGAGGAGACGGGACTGCCGGTCCGCGTGGGCCGGCTCGTCGGCACGGTCGAGCGGGACGCTCCCGGTGGTGGGGTCTTCGTGATCCGGGACTACCTCTGCACCCCCGAGGAGGGCGCCGACCTGGCCGCCGTACACGCCGGGGACGACGCGGCCGACGCGGCCTGGTTCACCGCCGACGAGGTGGCCGGGCTGGACACCGCGCCGGGGCTCGTGGCGGCGCTGACCGAGTGGGGGGTCCTTCAGCTGTTCCAGCGGAGGACGACGGGGAAGTCGCGCTCGTAGCCGAGTGTGCTGATCGTGGACGTGTCCAGCTTGAAGAACCGCCCCTCGTCGACCGGCTGCTCGATCCAGCGGGCGGTCAGGGCCCGCAGCGAGTGGCCGTGGCCGAAGACGAGCACACGCTCCCCCGCCGCCCGGATCTTGGCGACCACCCGGTCGAGTCGCGCGGTGACCTGCTCCGCGGTCTCACCGCCGGGCGTGGGATGGGTCCACACGGTCCAGTTGGGGACCGTCTCGCGGATCTCCGCGGTGGTGATCCCCTCGTAGTCGCCGTAGTCCCACTCGACGAGGTCGTCGTCGATCTCGACGTCGGGGAACCCGGCGAGCTCGGCGGTACGGCGGGCACGGTGCCGGGGACTGCTGAGCACCAGGTCGAACTTGGTGTCCGCGAGCCGGTCCTTGAGGGTGCACGCCACCTTCACGCCGTTCTCGGTCAGGTCCAGGTCGGTCGTCGAGGTGTGCTTCCCGTCCCGGCTCCACTCGGTCTCGCCATGCCGGACCAGCCACAGCTCCGCGTCGTCGTGGGATGCCACCGGGGATGCCGCCTGGTCTGCCATGGGGGGAAGGTACCTCCCGTCGGCGGTTTCATGAGC
>JAWWPF010000326.1:0-8578 GCA_033850795.1 Nocardioidaceae bacterium | reverse complement strand
ACGGCGCGGTCCGGTCGCTGTCGCGGCGCGCCCACGACATCGCCGACGCCGCCGCGGAGCAGGTCACCATGACGACCCGGCTCCGTGAAGACGTCGACCGGGCCTACGACGAGGCTGTCCGCGAGGTCGACGCAGCCTCTGCCGACGGGACCCTGCTGCGCGGCGAGGTTCTGGCTCGCTGGCAGGAGTTCGTGGGCACCGGGGAGCTGCTCCGGACCCTGGAGACGAGGGTCGGCTGGCTACGCGACCGTCTGGTGGCCTGGGCCCGGGGGAAGCCGCAGCAGGCCGAGCGGGTGACGGTCGCGGTGGAGTCCGGGCTCGAGACGCTGATCCTCGAGCACGCCGAGAACGCAGCCGAACGTGCCGAGGGAGCCTGGCGGTCGGTGACCGCGGGTCAGCACCTCGTCGAGGACTCCGGGCGGGACCTCGGCCGGGCGTCCCGCGACTTCCGGGCCAGGGCCGAGCGCGCCGTCCGCGACTGGCAGCACGCCGTCCTCGAGATGGTCCGCACCGAGGGTGCCGACAAGCGCACCACGGCGAGGTTCCTCGCCTTCGGCGTGAACGGGCTCTCGGTCGCGCTGATGGTCGTCGTGTTCGCCTCCACCGCCGCCATCCCGACCGGCGCGGAGATCGGTGTGGCCAGCGGCGGCGCCCTCCTCGGGCAGAAGCTGCTGGAAGCGGTCTTCGGCGACCAGGCAGTGCGCCGGCTCTCCGCCGAGGCCCGCCGTGACCTGGAGGACCGGGTCACCGAGCTGATGGCCACCGAACGTGACCGCTACCTCGACCTCCTCGACGACCTCGCGGTGGACCCGGCGAGCGGGCAGCGCCTGCGGGAGGCCGCGCGCCGCGTCGACGACCTGCGGATCGCCGCCGGAGCGACGGCCCGGCCCGACGGTGCCCGCCGGTGAGCGGCCGATGACGGCTCAGCTCGCCGGCCTGGTGGAGGGCGCCCGGAGGGTGACCGGCCGGCGCGGTGACGTCACGGACCGCATCGACGGACTCGAGGACGCCGCCCGGAACGCGCGCGGCAGGCTCCCGGACGACCTCGTCGAGGAGGCCACGTCGGTCGCCGAGCGGGCCGGAGCGCGCCTGCGGCTCTCCGGGGACCACACCGTCGTCGCGCTGGCAGGGGCGACGGGCTCGGGCAAGTCCTCGACCTTCAACGCGCTCACCGGGCTCGAGCTCGCGAAGGCCGGGGTACGGCGGCCCACCACGTCCTGGACGATGGCCTGCACCTGGGGCGCGGACGGGGCCGAGGAGCTGCTCGACTGGCTCGGCGTGCCCAAGCGGCACCAGGTGCAGCGGGACAGCCTGCTGGACGGCCCGCGCGCCGACCACGCCCTCGACGGCCTGATCCTGCTGGACCTGCCGGACCACGACTCCACGGAGGTCGCCCACCACGTCGAGGTCGACCGGCTGGTGCGGATGGCGGACCTGCTCGTCTGGGTGCTCGACCCGCAGAAGTACGCCGACGCGGCGATCCACAACCGCTACCTGCGACCGCTCGCCGGGCACCGCGACATCATGATGGTGGTCCTCAACCACATCGACGAGGTGCCGCCGGCCAGACGCGGGGCCATGGTGCAGGACCTCGAGCGGCTGCTGGCGGCCGACGGGCTCCAGGGTGTCCCTGTCCTCACCACGTCGGCCCGGCACGGCGACGGGATCCCCGGGCTGCGGCAGGCGATCGCCGAGCAGGTCAGCGCCAAGAAGGCGGTCAAGGCGCGGCTGATGGCCGACGTCGGCTCGGTGGCCACCAGGCTCAGGGCCGCCAACGGCGAGGGCAAGCCCGGGGACCTCGGCCGGGCGCGGAAGGCCGACCTGGTGGAGGCATTCGCGGACGCGGCCGGCGTCCCGACCGTCGTACGAGCGGTGGAGCAGTCCACGCGCCGCCGGGCCGCCCAGGCCACCGGCTGGCCGGTGACCTCCTGGCTGGGCCGGCTCAAGCCCGACCCGCTGCGCCGGCTGCACCTCGACCTCGGGAGCCGCGGCAGGGAGCTCACGAGCGTGGCCCGGGCGTCGGTCCCCGAGGCGACCGGCGTGCAGAGGGCCCGCGTCGACACCGCCGTGCGAGCCGCCTCGGACGATGTCGCCGCGGACCTGTCCCCGGCCTGGTCGGCCGCCGTACGGCGGGCGTCGGTCTCGCGGCTGCCCGACCTCAACGACGCCCTGGACAAGGCGGTGACGTCCACCGACCTCGGCGTCTCGCGTACCCCCGGTTGGTGGCGGCTCGTCCGGGTCCTGCAGTGGGTGCTGGTGCTCCTCGCGCTCGCCGGAGCCGTGTGGCTGGCCGCCCTCGCGGCCTTCGGCTACCTGCAGGTGCCGGCTCCGTCGACTCCCGGCTACCGCGGGATCCCGTGGCCGACCCTGATGCTGGTCGGCGGTGTGGTGGCCGGGCTGCTGGTGGCCTGGGGCTGCCGGATCGTCGTGCGGTTGTCCGCACGTGCAAAGGCGCGGTCGGCCGACCGCAGGCTCCGCGCGGGGATCGCGGAGGTCACGGACCGGCTGGTGCTCGAGCCGATCCAGGCGGAGGTCGAGGCCTACCGGGCGACCCGGTCGGGCCTCGAGGCCGCGCTGCGCTGAGGTCGCCTCAGCCCTGGATTGCGCCGAAGGCAGGTCTGCTCGATCTTGCCGGATGCCCGTCATCGGACCAACGAGCCGAGCACATACGTCACCGTAAGGTTTTCGTTGCCATACTCGCAAAAGGGCTATATCCAGCGAGCCGTAACCCGGCACGGTTGGCACTGAACGCCACAGAACGCCGCCCCATCGGACCATAGCGGCCGAATCAGTCCGAAAGTAGGCTCATCTGGTCAATTCCACCAAGCCCAACTCGGGGGGCCTCCCATGAGCACATCCAGCAAGCCTGAATACCCGCAGCCCGTCACGAAGGCCGACGTCAAGGCCGCGAAGGCCGCCTACCAGGCCTCTCGGCCCTGGTACAAGAAGAAGCGCTACCTCTTCCCGCTCGCCCTCGTCGTCCTGATCGCCATCCTCGGCCACAACGGTGGTGGCTCCGACAAGGGCACCACCACCGCGAGCGAACAGACCTCGAGCAGCCCGTCCAGCACGCCCACCGACACGTCCAGCGAGTCGGCGAACAGCGGAGTGTCGACGAAGGTCACGCAGAAGGCACAGCCGAAGGCCAAGAAGGCCAGCAAGGTGCAGACGGCCAGCAAGGTCCAGACCTACACGATGCCCAACGAGGTCGGCAAAGATCTGCAGGCGGCACAGGACGACCTTCAGGGAGTGGTGGGTCACTTCTTCGTCTCCCACTCCAAGGACGCGACGGGCCAGGACCGGTTCCAGGTCCTCGATCGGGACTGGCAGGTGTGCGACCAGAGCGTGCCCTCCGGTCGCGGGTTCAGCGAGAACACGGCTGTCACGTTCACTGTGGTCCGCACCTCGGAGTCCTGCCCGGCCACGTCCGCGGCCCCGGTCACCAAGGCGGTTGCGCCCAAGCCCAAGGCGAAGCCGAAGCCTGCCGCTCCCGCCGTGACCACCGCCCAGGAGCAGGCCATCGGGTCGGCTCAGGACTACCTCAGCTTCCAGGCGTTCTCGCGCAACGGCCTGATCGAGCAGCTGTCGTCCGATGCGGGTGAGGGTTTCTCGCGCGCTGACGCGGTGTACGCCGTTGACCACATCCGCGTGAACTACCGGATGCAGGCAGCCAAGTCCGCAAAGGACTACCTGAAGATCGAGCACTTCTCGAGGTCCGGCTTGATCGAGCAGCTGGAGTCGGACGCGGGCGATGGCTACACCCACGCGCAGGCTGTCTACGGCGTCAACGCGGTCGGTCTCTGATCGCCCGCGGCTGACCGCCCAGCGCGAGGACACGGCACTTCACAACACCGTGTCGTCCGGCTAGTGCAGAGCGGGGGCGACGGCGGGCGCTGTCTCGACAGCCTGCCCGTCATCGCACACCGCTAGCTAGGACGCGACCTCTCGTAGGGCAAGGCCGGGACCTCCTCTGTCGAGTGCCGCCAGAGCTGCCGCGACCACGGTCCAGCGAGGGTCGAGGTAGCCCGGCGGCCGCCGACAGGCTCCGGTCCCCAGGCGCGGCGCCGTGCGCGTCGTCCACCGGCAGGCGCCGCCGGCCTCCAGCGGTCCCACGGCCGGGGCAGCGTGTCCTTGGCCGGAGAACCGGCACAGGACTCGAGGCGAGGAGCCAAAGCGATGAACGAGGCGTTCGTGACGTTCCAGGGCTGGGTGGGCAACGAGATCGTCCACCGGGAGACCAACCAGGGGAACGTCGCCAACTTCCGGGTGGGGTCCACCCCGCGGATCCGCAAGCGCAACGGCGACTGGGTCGACGGGCCGACGTCGTGGTTCTCGGTCACCTGCTGGCGCGGCCTCGCTGACCACGTCCGCGACTCGCTGCGCAAGGGGGAGCCGGTCCTGGTGCACGGCCGGCTGCGTGCGGACGTCTGGGAGCGCGAGGACGGCCAGAGCTCCGTGACGTACGTCGTGGAGGCGACCTACGTCGGTCACGACCTGACCCGCGGCACGTCGGTGTTCGCCAAGGCAATGAGAGCCGAGCGGACAGAGGACGAGGAGACCGACAGCGCGGTCAAGGAGCTGATCCACGACACCGAGGTGGACCTGCCTCAGCTCGACAGCTGGGGACAGCAGCGGGAGCCGGGCGACGGGCCTGCGTCGAGCAGGGTTGCGTGAGCCTTCCGCGGTGGTCTCGCGGACCGCCGGTCCTCCGCTCGATTTCAGCCGCTGACGGCCCGGCCGTACGCTGGTCCTCATCATGGCTGAGTACGTCTTCACTTTGCGCAATGTCCGCAAGGCCCACGGTGACAAGGTCGTTCTCGACAACGTCACGCTCTCGTTCCTGCACGGCGCCAAGATCGGTGTCGTCGGCCCCAACGGCACGGGCAAGTCGACCCTGCTGAGGATCATGGCCGGTCTCGACCACGCCTCCAACGGGGACGCCATCCGCGACCCCGACGCCACGGTCGGGATGCTCCAACAGGAGCCTCCCCTGACTGAGGGCAAGACGGTCCTGGAGAACGTCGAGGAGGCCGTCGGGGAGATCAAGGGCAAGCTGGACCGCTACAACCAGATCTCCGAGGAGCTCGCGGACCCGGACGCCGACTACGACACGCTGCTGGCCGAGATGGGGGACCTGCAGACCGACCTCGACCACGCCAACGCGTGGGATCTCGACAGCCGGCTCGACCAGGCGATGGACGCCCTGCGCTGCCCGCCGCCGGACGTGGTCGTCGACAACCTCTCCGGCGGTGAGCGTCGCCGGGTGGCGCTGTGCAAGCTGCTCCTGCAGCAGCCGAGCCTGCTTCTGCTCGACGAGCCGACCAACCACCTCGACGCCGAGTCGGTCCAGTGGCTCGAGGGGCACCTCGCGTCGTACCCGGGCGCCGTTCTGGCCGTGACCCACGACCGGTACTTCCTGGACAACGTGGCGAGCTGGATCCTCGAGCTCGACCGCGGCAAGGCACACCCGTACGAGGGCAACTACTCGACCTACCTCGAGACGAAGCAGCAGCGGCTGAAGATCGAGGGCGCGAAGGATGCGAAGCGCTCGAAGATGCTCGAGCGCGAGCTGGAGTGGGTCCGGTCGAACCCGAAGGCCCGGCAGGCCAAGAGCAAGTCCCGGCTGACCCGCTACGAGGAGCTTGCCGCCGAGGCGGACCGCAACCGCAAGGTCGACCTGTCCGAGATCAACATCCCGGCCGGGCCGCGCCTCGGTGACGTGGTCCTCGAGGCGGACGACCTGACCAAGGGGTTCGGCGACCGGGTGCTGATCCACGACCTCGACTTCAGGCTGCCGCGCGCCGGCATCGTGGGCGTCATCGGCCCCAACGGCGTCGGCAAGACCACCCTGTTCCGGATGGTCGTCGGTGAGGAGAAGCCCGACGAGGGTGAGCTCAAGGTCGGCCAGACCGTGAAGATCTCCTACGTCGACCAGAGCAGGGGCAGGATCGACCCCGGGAAGAACGTCTGGGAGGTGGTCTCCGACGGCCTCGACTTCATCAAGGTCGCGAACTTCGAGATGCCGAGCAGGGCCTACATCGCGTCCTTCGGCTTCAAGGGTCCCGACCAGCAGAAGAAGGCCGGCGTGCTCTCCGGCGGCGAGCGGAACCGGCTCAACCTCGCGCTCACCCTCAAGATGGGCGGCAACCTGCTGCTCCTCGACGAGCCGACCAACGACCTGGACGTGGAGACCCTGCAGTCCTTGGAGGACGCGCTGCTGGAGTTCCCCGGCTGTGCGGTGATCACCTCCCACGACCGCTGGTTCCTGGACCGAACCGCGACCCACATCCTGGCCTGGGAGGGCGACGAGAAGGACGAGGGCGCCTGGTTCTGGTTCGAGGGCAACTTCGCCGCCTACGAGGCCAACAAGGTGGAGCGCCTCGGGGCCGACGCGGCGCGCCCGCACCGCGTCACCCACCGCAAGCTGACCCGCGACTGACCCCGGCGGGGTGCGTCAGCGGGCCGGCGACCCGGCGCAGCCCACGCAGGTGCGGGCCACCGGCCGGGCCTCGAGCCGGCCGGCGGCGATCGGGCCGCGGCACACCTCGCAGACGCCGTAGGTCCCGTCCTGCAGCCGTCGTCCGGCCTCGGCGAGCTCCGCGAGGTGGGCCCGCGTCTGGTCGACGAGCGAGGAGACCTGGGAACGCTCGAAGGCGATCGTGGCTCCCTCGGGGTCGTGCTCGTCGTCGGCGTTGGAGTCCCGGGAGGCCTCGACGATGCTCCCGAAGTCGCCGGTCAGGCTCGCCAGCCGGGCCAGCGTGTGCCGACGCTCCTCCGCCAGCGCCCGTGCCGGGTCGAACCCGGTCAGCGGAAGTCCATTGCTGGGTTCGTCTCGATCAGCGCGTCCGTGACTGCGTCGAAGACCCGGCCGACGGCCTCGAGGTCCTCGTCCTCGACGAGGTCGACCAGGAGCCGGCGGACCCCGGACACGTGGGTGGGGGCCGCATCCTCGAGCGCCTTGCGGCCCTCGGCGGTCAGCACCGCCTCCACGCCTCGGCCATCGGACAGGCACGCGTCGCGGACCACCAGGCCGGCGGCCTCCATGCGGGAGACCGTGTGAGTGACCCGGGAGCGGGAGTGACTCACCGAGTCCGCGAGCACGGCCATCCTGAGCCGGTTGTCCTCGGCTTCGGAGAGCCGGACCATGATCTCGTACTCCGGCAGCGAGATCCGGTGCTGCTCGCGCAGCTCCCGGTCGAGCCGGTCCATCAGGAGCGTCGTACCCACCAGGAAGGCGCGCCACGACCGCTGCTGGTTCCGGTCGAGCCAGGCCACGTCCCCGTTGTCCTGCCCAAGCTCTGGCCTGGGGTCCTGCCCAAGATCCTGCCCAGGGTCCTGCCCAGCGTCCTGCCTGGGCTCCTGGCCCGGTTCTCGCATGTCCACCCCGTTGCGCGCCGTCATGGGAACAAGATTACCCACTCGCTAGTTGAAGATTGAACAACCGCCTGCTAGTGTATTTGACAGTTGAAACAACAACTAATCAGCTTCGAGGAGATCCCATGAGCACCGACGTCCTGCAGAGCACGAACATCCCGGCCGGCACCTGGAGCATCGATGCCAGCCACTCCGAGGTCGGCTTCACCGCCCGCCACCTGATGAGCAAGGTCCGCGGGTCGTTCGAGAAGTTCGAGGGGCAGATCGTCACCGGCGAGGCTCCTTCGGCCACCGCGAGCATCGACCTGAGCTCCATCGACACCCGCGACGCGAACCGTGACGCGCACCTGCGCTCCGGCGACTTCTTCGACGTGGAGAACAGCGGTCCGATGACCTTCACCTCCACCAAGGTCGAGCCCGGCGGTCGGGGCCTGCTCGTCACCGGCGACCTGTCCCTCAAGGGCGTCACCAAGCCGGTCACCCTGGACGTCGAGTTCTTCGGCACCGACACCGACCCGTGGGGCGGCACCCGCGTCGGCTTCGAGGGCACCACGACGATCTCCCGCAAGGACTGGAAGGTCGACTTCAACATCCCGATGGACGGTGGGCGCCTGCTCATCGGCGACAAGATCGAGATCACCGTCGCCGTCCAGGCCGTCCTCCAGCAGGACGCCACCGCCTGAGCGCGACGTGACCACGCGTACGGCCCTCGGTCCCCGGACCGGGGGCCTTCGCGCGTCCGGCCCCACGGACGGCCGGAGCAAGGGGCGCCCCGTCGGCCCCGCCCGCGTGCGGCGGAGGGCGCCTAGCTGAGCCGTTCCAGGATCATCGCCATGCCCTGCCCGCCACCCACGCACATGGTGATCAGCCCGATCTGCTTGTCGTGCCACTGCAGCGAGTTGAGCATCGTGTTCTGCAGCCGCGCGCCGGTCATCCCGAACGGGTGACCCACCGCGATCGAGCCGCCGTTGACGTTGAGCCGGTCGAGGTCGATGCCGAGGTCCTGGTACGACGGCACCACCTGGGCCGCGAACGCCTCGTTGATCTCGACCAGGTCGATGTCGCCGATGCTCATGCTCGCCCGGCGCAGGGCCTGGCGGGTCGCCTCCACGGGGCCCAGGCCCATGATCTCCGGGGACAGCGCAGTGACGCCGGTGGACACCACCCGCGCCAGCGGGGTCAGCCCCAGCTCGGCGGCCTTGGT
>JAWWPF010000372.1:0-6035 GCA_033850795.1 Nocardioidaceae bacterium | reverse complement strand
GGCGCCGTGTCGGCCTCGCCGCAAGCGCTGACCGGGGTTGATCTTTCCAAGTACGTCCGTGTGGGGCGGTTCGACCTGCCGGAGCCGACCCTGACGGCCGCGCCGGCAAACAGCCTGCTTGCGCAGGAGGCTTCGTCGGTCACCTACGACTGGGACACCGACACGCTGTTCGTCCTCGGTGACGGCGGCACGTCGCTCGTGCAGGTCACCAAGACCGGCCAGCTCATCGACTCGATGACGCTGCCTCCTGGCTCGAGCCCCCAGGGAACCGAGTTCTACGACACCGAAGGCATCAGCTACATCGGCGGCGGCCGGTTCGTGATGACCGAGGAGCGCGACCGCCAGGTGGTCCGCTTCTCCTACGTCACCGGCGGCACGCTCACTCGTGCGGCCGCGCAGACGGTGAAGCTCGGGACGACCATTGGCAACATCGGCTTGGAGGGCGTCACGAACGATCCGCTGACGGGGGGGTTGATCCTGGTCAAGGAGAAGCAGCCGAAGTCGATCTTCCAGACCGGCATCGATTGGATTGCGGGTACTGCTACCAACGGCTCGCCGACGACCGACGAGTCTGTCGACCTGTTCGATCCTTCCCTCGTGGCGACGGGCGACTTCTCGGACGTCTTCGCGCTGGCGAACGTGTCGACGCTGACCGGCCCTGACACGAGCCACCTCCTGATCCTCAGCCAGGAGTCCGGCAAGATCGTGAACGTCGACCGGTTGGGCAACGTGGCGAGCACCCTCACGATCCAGTCGGACCCCGGGAACCCGTTGTCGGTGCCCGATCAGACGCACGAGGGCGTGACGATGGACAACGACGGCACGATCTACACCGTCAGCGAGGACGGCGGCGGCGACCTCAACCATCCGCAGCTCTGGGTGTACAAGCCGACCGACGCACCGAACCTGGCGCCGACCGGGGTGCTGCTCAGCCATGTCGTCTCGTCGATCGCCGAGAACACGAGCACGCAGGGTGGGCTCAAAGTCGCTGACATCACCGTGCTCGACGACGGGCTCGGGGACAACAACCTCACCGTGTCCGGTCCCGACGCGGCGTACTTCGAGATCGTCGGCGGCAGCCTCTTCATCAAGCCCGGCACGGTGCTCGACTACGAGACGAAGCCCACGTACAACATCAGCGTCGATGTCAATGATCCAACCGTCGGCGCCACCCCCGATGCGACAACGTCGTACACGCTGAACCTGATCGACGTCGTGAACGAGACTGCCGCGCCGGGTACCGTCGCCATAACGGAGACGGCTCCGTGGGCGAGTGGGAACGCGCCGTATGCCGCCGACTGGTTTGAGCTGACCAACTTCGGTGGCACATCGGTCGACCTCACCGGCTGGCGGATGGACGACAACTCCTACGCCTTTGGGTCGTCGGTCGCTCTTCGGGGCCCGTGGACTGGCAGCGGCGCCGCCCCCGTCGGCTCGATCGCGCCCGGGCAGTCGAGGATCTTCATCGAGAGCGGAACGGGCCCCGCCGCAGCCGACGCCACCCTGCTGCAGGGCTTCAGCCAGGCGTGGTGGGGAACCACGAGCCCGCCTGCGGGCGTGACGATTGGGTTCTACGGCGGTTCGGGAGTGGGGCTGAGTACGGGGGGCGACGCCGTGAACCTGTTCAGCGGCGATGGCACGCGGGTCACGGGCGTGAGCTTCGCTGCCTCGACCACGTTCAAGTCCTTCGACAACTCCGCCGGCATCGGCGGGAGCACCACGCCGGCACCGGCGATCTCGACCCTCAGCGAAATCGGCGTCCATGGGGCATTCCTGGGCCACGACGGCAACGAGATCGGCTCGCCCGGCGTCGACTTCCTCCCGCCCACGTTCGCCAACGTCCCGTTCGACATCACCGCCGAGGCAACCGGGACGACGACCCCCGTACCCTTCACCGTACCCACGGCCAGCGATCTCGTCGACGGTGCCCGCCCGGTCACGTGCACACCAGCGTCACCGGGCCCGTTCCCCCTCGGCACGACAACCGTCACCTGCTCGGCGAGCGACGCAGCCGGGAACCCCGCAACCGCCACCTTCCACGTGACCGTGCGGGACACGAAACCTCCGGTGGTGCACGTACCGGCCGACATCACGGTCGAGGCGACGGGCCCGCTGACTCCAGTCGCATTCGGTCCGGTCCTGGCCACCGACACGGTTGACGGCGTGCTCACCGCTACGTGCTCGCCCGCCGCGCCCGGACCGTTCCCTCTCGGAACGACGCACGTCGACTGTTTCACCGTCGATGCACAAGGCAATCGTGGCTCAGCACCGTTCAACGTGACGGTCAAGGACACGACTGCCCCAGCCGTGACGGTGCCGAGCGATATCACGACCAACGCGACGAGCCCGGCAGGGGCAGTCGTGACCTTCAGCTTCCATGCCTCCGACGCAGTCGGCGTGACGGCGTCGGCCTGCGCTCCGCCATCAGGCTCGACGTTCATGATCGGCACGACGACTGTGGCGTGTATGGCCAGCGATGCTGCCGGCAACATCGGACACCGCTCCTTCGACGTGCACGTGAAGGGGGCCTCCGAACAGCTCGCCGACCTGCTCGCTCAGATGACGGGCGTCGGGCCGGGCAACAGCTTGGCGGCGAAGGCGACGACCGTCCAGAAGAAGATCGCCGCCAGTGACATCCCGGGTGCATGCAGCGCACTGGGCGCGTTGGTCAATGAGGTGAACGCGCAGGCTGGCAAGAAGATCACTGCGGCGCAGGCAGCCTCGTTCGTCGCGGAGGCGGCCAACATCGAGGCCACGCTCGGCTGCTGACCAGCGACGTGGGCAGTAGAGAATCGAGGGGGGCCTGCTCCGGCAGGCCCCCCTCAGTGGGCTTTGATCACTACGGGGCGAGAGCGTCGAAAGCGACCTCGATCGCCCAGTTGGGCGTGGGAGCGGCCTCGCGGCCGAGAAATTCGAGCCCGGGAAGGCCTGGACCATCTGTTTAGCTGGGCGGGCCCCAGCCGCCGCCTCCCGGGGTGAGCATCCGGAGGACGTCGCCCGCTCTCAAACGAACGGTGCACTTGTCGGGGAGGCGGTTCGCTCTCGCTTCGTCCCCGCCCGGCAACACCCAGTTCTCCCCCACCGCACCGGGGCCTCCGCCGGCCAGGCCCCACGGTCGGCTCTCCCGGCGCTCCGTGATCAGGCTGACCGTGCAGTCCTCCAGCAGCTCGAGGTCACGCTCGATCCCCTCGCCGCCGGCAGCCGCACCGGAACCGCCGCTCCCCCGCCGGAGCCGGTAGCGCCGCACCCGCATCGGATAGGCCCGCTCCAGCGCCTCGATCGGAGTATTCCTCGTATTGGTCAATTCACTCGATCAATGACACCATTTCGGGGTACAGTGGCCGGGACATGCGTGGCTTCGAGTTCCTGCGCAGAGCCTATGAGCTCTACGACGCAGAGGATGTCCCCGCGAAGTTCGTGCCGGGGTATCTGTACGCCCGCCAGAGCGTCACGCGGGACGGCTCGGAGAGCCTGCCGACACAGCTGGACGCCTGCTTCGACGCCGCGCCGCGTCTGCGGATCGCTGTAGTGGACGTGTTCGTCGAACCCCCGTCGACGTCGGGCTACAAGAACCGCGGTCGTGAGCGAGCGAAGTTCAAGGAGCTCCTGGCTGCGCTCGAGAGCGGGCCGGGGCGCTGCGTCATCACGTTCAAGTCTGACCGGCTGAGTCGCGGCGGTGGCCCAGGGTGGGCCCCCCTGTTCGACGTCCTGGATCGAGCTGGGATCAACCCTGACCGGGCGGTGGCGACGCCGTCGGGATGGATGAGCGAGTTCGAGATCGGGATCAGGGCGACGACCGACCGGGAGGAGTCGAAGAAGACCTCGGAGCGGATGCTCCTCGCCCGGGAGCGGGAAGCGAAGGAGGGTCGGCCCCGAATCGGAGGGCGGAGGCCCTACGGCTACACGCAACGCTACGAGGTCATTCCGGAGGAAAAGGCCATCGTCCAAGAGGCCGCTCAACGCACGCTGGCCGGCGAGTCGACACGGAGCATCGTCAACGACTTCAATCGACGGGATGTCCCGACCGTGACCGGGACCCGGTGGACCGTGGCCGTGCTGAAGAACATCCTCCGCCATCCCCGCAACGTGTCCCGCCGCACCCTCAAAGGCGAGATCGCCAACGAGCATGCTCGGTGGGAAGCGCTGCTCGACGTCGAGACTTGGGAACGGCTGAACGCCGTGCTCGACCGCGCCTGGCCCTACCCGACCAAGTCCCGGCCCCGCACCTACCCGCTCGTCGGCTTTCTGTTCTGTTCCCTCTGCGGCGCCAAGCTTCAAAGCATGCAGAGGGAAAACCGGGGTCGCTCCTACGCCTGCCGCAAAGGCCCGGGGCTGCTCGGGTGCGGTCGCCTCCGGATCGTTGCTGGGCCCCTGGAGGCCAAAGTGCAGCGACTCGTGCTTGGAACCCTGACCCACCCGAAGTACCGGAAGGAGCTCGTCACTCTGCTTCGCGTGGACGCCAACGGGGACGGTGACTCGCTGGCCGAGCAGCTGTCGGAAATCACCGAAGGGCGAGAGCTCCTGGTTGATCTCCTGCTCTCGAAGCGTCTGTCCCGGGTTGAGTACAACCGGCGCGACGACGAGTTTCGAACCAAGCATGACGAGCTGGCGACCCGAGACGTCAACCGGACGAGCGTGCGGATGCTACGCGATCTTCCGAGCGATCCTGAGGTCTTGGCCGGAGAGTGGGAGTCCAGGGGGATCGACTACCAGCGCCAGCTCATCGGCCTCGTGATCAAACGGATCGTCGTCCAGCCGGCAAAGGGCCCGGGCCGGCGCTTCGACGAGACCCGGCTGCAGATCGAGTCGCCGTTCGCCTCGGCGGCTGAGTGATCAACAGGAAGCGCGCCAACGTGGCGCGGTCGATCTCGGGCATGGTGCCCCAGGTTCTCTCCGCCTCCGACTGCCACGGATGCAAGCCGATCCTCGGCGCCTGAGAGACCTGACCCGTCCCCTCCCCCTCCGCCACCCTCTTGGCGTCGGATGCGTCCTGCTGGTCTTTCGGCCCCCTGCTCCGAACGGGCCTGCTGCGATCCGTTGAGACCTTCGAGGCACCGTCTCTCTGACGGAGCCGAGGACCGGGCCCCGGCAGGCTCGGGGAACGAGAGCCAGGCCCAGCCCCTGCGGCGAGGCTCGGCGGGCACGCTGGACCCAGCCCCCCACCGAAGGGGAGCGCCTGGTCCGCCGGCATCGGCCGGCTGCGGCGTCGAGTCTGGCGCATCGACCCAGGAGTATGACCGAAATAGGGAGACCAGCGAACCGCGCACTTTCCCTAAATCCCCGCACTAAACAGCACTGGACGGCACTGGATGGACAGGACGGAACACAATGGACACCAGCGTCACATGACTAACGCAGAAGTTTTTTTCCCGGGGGTTCACCGCTGTGGAACTGAGAGATCTCCGTGGCGCCGGAGAGGATCCGGCGTGCCAGAGAACGGAGCGGTTCCGTTGCTACACAAGCGAGACCACCGATACCCATCGCTTCCACCGACGTCCCGACAGTGCCCGCCAACAACCGTGGACGACTACGAACGACCCTGAACAACCGTGAACGTCGTTGATGATTACCGCGCGATGACCAACCATCGAACGCGTCAACGTCAATCCTGACTTCTAGCAACGAACCTGCTCGAATATCCCTTCTAACTGTCCGACGTATCCTGTATAACTCCCTTCTACAAGCCTGAACGGATGACACCCCTGCACCGGGGGTGCGGCAAGGGGGCTGGGAACGCGTGAACGGGTTGGTCCCCATGACCGTGGGGAGCTGGGAGTACTACGACCATGAGGTTTCGGTCGAGGACTACTACGTGTCGCGCGCCCCGGAGCCGGGCGTGTGGGTCGGTTCCGGCGCGGCCGTGCTTGGCCTGTCGGGCGAGGTGGAGGAAGGCCAGCTGGCCCGGCTGTTCGACGAGGGCCGCCATCCGGTCTCGGGAGCGCCGTTGGGCTTGGTCTACCGGCACGACTCGAAGCGAACGGTGGTGACCGGGTTCGCCCTGTCGTTCTCGCCGCCGAAGAGCGTGTCGCTGGTTG
>JAWWPF010000166.1:0-3320 GCA_033850795.1 Nocardioidaceae bacterium | reverse complement strand
CTGGAGTTTTGGCCTACGCACCCCTCACATACGGCCACCTCGTCGGTGCCGGAAATAAGGAATACAGTGCCGCGAGCCTGCCGGACTGTGCCTGAAGACAGTGGGCCCACCCAAGAGCGCCGCCGTCTTGAACGTGATCTATAGAGAGTCAAGCCGGCGGCATGACGCGTCAGCGGCGGCAGCGCCTTCAGCGCCCTAAGCTGGAGCCGTGCGCGCCTCACGAAGTCCGGCCGTGAAGGCCTCCACCCTGGTCGCAAGTAGGGCGATCTTCGGCGGAGAACTTCGTCAGAACTTTGACGGGGTGGGCCACGCGGTCCCGCAAGCGTGTGAAGATATTCAGTACCGCTCCAAGTTCATTCTGGGTGTCAGGGAAGGCTGCACCTAGCGAAGAAAACTGGTCAACGATGGTGGAGTAGGCCCCAACATGAGGCATTCACCAGTTACATTGTTGCCTGCCATGCCGACCTGCTGACATAAGGAGCCGACGTGGACGCGGCACCCCCAATAGAGCGGTGAGCGCGACGCGCGACTCGCTCGGTCACCGAGCCGCTGCCGACACAAACGCGGGTCGCGTCTTATCGCCGCGAATGTGAGCCCGAGACTGCGCGCTCGTAGCCCACCGCTTCGGTCCCTCGGCCTCGGTTGCGCTGGCCAAGATTGTCGGAACAGGGACGGGGGTACTTGCCGTCCATCCCCCGTGCGACCACTGAGGAGCTATCCATGAAGGCAGTGACCTGGCAAGGCGTCCACGACATGAGCGTGACGGAGGTCCCGGATCCACGCATCGAAGAGCCCACGGACGCGATCATCAAGGTGACCTCGACAGGCCTGTGTGGATCAGACCTGCACCTCTACGAGACGCTTGCGCCGTTCATGGCGCCCGGTGACGTGGTGGGTCACGAGCCGATGGGCATCGTGGAGGAGGTCGGAAGCGGCGTCACGCATCTCAAGGTCGGCGATCGGGTGGTCGTTCCCTTCAACGTCTGCTGCGGCACCTGCTGGATGTGCGAGCGCAATTTGTTTAGCCAGTGTGAGACGACGCAGAACCGCGAGCACGGCACCGGCGCGAGCTTCTACGGCTACAGCAAGCTTTACGGTCAGGTGCCGGGTGGACAAGCGGAGTACCTTCGCGTCCCGTTCGCCGACTTCGCTCCGGTGAAAGTGCCCGAAGGCCCGTCCGACGACCGGTTCCTGTTCCTGTCCGACGTTCTGCCGACCGCCTGGCAGGCGCTCCAGTACGCCGACGTGCCGGCCGGTGGCACCCTTCTGGTCCTCGGTGCGGGCCCGATTGGGGACATGGCTGCCCGGATGGCCGTGTATGCCGGGCACAGGGTCATCTCGGTCGACCGGATCCCCGAGCGGCTGGCCCGGGTTGAGGCGCACGGCGCTGAGGTGCTCAACCTCGACGAGGCTGAGAAGGTCGGTGGTGTCGCCGATGTCGTTCGTGAGTCCACCGGCGGCCGCGGACCGGACGCAGTCATCGACGCGGTCGGCATGGAGGCGCACGGATCACCAGGCGCCTCCGTCGTGCAGAAGGCCGCAGGCATACTGCCCGACGCGGTCTCCGAGCCCCTCATGAAGACCGCCGGTGTGGACCGGTTGGCCGCGCTGTCGACGGCCTTCGACGCGGTACGGCGTGGCGGCACCGTGTCCATCTCCGGGGTGTACGGCGGCGCTGCCGATCCGATCAACATGATGCAGCTGTTCGACAAGCAGGTGCAGATCCGCATGGGTCAGGCCAACGTCCGTGCGTGGACCGACCACCTGCTCGGCATTCTGGCCGACGGCGACCCCTTCGACGTGGAATCGTTCGCCACCCACCACCTCCCCTTGGACGAAGCCCCCAGCGCCTACGACCACTTCCAAAAGAAGGAAGAGGGCATGGTCAAGGTCGTCTTCCGGCCCTGACCAACTCCGCGTCATTCCACCGCGAGCTGGACACACGCCTTCTCCGATGAGCAAGCTCGTTGCGGCCCCGCGTTCCCGTCGGTCAGCGTGGCAATGTGGAGGCGATGAGACGACACCAGCGGGTCACGGCCAGCGGGGTGCGCAGGCCACAGAGTGAGCGGCTGCGCCGGCGTCAGCGGTGGTACTTCGCCCTGATGGGCGTCTGCCTGGTGCTGATCCTGCTCGCCTGGAACCTCGTCCGGTTGTGGTCTACGACGGCAGCCGTGGCCATGTCGGTCGTCGCTGCCGTGCTTCCACCGATCGCCGTGGTCATCGCCAACTGGGGCGAGGACCGCTGACGCCGAGCGTGGCGGTCGTCGTGTGCCCGGGTGCCGACCGATATGCGACTCGGCCGGTCGCCGGAGTCTCGACGCGGTGCAACGTCCTCGGCGGCGTCCGGACTTAGGGCGAACCGCTCGCCGCCAAGAGGTGCCCCATTCCGCCGCCATCAACGCGGTGCCGTTGTGCATGGGGCGGTTTGAGCGTCCGCCTAGCAGTGACCATGAGCGCGTCTGAGAGGTTGGCTGTCACGCCGCCGCCCGATGGCTTTGCAGCACAGAGCCGCTAGGTGGCGCGGGGACCTCGCTCGAGGCCACGACGCGGCAGCGCCCCGGCGAGGGTCCGCCGGGGCGCTGCTGCTGAGGGTGCGAGCTCGTTACCGGAGCACGACGTCCACGGTGTGGCGCACGCCGTCACCGAGGTCGGTTCGGACCCGCCATGTGCCGGCGGTCAGGTTCTTCGTGGCGAGGTTGAAGACGTACGCGGACCCGTCCCTCCGGAAGGTGTTCCCGTTGTCGGCGGCCGACGTGGAGACGGCTGCCGTCTCAGGCCCGGCGACTTTGTCGGACACCTTGGCGAGGTACACCTTGGCAATCAGGTCGCTGACCGGGGCGCTGGCTCCGGTGAGGGCGAACTTCAGCGGGAGCGTGCGGCCCAGGTTGTAGCTGTCCCCGGCGACGACCGGCGACTGCAGACCCGACCACGCGTAGCTGACCGCGACGGTGAACCGCTTCGTGGTTGTGTTGCCCGCCGCGTCCGTGGCCGAGCAGCTCACGGTGGTCGTGCCGGGGGCGAACATGGTGCCCGAGGCGCGGTCGCAGCGCGGCTGCACCGAGCCGTCCACCAGGTCGGTGGCCGAGGGCGCCGTGAACGACACCCGGGCACCGGTCGAGCTGGTCGCGGCGACCGCGAGATCGGCCGGCACGGTCACGACGGGACCGGTGGTGTCGACCACCTTGACGCTGAAGCCGTTGCTGCCGGAGTTTCATTCGACACGTCCGCTATGCCGCTGGTCGCGTGTTCTGCGGCGGATGCGGGCCGCAACGCCAGTCATTCACGTTGTGGAACGGGCACAATGCTCATATGGCACAGGG
>JAWWPF010000061.1:0-3971 GCA_033850795.1 Nocardioidaceae bacterium | reverse complement strand
CATAGCCCGTTCGCGGCATTGCGAGGGCTGTGCGTTCCCACGAGACTGGCGGCTTCACCCCTGGAGGACCCATGGCCCCGTCGTCCCGACGCCGAGCGTCAGCGCTGGCGGTCACCATGCTGCTCGCCGCCGCCCTGGCCCCGCTGGGCTTGTCGGCCCCTGCGGGCGCAGACGCCGGCGACGGGGTCCCAGGGGTTTCCCGCGCGGACGCGTCGGCGGTGTCCGCTGGCGGCTCTCACGGGTGCGCGATCCTCGCCGACGGCAGCCTGCGCTGTTGGGGCGACAACGCCTACGGGCAGCTGGCTCAGGGCAACACCGCGGCCGTGGGCGACAACCCTGGGGAGTCCACTGTCGCGGTCGACCTCGGTCCGGGCCGCACCGCGATCGCGGTCGCCGCCGGCCAGTTCCACACGTGCGCCATCCTGGACACCGGACAGGTCCGCTGCTGGGGCTACAACTCCGACGGTGAGCTGGGGCAGGGCAACATCAACGCCATCGGCGACAATCCCGGGGAGTCCACTGTCCCTGTCGACCTCGGCCCGGGCCGCACCGCGACCGCGCTCTCCGCCGGTGCCTACCACACGTGCGCGATCCTGGACACCGGACAGCTGCGCTGCTGGGGCGGCAACGATGATGGGCAGCTGGGACAGGGCAACACCACCGCCATCGGCGACACCGCCGGGGAGTCCACCGTTGCGGTCAACCTCGGCCCGGGCCGCACCGCCACCGCGGTGACCGCCGGGGGTCTTCACACGTGTGCCGTGCTGGACAACGGGCAGCTGCGCTGCTGGGGCAGCAACTTCTACGGGGAGCTGGGGCAGGGCAACACCTACTACATCGGCGACGACCCCGGGGAGTCCACCGTTGCCATCGACCTCGGGCTCGGCCGCACCGCGACCGCGGTCACCGCCGGCCAGTTCCACACGTGCGCCATCCAGGACACCGGACAGGTCCGCTGCTGGGGCAACAACGCCAACGGTCAGCTCGGGCAGGGCAACACCACCGCCATCGGCGACAGCCCCGGGGAGTCGATCGTCGCCGTCGACCTCGGCCCGGGCCGCAGCGCGATCGCGATCACCGCGGGCGAGCTCTTCACCTGCGCCGCGCTGGACACCCGACAGCTGCGCTGCTGGGGTGATGACACTGACGGTCAGCTGGGGCAGGGCAGCACGCTCACCTACGGCGTGGGCCCCGGCGAGACCCCCGCCTTGCTACCCGCGATCAACCTCGGCGGGAAACCGGTCGGCCGGGACGCCGACCGCGACGGGCTGCGCGACGCCGTCGACGCCTGCCCCACGGTCGCTGGCACGTTGCCGAACGGCTGTGCCGTGGCGAGCCCGCCGTCGGCGCCGCGGGAGGCGACGCTCAAGGGCACCAAGGTGGTCATCGACACCGTGCTGGCCAAGACCAAGCCCTCCGCGAAGTGCCCGGCCAAGGCCAAGGTGACGGTCAAGACCAAGACCGCGAAGGTCAAGGTCGTCGTCTCCGGCAAGAGTCTGAGGACCAAGCACCTGGTCGCCGTACGACCCTGACAGCAGTACTGTCAGGGACATGCCCGACGCCGAGGACCTGCTCACCCTCGACGAGCTCTGCGAGCGGGTCGGGATGAGCGTGCGCAACGTGCGGTTCTACACCTCCCGCGGCCTGGTGCCGCCCCCGATCCGCAAGGGGCGCTCCGGCTACTACTCCCGTGACCACGTCGGCCGGCTGGAGCTGGTCCAGGAGCTGCAGAGCCACGGGTTCACGCTCTCGGCGATCGAGAAGTACGTCGCGGGGATCCCGGCCGACGCGACGCCCGAGGACCTCGCGCTGGCCCGCACGATGCTCGCGCCGTGGGACGTGGAGCGGCCGATCGAGATGTCCCGCACCGAGCTGTCGACCCGGGCCGGCCACGACCTCACCGACGACGAGCTTCGGACGCTCGCCGCGCTCGGCGTGGTCTTCCCGCTCAAGCGGGGGCAGTACCAAGTGGCGGTCTCCCAGCTCTCCGTCGGCCTCGGGCTGCTCGACCTCGGCTTCCCGGTGGAGGCGGCGCTGGCTGCCGCCGACATGTACGCCCGGCACGGCCGCGAGGTGGCCAAGGAGCTCTACGACGTGTTCCGCACGCTGGTCTGGCCGGTCTACCGCGACCAGGGCGCCTCGCCGGAGACCGTGCGCCAGGTGGTGGAGAAGATCAAGCCGCTGTCGATCGCGGCGCTCGTCTCGGCGTACGAGGCCGGGATGGACGAGACCAAGCGCGAGGGCATCGCCCGGCGCAGCCGCTGAGCGGGTACCTCGAGACGTGTCCCTAGGATCTGACCGATGACCGACGACGGCTTGTGCGTGCTGGTGACCGGGGCGACCGGCTTCATCGGCAGCCGGCTGGTGCCTGCCCTCATCGCGGAGGGCCACCGCGTCAAGGCGATGACCCGTCACCCCGACGACTACGACGGCCCGGGCGACCCGGTCTTCGGTGACGTCTTCGACCCCGGCACGCTGGCCGAGCCGATGGACGGCGTCGACGTCGCCGTCTACCTCGTGCACTCGCTGGACGACAACGACTTCGAGAGCAAGGACGCCGAGGCGGCGAAGGCGTTCGGGCTGGCCGCGGCGGCCAGCGGCGTCCACCAGATCGTCTACATGGGCGGGCTGGGCAAGGACGACGACGACCTCTCCCCCCACCTCCGCTCGCGCCGTGAGGTCGAGAAGCTGCTCGGCAGCTCCGGCGTACCCGTCACGGTCCTGAGAGCAGCGATCGTCGTCGGCGCGGGTGGCATCTCCTGGGAGATGACGCGGCAGCTGATCAAGAACCTCCCGGCCATGGTGGTGCCGCGCTGGGCCGACACCCGCACCCAGCCGATCGCGCTCGACGACGTGATCCGCTACCTGGTCGGCGTGACCGGGGTGGAGAAGACCTACGGCCAGGTCTACGAGATCGGGGGCGCCGACCGGCTGACCTACGTCCAGATGCTCCAGCAGGCGGCCGAGATCATCAACGGCCGCCGGGTCCCGATCGTGACCGTGCCGGTCCTGACCCCGCGGCTCTCCTCGCACTGGATCGGGCTGGTCACCAACGTCGACGCCACCACCGCGTCCAACCTGATCGACTCGATGAGCACCGAGGTCCTCCAGACCGACTACGCGATCCAGGACATCGTCCCGGGGGACCCGATGACCTACCAGGAGGCGGTCAAGATCGCGATCGAGGAGTCGAAGCGAGACAGGTAGCCGCTCGCGTCCTCGGCGTCGAGAGACCCGATCCGCAGGTTTTCCACTGTGGAGAACGTGCCGAACGGGTCACTCGACGGTGAAGCAGGGTCAGAAGAAGACCAGCGGCAGCACGACGAGCATCGCCAGGGACCACGTGCAGTGGGTCAGGATCGGGCCGAGGATGCCGCCGCTGGCACGACGTTCGAGCCCGACCACCAGGCCGAGCAGGACCGCCGCGAAGGCGAGCATCACGTTGCCGGTGGCCGCCGTCGCGACGACGTAGAGCAGCGTGGTCCAGGCGACCGGGTGCGCGGTGATCGCGGCGTACGCCGCCCCGCGGAAGAACAGCTCCTCCGCGATGCCGTTCACCGCGGTGATGACGACCAGCAGTGGGGTCGACCCCTGGTCGGCGTAGTCGACGACCTTGACGATCTGGTGCTCGAGGCCGTTGAGGACCGACAGGGCGTGGATCAGCTCGGCGCCCACCACGAAGATGCCGGCCAGCACCAGCCCGACGAGCACCGGCGCGAGGGTCGGTCGCACGACCGCGCCACCGCGGTTGATGCGGCCGAGGTGGAGCGGGCCCGACGCGAACGCGCCCACCGTCCAGACGCCGGCGAGCACGAGCGTCGCCGGGTAGAACCAGCGGCTCCCGGGGTCGAGGCGCAGCGAGAAGCCGAGCACCACGGCCCCGAGGAGGACGAAGCCGACCGTCACGAGCTGACGACGACGAAGCTCCCGTGGCCCCTGCCGGTGGTCGCGGGGGACCACGTCGAACAGGG
>JAWWPF010000058.1:0-2509 GCA_033850795.1 Nocardioidaceae bacterium | reverse complement strand
ACCGCACGTCGCGGTAGGGCCGGAAGACCTTGGCGTCACCGAACTCCTTGGCGAGGGCGTCGCACAGCGCGACCATCGGCGCCTTCACCGACTCCTCGTAGACGTGCTTGTGCTTCTCCCAGAAGCTCCTGGTGTTGTCCACCTCGAGGTCGTCGTAGAAGTCGAGCGCCGCGACGGGGAAGCCGGTGAACTCCACGCCGCCGAGCCTACGGAGTCAGCTCAGGGCCGCCATCACCTGCTCGTCGCCGCCCTCGGAGAGCACGCTGACCACGAGGGCGGCGTCGCCGCAGCGCGGGGCCTCCAGGAAGGACTGGCCCGGCGGGGCCTCGTAGACGATCGCCAGGCTGCTGCCGTCCCAGCGGAGCAGCCGGGCCGGGTCGCCCTCGGCCTGCGGGTCCCGGACGAAGTACGCCGCATCGGCGCAGGGCACGAGCGTGCCCGACGTCCCTGGCCCGAGGTCGAAGTATCCGTCACCCACCCGTGCGAAGAACTCCGCCGCGTCGACGTCGTCCTCCTGCGGGATCACCGACCAGATCGCCTGGTCCTTGCCGAGCAGCGCACCCTCCCAGGCCTTGCACTCGGGGATGCCGGGGAAGGGGTCGAACCTCTCGTCGGCCACCGAGCCCACGGTGCGACACGACGGCTTGGCGTCGTCGAAGCCCAGGACGGTCGTGCCGGCGTCGGTCACGTGCGCGGCGTTGAAGCCGTGCTTGGCCGCTGCGCACCAGGCGATGGACGCCTTCCTCGTGGAGAGGTCGACGGTGGCCACGCAGTAGCCGGCGTCGGGACCGGCGGTCGCATAGGCCAGCGTGTCCCCGCCCAGCGACCACGTCCCTCCCGCGATCGTCGGGGGATCGGAGCCCGCGTCGAGCGTGAACTGCTCGCCCCTCGCGAGGTCGGTGACCTCCGCCGTGGCCGGCTTCCTCGCCTCCGGGTCCTGGCGCACGACGACGGCCCAGTCCTCGTCGAGCAGGGCGTTGCTGATCCGGGTCCCGTCCCCGCCGGTGCCGAAGGACCGGTCCGGGCCGTCGAGCCGGTACTCCTGGCCCGACGCCTCGACGGTCAGGAACCAGGTCCCGTTGGTGGTGACCGTGTTGTCGACCGCGCCCGGAGCGGCCACCCACTCCATCAGCGATGTGGTCGGCTGGACCGCGACCGGCTGGTCCGGCGTACCGCCCGCCACGGTGGGGGAGGGCTGTGGCGACGGCTTGGGGGGCTCGTCGTCCTTCGACGTGCAGCCGGAGAGCGTCAGGGCCCCGAGCGCGAGCAGAGCGACTGCGCGCCGAGGGTCCACGGCTGCAGTATCCAACGACCGGGTGCCCGGTCTGCTGAGGTAGCATCGCCGCGCCGGTCTTCCGGCATGCGGATGTAGCTCAGTTGGTAGAGCGCGACCTTCCCAAGGTCGATGTCGCGAGTTCGAATCTCGTCATCCGCTCAAGATCCGAATCCGGCTGGGGACGCGCCGAGCGCGACGCTCTGCCCGACGCCGATGTCGCGAGTTCGAATCTCGTCATCCGCTCAAAGACGGTTGTTCCTCAAGCCCTGGGCCACCGAGGGGGCGACCCAGGTCAGCCGCCGAAGAGCCGCTTGAAGAAACCCTTCTTGGGCGGCGGGGTCCCGCCGACGACCGTCGGGACGCCGTTGAGCATCACCTGGCCGGGCTGGAGCGGGATCGCCGAGGTGGCGGTCGCGGCCGGGGTGGCCGGAGCACCCGGAGCTGCGGCGGGGGTGGTCCCCGCGGCGAACATGGGCCCGAGCATGCCGAGCGCCTGCTGCAGCTTGGCCTGCACCTCGGGCGACAGCTGGGCCGCCGACTGCACCGGCTTGCCGTCCACGATGATCGAGGTGCTGGCGAACGTCTGGGCGCCGGCGGGCAGCCCCTGCAGATTCCCCTCGAACAGGTCCGGTACGCCGTTCTTGTCGGCATCCGGCAAGGTGGTGGCGAGCTGCTGGCGGACCTCCGGGGGGACGTCCTCCCAGCTGGTGTAGCTCTGGCCGTTGACGTTGATCAGCATGGTGACCTCGCAGCGCGGGACCCGAGCGGGTCCGGACTGCGACAGCCTAGCCCCGCAGCGGGCGTCGGTCAGGGCGTTGCAGGGCCGGTCGGTAGGTTGTCCGCGTGCTGCTGTCTGACCGCGACGTCCTGGCCGAGATCGAGGCCGGACGGATCGCCCTCGACCCGTGGGACCCGGCGATGATGCAGCCGTCCTCGATCGACGTGCGGCTCGATCGCTTCTTCCGGGTCTTCGAGAACCATCGCTACCCGCACATCGACCCCGCCGCCGACCAGTCGGACCTGACGCGGGAGGTCGAGCCGGAGGGCGAGGAGCCGTTCATCCTGCACCCCGGTGAGTTCGTGCTGGGCTCGACGTACGAGGTGGTCACGCTGCCCGACGACGTGGCGGCCCGGCTGGAGGGCAAGTCGTCCCTGGGGCGGCTGGGGCTGCTCACGCACTCGACGGCCGGCTTCATCGACCCCGGCGTCTCGGGCCACGTGACCCTGGAGCTG
>JAWWPF010000020.1:0-11837 GCA_033850795.1 Nocardioidaceae bacterium | reverse complement strand
GCACACCCCCGCCGTAACAACGGCAGTGGTGTGCCGGTTTACCAGGGCCCCCGGGTAAACAGCTCACGGCAGTTGACCTCGACGAGCGTACGGCGGCCGGAGATGCGCGGTCGTACACATCGGCTGTGCGGGCGGACGTTGGTCACGACTTACGCGACCCGCAGGGCAAACCCCCCAGAACCGTCCAAATGAATGGTCCGATCCGGCCTGCACGACCTACACCCCCGTCGAAACCGGCACACCCCCGCCGTAACAACGGCAGTGGTGTGCCGGTTTACCCGGGGCCCCGGGTAAACAGCTCACGGCCGGTTGACCTCGACAAGCGTATGGCGGCCGGAGTCGCCGTACGACACCACGCCGAGGTAGTGCTTCCCGGGCTTCAGGTCCTTCCAGGACGCGGAGTACTTGAACCGTCGCCCCGGCGCGAAGCCGACCGCGTCGGTGCTCAGTGCCACCGCGGAGCCGCCCCGCTCGGGGACCACCCAGGTCTGGAGCACCCCGTCGCCCGTCCCGTTCGCGCCGCCAGACGCGGAGACGTAGACCCGGTAGGCGCCGGGGGCCGGCTGCGTCAGCGTCACCTCGGCCGGGGTCTTGGTGGCGCTCCCCACCAGCTTCCCGTCCCGGTAGACGTACAGGTCGGCGTCGCCGCTCGCCACCGCGAACCGGGCCACGTCGGTGCCCGCGGGCACCGGGATGGTGCGGACCTCGGGACCCGCCGGCGGGCGCGTCCGGTCGGGCTTGCCGGGGTGCAGCCGCACCGGGCTGGTGCGGGCCGGGACGAGGCCGGTGCTGCGCAGCTTCACGGTGCGGCCGTTGCCGGAGCGGCCCCGGACGACCACCCTGCCGCGGTCCCCGGCGCCGGCCACCTGCTCGGGGGCGGCGACCACGGTCGGGTGCACCGAGAGCGGGATCCGGACCCGGTGCCGGTCACCGCGCCAGACCAGCCAGCCGGTGATGTCGTGGTCGACCCGCGCGGTGGGCCGGGCGGTGATCCGTAGCCGGACGGTTCGGGTCGCCCCGGGTGCGAGGCGGACGCTCGCGGGGAACGCCTGCACGTCCACGCCTGGCATCCCCTTGACCCGCGCCGCGTAGGACTCCCGGCGGTTGCTGACGTTGGTGATCCGGCGCAGGACGGTGGCATGTCCCACCAGGTCGCCCACCGCCACGGAGGCGGCGTTCACGTCCCGTGCCGCCACCTTGCCGGCGGCCAGCCGCTGCCACGCGGACGGGTCGGTGTCGAGGACCAGCCCCGGGTCGAGAGTCCGCGTGGGGTCGATGTGCCCGGCACCCTCGACCAGGGGGCCGTGGCGGCCGGCGAGGTCGTAGGCGGTGGTCATCAGCGCGGACTTGATCCGCGCCGGTGACCAGCGCGGGTGCAGCCCGGCGACGAACGCGGCCAGCCCCGCGACGTGCGGGGCGCTCGTCGACGTCCCGGAGACGAGGTCCCAGGCCCGGCCGGAGTCCGAGGGCGGGGCGACGGCCCCCAGGACGCTGACTCCGGGCGCGGTGAGGTCCGGCTTGAGGACGTCGCCACCGGAGGCCGCGGCGGGTCCACGGGCCGAGAAGCTTGCCCGCGCCGCCGCCGGGCGCCCGCCCCGCGGGGCGAGGATCACGGTGGCCCGGGCACCTGCCCGGCGTACGTAGGCCTTGACCGCCGCGCCGGCCCGCGCGTCGAGGTGCACGGTCGGTACGGCGTGCACGTCTGCATCCACCCCGCCGCCGGTGTCGACCAGCACCATGCCGACGCCGCCCGCATCGTCGACGGCGACCGACTTGTCGACGCGCGGGCTGCCTCCGCGCTCACACACCACGACTCGGCCCTCGGCCCTCAGGGTGTCGAGGCTCCCGGCCTCGCAGCGCCGCGCCGCGGCCACCGAGGACCCGCGGGCGGCGATGGACCCACCGAGGACGAGGCGGGCCGACGGCACGGTGCGGTCGGCGGCCATCGCACCGACGTACGTGGTGCCGTCGCCGAGCCGTGCCGTTCCCTCGAGGAGGCCGTAGGTGCTTGCCGCCACGGTGGTGACCCACGGAGCGACGTGCGTGACGGATCCCGAGCGCGCGTCGTTGCCTGCCGAGGTGGCGACGAAGACGCCGGCCGTGGCGGCGCCCAGGAAGGCCCGCTCCACCGAGTCGTCGCTGACGCGGCTGCCCGACACCGAGTAGTTGAGAACGTCGACCCCGTCCGCGACCGCCCGGTCGACGGCCGCGACGGTGTCCGCGGTGGTGCAGCCGTCGTCGGCGGGCTCCGGCGCGGTCCAGCAGGCCTTGTAGACGGCGAGCCGGGCCGCCGGCGCCATCCCGGACGTGGTTCCGAACCGCTGCCCGTCGATGTGGACCCGCACGTCGTCCTGGCCGGCCGCCGTCGACGCCACGTGGGACCCGTGGCCGGTGCCGTCTCGAGGGGAGAGGAACTCGGCGTTCGCGGTGTTCTCCTCCCCGAAGCCGCGCACGAACCACCGGGCCGAGACGATCTTCGCGGTGCAGTCGGCGGGACCCCACCGCTCCCCGGCCTGGCAGGTCCCGTGGAACCCCGGCAGGGACGGGTCCGGGCCGGCGTCGGCGAAGCTCGGGTTCTCCGGCCAGATGCCGCTGTCCACGACCCCGATCACGACCCCGCGACCGGCGCTCGACGGGCCGCCGTGGGCCGCCCAGGCTCCGCGGGGCCCGGTGAGGCCGAGCAGCGGCTCGGACCGGGCGTCGGCGGCCACTGCCGGTGTGCGGTCGATGTGCCGCTTGGTGCTGCGCTCGACCCGGACCACCCCGGCCGAGCCGCGCAGCTGCTCGACCTGACGGCCGGTCAGGGACGCGGCGAAGCCGTCCAGCGCAGTCGTGTAGCGGTAGAGCACGTCGGGACTCCCGATCCGGGAGAGCAGGCGGTCCTGCCCGTGGAGCAGCCACCGGGCGTAGGCCTGCACCGCCGGGCGGGTCCGGTCGAACCGGGCCCCGTTCGTCGGTCGGGTGCCGCGCAGCCCGGCCACCCCTCCGGCGTACGCGCCCGCCGGAGGCGCCCCCAGCGTGACCACGTAGACGCCGGGGCGCGTGGCGCCGGCCGGGTCGGCTCCACGGGACGGCAGGTGGCCGGCCGCCGACGCCGCCGGGGCTCCAGCGAGCAGCAACGCCCCGACGAGCAGCGGGACGGCACTCGCCGACACGTGCAGGCGGGGGACCACCGGCAGGCTCTCCTCTCCCAAGGCGACCCGCGACGGGGGTCGCGGGCCCTCATCGTCGCAGGGGGCCGGGCGCCCTTCAACCGGTTCCGCCCGCCTACGCTGACAGCATGCCCCCGACGCCCGTGCCGCACCCCTCGCCAGGCCTGGTGGTCGGGTTCGACCTGGACATGACCCTCATCGACACCCGGCCGGGGTTCGCGGCGACCCTGCAGGTGATCGCCGAGGAGACCGGCGTGCAGTTCGACGTCGAGCAGATGAGCAGCCGCCTCGGCCCGCCCCTGGAGCACCTGCTCGCACCGCACTTCCCGGCCGAGCAGGTGCCGCCCCTCGTCGACGCCTTCCGGGCGCACTACCCGCGGCACGCGATCACCCCGACGCTCGCGCTGCCCGGTGCGCACGAGGCCCTCGAAGCGGTACGCCGGCACGGCGGCCGCAGCGTGCTCGTCACCGGCAAGTTCACCCCGAACGCGAGGCTGCACGTCGAGGCGCTCGACCTCGGCGTCGACGAGGTCGTCGGCGAGGTGTGGGGCGTCGGCAAGGCCGCGGTGCTGGCCGAGCACGGCGCGACCGTCTACGTGGGCGACCACGTGTACGACGTCGAGGGGGCCCGCGCCGCGGGAGCGGTCAGCGTCTCGGTGCTCACCGGGGGCTGCACCGAGCAGGAGCTGCGGGACGCCGGCACCGACGTCGTACTCCGTGACCTCGGCGAGTTCGCGGACTGGCTCGACGGGCACGTGCTGTCCGAGCGCCTGAAGGCGCTCGAGGACGACCTGCGGTCACGAGGCTCGGTGCTGGTGGCCTACAGCGGCGGCGCCGACAGCGCCTTCTTGCTCGCGGCGGCGGTGCGCGCCCTGGGCCCCCAGCGGGTCGGCGCCGCCACGGCGTACTCCTCCTCCCTCCCGGAGGGCGAGCGCGGTCCCGCACGGGCCTTCGCCGAGGACCTCGGCGTGCGGGTCCTCACCCCCGAGACCCACGAGATGGAGCGGGAGGGCTACCGCGCCAACGCCGGGGACCGCTGCTACTTCTGCAAGGCGGAGCTCCTCGAGGTCCTCACCCCCTTGGCCGCCAGGCACGGGTTCGCCCACGTCGCCACCGGGACCAACGCCGACGACGCCGTGGCGGGCTTCCGCCCCGGGATCCGGGCGGCCGCCGAGCGGGGCGCGATCACGCCGTTGCGCGACGCCGGCCTCACCAAGGCCCAGGTGCGCGCAGCATCCCGGGGCTGGGGGCTGCCGACCTGGGACAAGCCGGCGGCGGCCTGCCTGTCCAGCCGCGTCGCCTACGGCATCGAGGTCAGCCCGTTCCGGCTCGCCCGGGTCGAGCGCGCCGAGGCCGCCGCCCGGACGGCGCTCGACCGGGCCGGCGTCGAGGTCCGGAACCTGCGGGTGCGGGACCTCGGCGAACGGGCCTCCGTCGAGGTGGATCCCGAGCGGGTGAGCGAGGCGCGGGCCGTGAGCGGTGTGCTGGAGGCGGTGCTCGCGGCGGGGTTCGCCGAGGCGGACCTCGACCCGCGGGGCTTCCGGTCCGGCTCGATGAACGAGCGGCTGCCCGACCCCGGCCGCTACCGCTGAGGCCGGCCCTGCCGGTCGTCTGCCGGTCCCGTGTCCGCGTGACCCGGGGCTAGGCGACGGCCGTAGGCTGGCGCCGAACGAGCTGCGAGCAGAGAGGTTCCGACCGTGCCGACTGGCAAGGTGAAGTGGTACGACGCCGAGAAGGGCTTCGGCTTCCTGTCCAAGGACGACGGTGGCGACGTCTACGTGCGCGCCGACGCACTTCCCGCGGGGACCTCCGCGCTGAAGCCGGGAGCACGCGTCGAGTTCGGTCTGGTCCAGGGGCGCAGGGGCGACCAGGCCCTGCAGGTTCGCCTGCTCGACCCGGTCGTGTCGGTGGCCAAGGCGGTCTCGAAGTCGCAGCGCAAGAAGCCGGCCGACATGGTCAACATCATCGAGGACCTCTACGGGCTGCTGGAGAGGGTGCAGGGCGCCTACCGCGCGGGACGTCACCCCGACGCGAAGATCGCCGGCCCCACCGCGAAGGTGCTGCGGGCGCTGGCCGACGAGCTGGAGCTCTAAGGCTCCCTCGCCCGGACCCCGGCGAGCACCCACGCGCTCCAGGCCAGCAGAATCGCAGCGGCCACCCCGAGCCCCAGCCTGGGGACCAGGGGGAGCGCGATGCCGATGAAGCCGCCGATGACCCACGACAGCTGCAGGAGGGTCTCCGAGCGCGCGAAGGTGCTCGCCCGGGTCCGTTCGGGGATGTCGCGCTGGATCAGCGCGTCCAGGGACAGCTTCCCGAGCGACTGCGCGAGACCGGCGGTCAGACCAAGGAGTACGGCGGTCGGCAGCCCGTAGAACAAGGTGACCACCACCGCCACCGCTGCGTCCGCGAGCAGCGTGGCCACCACGGTGACCTCGGGGCGGATCCGGCGGAGCAGCGAGCCGAGCGCGATGCCGATCGTGCTGCCCAGCCCCGCCGACCCGATCACCAGGCCCAGCAGCAGCGCGGGACGGTCCTCCCACCCGGGGAAGGGCTTGTCGCGGAGCAGGAACGCCATGAACAGCGTCAGGAACCCGCTGAGCAGGCGCAGGCCGGTGTTCGCCCGCAGCGCGACCACGACCGGGTGCGGAAGCGAGCGGCGGCGGCGCCGCTGACCGGGCACCGCGGGCAAGGATCCGGTCTCCTCGCCGGCCGAGCTGTCCACCTCCCTGGGCAGCAGGATGGCCAGGATCGTGGCACCGATGAAGACCAGGAACGCGTAGCGCAGGGACCACTGGGGGCCGAACGTCGAGGCGCCGACCGCGAGCGGCGCGGAGATCGCGGCTCCCGCGACGGACGCCAGCGAGATCCGCGAGTTGGCCTTGACCAGGGTCAACCCCGTGGGCAGCAGCCGGGGCACTGCGGCGGCCCTGGTCACGCCGTACGCCTTCGAGGCCACCAGGCATCCGAGGGCCGCGGGGAACAGCGCCACCGTGTCCCCGGACTGTACGGCGTCCGCCAGCACCCAGCACAGGAAGGCCCGCAGCGCCATGGTGGCGCCGATCGCCCAGCGCCGCCCGTGGCTGAACCGGTCCAGGAACGGCCCGATGAGGGGCGCCACCACGGCGAACGGCAGCATCGTGACGCCGAGGAACAGGGCCACCTGGCCCCGGGCCTGGTCGGTCGGCACCTGGAAGAACAGCGTGCCCGCAAGAGAGATGGCGACCGCCGCGTCCCCGGCGCCGTTGAAGGCGTGCAGCTCGATCAGCCGGAAGAGCCCGCTCTCCCCGGCCCCCTCCGCCTGCGTCGCGCGACGGGCCGCGCGGAAGGAACTGGTGGCCGCCCGCCCGGTCATCGCACCCGCGCGGCGGGCTCCGCGGGCCGTCGCGCCCGCAGCGCGCCGGGCCGGTCCCGCGTCCGGCCCGTCCGGGTCCGCGTCCGTCGGCCCGTCGACTGGGGTGGTCTCCTCGGGCCGCATGGACCCATCTTGCCGCGAGGGTCGGGACGGGCGCTGCCCCTGACTGTCTCGACGCGCCGCCCGAGGGCGACAACACCGCCGGTCATAGGGAACAATCGTCCCTCGTGATGAGCGCAGCCAGAGCCGTCAGACCCGACGCCGTGGGCGTGCGGGCGGTCGACGCCGCCCGCGAGGCGCTGCTCGACGAGGTGGATCCCGGCGACGTGGGGGACCACCTCGGGTACACGGCCGAGGACGAGCGCGTCGTCACCCACTACTTCGAGTGCCGCCGCGCCGGGTACCGCGGCTGGCGCTGGGCGGTCACCGTGGCGCGTGCGCTGCGCGCGAAGACCGTGACCGTCGACGAGATCGTCCTGCTCCCCGGGGACGGCGCGATCGTGGCTCCGGCCTGGCTGCCGTACCGCGACCGCATCCAGCCCGGCGACCTCAGCCCCGGCGACCTGCTGCCCACCGAGGAGGCCGACCCGCGGCTGGTGCCCGGCTACCTCAGCGGCGACCCGGGCGACTACCTGCTGGGCCCGGATGGTGACGACGGCGGCGACGACATCGACGAGGACGCGGGTCCGGACCGCGAGCTGTTCCTCTCCGTCGTCGACGAGCTGGGCCTGGGCCGTCCCCGCGTGCTGTCCCTCGAGGGCCGCGACCTGGCGGCGCAGCGGTGGTACGACGGCAGCCACGGCCCCGAGTCGCCGCTGGCCCTGTCCGCTCCGGCGAGCTGCTCCACGTGCGGCTTCCTGGTCAGGATGGCCGGCCCGCTGTCCCGGGTCTTCGGGGTCTGTGCGAACGCCTACGCCAACGACGACGGCCGGGTCGTCTCGTTCGACCACGGCTGTGGCGCGCACTCCGAGGCCCAGCTCGCCAGGAACAGCCAGCCGCAGTCGCTGCCGGACCCGGTCCTCGACACGCTGTCCTGGGACGAGCTCGAGCAGTTCTGAGCCTTACCGCTGGTCATTGCCGCTGGTCATCGCCGCTGGTCATCGCCGCTGGGACGGCCCGGCGGTTCCTGCGGTGCCGGCAGTAGCCCCAGCCGAAGACCCCGAGGCCCGAACCCGCGAGGCACGTCCCCAACCACCAGGTCCGTCCCGCGTCCGCCAGCTGGTCGTGGAACGGAAGCAGCGCGAGGAAGGCCACCAGGAACAGCGCCGCGCCCACGGCGGTGGTGCGGGTGCCGTCGACGTCGAGAGGCTTGACGTCGGCGACGACGTAGGTCCGGCTGCCGATCTCGTGGATGCGCACCGCCTCCACCGGTGGGTCGGGGGACTCGGACGGCAGCACCTCTGCAACCTATCGGACCCCGCTGGATCGGCGGCCCCGCCGTTCGAGCCCGGGCCGGCCCGGGCCGAGTCCGGTCGAGCCCCGGTCCGGGCCGCCCCGCCAAACGGTGCCGTCTCGTCGTTTGTGATGATTTATGCGTGGACAGGTCATGGGTCGACAGGTTCTTCAGGATCACCGAGCGAGGGTCGACGGTCGGACGGGAGGTCCGGGGAGGCATCGTCACCTTCTTCACGATGGCCTACATCATCGTGCTGAACCCGCTGATCCTCGGCCGCGTCCAGGACGCCGACGGCAAGTTCCTCGGGGGCGGGGCGCCGGACCTGCCGATGATCGCGGCGGCCACCGCCCTGGTGGCCGGGGTGATGACGATCCTGATGGGCGTGGTCGCGAACTACCCTCTCGCGCTTGCGACCGGGCTGGGACTGAACGCGTTCGTGGCCTTCTCGATCGCCTCCGGGATGTCCTGGCAGGACGCGATGGGGCTCGTCGTCCTCGAGGGGATCGTGATCCTGGTCCTGGTGCTGACCGGCTTCCGCAGCGCGGTCTTCCATGCCGTCCCCGCGCAGCTCAAGGTGGCGATCAGCGTGGGCATCGGCCTGTTCATCGCGCTCGTCGGCCTGGTCGACGCCGGCTTCGTGCGCCGCATCCCCGACGCCGCGAACACCACGGTGCCCGTCCAGCTCGGCGCGACCGGGTTCCTCGACGGCTGGCCGGTGCTGGTGTTCGCGGCCGGACTGGTCCTGGTGGTGGCGCTCTACGTCCGCCAGGTCCGCGGCGCCATCTTGATGTCCATCGTCGCCGCGACGGTCCTGGCGGTCGTGATCGAGGCGATCGCCCACGTGGGGCCGTCCGTCGGCGGCAAGCAGCCCAACCCCAACGGCTGGAGCCTGAACGTCCCGTCCATCCCCAGCAAGATCGTCGGCGTCCCGGACTTCGGCCTGCTCGGCCGGTTCTCCCTGTTCGGCGCCTTCGAGCGGGTCGGCGTGGTCAGCGCGGTCCTGTTCGTCTTCACCCTGATGCTGGCCGACTTCTTCGACACGATGGGCACGATGACCGCGATCGGGGCCGAGGGGAACCTGCTGGACGCGGAGGGCGTGCCGCCCCGCAGCCAGCGGATCCTCGTCGTCGACTCGATCGCCGCCGCGGCAGGCGGCGCCGCGTCGGTGTCCAGCAACACCTCCTACATCGAGTCCGCCTCCGGGGTCGGCGAAGGCGCCCGGACCGGGCTGGCGAGCGTGGTGACCGGGCTGCTGTTCCTGCTCGCCACCGTGCTGGCCCCGCTCGTCGCGGTGATCCCGAACGAGGCGGCCACGCCCGCACTGGTGCTGGTGGGCTTCTTGATGATGCAGCAGGTGAAGAACATCTCCTGGGACGACCTGGAGATCGCGATCCCGGCATTCCTGACCATCGTGCTGATGCCCTTCACGTACTCGATCTCGGTCGGCATCGGGGCCGGGTTCGTGGCCTACGTGCTGATCAAGATCGTCCGGGGCAGAGCCGGACTGGTCCACCCGCTGCTCTGGGTCGTGTCCGCGCTTTTCGTGGTCTACTTCTTCATCCAGCCCGTCAAGCAGGCGCTGGGCGTCTGAGAAGGAGCAGCACCCATGACGACGACTCCAGGCGAGCCGGTCCGCGACGAGGACATCGAGAGCACGGGCGTCACCGGGCCCGGGGACGCCGACGGCACGGACGGCGGGGACGCAGACGGCACTGACGGCGGGGACGCAGACGGCACCGACGGAACCGACAGCGACGGGACCGACGGCGGGGACGCGGACGGCACCGACGGTGGGGACGCCGACGGCACCGACTCCTGAGCAGTTGCCCGACCCGGTCGCAGCGCTCGAGCTGCTCAGCGGTGACGCCCAGACCTTCCTGACCAAGGTCTGGGCGTCCCGCACCCACTTCCACCACGCGGACCCGGACGCGCTGAGCGCCCTGCTCACCTTCGACGACGTCGACCTGCTGCTGACCGGTACGGCGATCCGCACGCCCGCCGTACGCATCGCCAAGGACGGCTCGGTCCTGCCGTCCTCCTCCTACACACGGTCGGCGACCCTCGCGGGACAGCCGCTGAGCGGGCTGGTGGACCCGCGCAAGGTGTTCGCCCTCTTCGACGACGGCGCCACCGTGGTGCTGCAGGGGCTGCACCGCTACTGGGCGCCGCTGGGCGCCCTCGTCACCGACCTGGAGCTGGCCCTGGGCCACCCCTGCCAGGCCAACGCCTACCTGACTCCACCGGGCTCGCAGGGCTTCGCCGTCCACAAGGACACCCACGACGTCTTCGTCTTCCAGACCCACGGCAGCAAGGTGTGGGAGGTGCACCCGGCCGAGGCCGCTGGCGGCGACCCGCAGACCGTGGTCCTCGAGCCCGGGGTCTGCATGTACCTGCCCACCGGCACCCCGCACGCGGCCCGGGCCGAGGAGACCGCCTCGCTCCACGTGACGATCGGGATCAACCAGCTGACCTGGCGCCAGGTCCTCGAGCGTGCACTCGACGCGGTCCTGGAGGAGACCGGCGCGCAGCACCTGCCGGCCGGCTATCTCGACGACCCCGCTGTGCTGGCCGACGGCCTCGAGGAACGGCTGCACACGGTCGCGGCGGCCCTCGAGGCGCTCGACCCGCGCGCCGTCGCCGACGGGGAGGTGCGCCGCTTCCTCACCGGCCGGTCGCTGTCGCAGCGCGGCGGCCTCCGGGACCGGCTCGCCGCGCGGGACCTCACCGACACGACCCGGCTGCGGCGCCGCGCCGGCCACCCCTGCGTCCTGCTCCCGGAAGGGGACCGGCTCCGGGTGCTGCTCGGGGACCGTGAGCTCACCATGCCGGCCCGGCTCGCGGCCCCGCTGGAGGAGATCCGCTCCGCGGGCACCTTCCGGCCCGCCGACCTGGCCGGGCACCTCGACGAGCAGAGCCGGCTGGTGGTGTGCCGCCGGCTGGTGCGCGAAGGCCTGCTCGAAGTCCTCGGATGACGTTCCGCTGCTCCGCCGCGAGCCTGGCCCGCGGTGAGCCCGCGCTCGGCACCGCGTCCACGGTGCGTGCCTTCCTCCTCGTGGAGAACGCTGGTCCGTGGGGTGTCGAGGCGCTGCGCGATGCCCGGCTGCCCGAGCCGGTCAAGGACTCCCTGCGCAGGCGCGCCGCGCGCACCGGCGTCCGCGTCCTGCTGATCCGGCGGCACCGCGGGGGCCCGACCGGGACGGGGCTGAGGGTCTTCGCGGCCTACGCCGACCCAGCGAATCCCTGGCTGGAGACCACCACCGTCGAGGCGCCCGAGGCCCTCCTGGACCTGGACCTCGAGTCGCTGGGGCGCGGTGCCCGGCCCGGGCTCACCCCGACGGAGTCGCCGCTGTTCTGCGTGTGCACCCACGGCCGGCACGACACCTGCTGCGCCGAGCTCGGCCGGCCGACCGCGAACGCGCTGGCCCGGTCGCACCCCGAGCAGACGTGGGACGTCTCGCACATCGGCGGCGACCGGTTCGCCGCCAACGTGCTGGTCCTGCCCGACGGCCTCTACTACGGCCGCGTCTCCGCCGCCGACGCGCCCCGCCTGGCCGCTCGCCACCTCGACGGCCACCTCGACCTCGACCTGCTGCGCGGCCGGTCCGGTCTCGGGTTCCCCGTCCAGGTCGCCGAGGTCGCCGCCCGCCGCGCCGCGGGGGAGACCCGCACCCGCGCCGTACGCCTGACGGCGGCGACCCGCTCCGGACGCGACACGGCCGTCGTCCTCGACGTCGCCGGGCGGGCCTACGACGTCCTGGTGCGCCGAGCCGTGGACGGCGAGGAGCAGCAGCTGACCTGCAAGGCCCGGCGGCCCGACCCGGTCCCGGCCTACGAGGTGGTGCACGTCAGGCCCTCGTGACAGCGTGGATGTCGCGATTCGGAATAGTTAGCAAGGGTAATGAGTTAGGCTAACTACCATGCCGTCCGTCGAGAAGAT
>JAWWPF010000010.1:0-22345 GCA_033850795.1 Nocardioidaceae bacterium | reverse complement strand
GCGTCCCGACGAGGTTGGAGACGACGAACTGCGACGTCACGGTCTCCTTCACGGCCGCGTCGGTGCTGGCGGACGCGGACTCCCCGAGGATGGACATCAGCGAGACGAGCGTCAGGCCGATCATCAGTGCGCTGGCGGTGGCCGCCGTACGCCTCGGGTTCCGCACGGAGTTCTGCGCAGCCAGCACCCCGACCGTGCCGAAGGCCCGCCGGTACACCGTCGCGAACAGCGCGGTGAGCGGCCGCCCGAGCCACGGGCTGAGCAGCGAGACGCCGACGAGGATGCCCAGCATCCCCAGGCCGATCAGGGAAAGCCCGGGGTTGCCGCCCTCCCGAAGGTCGGCCACCATCGCTGCGGCGCCGAGGAGGACGAGGACGAAGCCGAGCACGACCCGCCGACGCAGCGAGGCCTCGGGCAGCGCCACGTCGTCACGGAGCGCGGCGACCGGGGGGATCCTGGCGGCCCGGCGGGCGGGGAGGTAGGCGGCGACCATGGTGACCACCAGGCCGACGGCGTACGACGCCACGACCGTGCGCGGGTTGACCGGGAACGAGACGCCGCTGAGGTCGAACCCGAACAGCCCGAACAGCAGCTGCAGCAGCCGGGCCAGGAGGTAGCCCCCTGCGAGGCCCACGGTCGAGCCGAACAGGCCCACGACGGCCGCCTCGGCCAGCACCGACAGGTTCACCTGACGGCGGGAGGCGCCCAGCGCACGCAGCAGCGCCAGCTCGCGGCTGCGTTGGGCCACCAGGATCGAGAAGGTGTTGAGGATCAGGTACGTCCCGACGACGAGCGAGACCGCGGCGAACACCAGCAGGAACGTGTTGAGGAAGCCGAGCACCTCGTCGAGGGTCTTCTTGTTCGACCTCACCAGCGAGTCCCCGGTGCGTGCCTCGACACTGCGGGGGAGCACCCGTTGCGCCGCGTCGCGCAGCCTGGTCTGCGACACCCCGGGGGCGGCGTCCAGGGAGATCTCCGAGTAGACGTCGCGGCCGCCGAAGAACGTGTCCTGCATGAAGCGGACGTCGAACAGGGTCAGCGTGGCGCCGTTCAGCCCGCCGAAGCCGAACCTCACCAGGCCCACCACGGTCGCCGTCAGCTTCGGCGGGTCGGCCGCGGTCACCAGGGTGGCCCGGTCGCCGACGCCGTACCCGGCCTTGCGGGCGGTGTCGACGTCGAGGGCGATCTCGTTCGGCCCGTGGGGGAGGCGTCCGGTGGTGACCGTGATGATCGGCCTGCCGGTGACGGCCCGGGCCCCGTTGTAGTTGAACGCCAACCCCGGCGGGCCGTTGCCGCCCACGACCTTGCCGTTGCTGCCGATCACGTAGACCGATTGCAGCTGGTCGCTGGGGTGGACGGCTCCCACCTCGGGAAGCCGGTCGAGCCGGCCCACGACCGAGGAGGCGATGACCCGGTTGTCCTGCTGGGAGTCGAAGTCGTTGGCGCCCTTGTAGGCGATCTCCACGTCGGAGGTGCTGCCCGCGATGATGCCGTCGAAGGCGTCGCCCATGGCGTCGGTGAAGACGAAGGACCCGGCGACGAAGGCGACGCCGAGCACGATCGCGAACGCGCTGAGCGCCAGGCGCACCTTGCGAGCGAACAGGGTCCGCCACGTCATCCTCAGCACGCCGCCGCACCTCCGCTCCGGCCCCGGGTCACCGAGTCTGCCCTACGGGGGAAGCGGGTCCGGCTCAGCGGCTACGGAGGTACTCCTCGGCAACCCCGCGGAGCCGGTCGTGCAGCCCGTCGTACGCCACCGCGTCACCCAGCAGGTCCTTGGGGAGCTTCCCGATCATCGTGTAATTGGTGTCGACCACGTTGCCCGCCGGGGCCAGCCCGGCCTGGCTGACGAGCTGGTAGGCGTCCAGCTCCTCGAGCCCCAGCAGCCCGCCGGTCCAGCCGACGAGGTCGTGCTGGCTCATCCGGAACGCGTCCTCGAGGGGGCGGGCGTTCCCCGTGGTCATCAGGAAGGCGTCGCTCTCGATCCGCGGCGACGGAGGCGCGTCCCCCTTCACCAGGTCGAGGACCACGACCGTCCTCATGGCGGCCTCGACCGCCGTCCCGCACACCTCGCCCTCACCCTGGCGGGCGTGCCCGTCGCCGATCGAGAGCAGGCCGCCGGGCACGTTGACCGGGAAGTACGCCGTCACCCCGGCCCGCATCTCCGGTGTGTCCATGTTGCCGCCGTGCGCCGCCGGCGTGATGCTCATCAGGACCTCGCCGGCCGCGGGAGCCACGCCGACGGTCCCGTGCATCGGGTCCAGCGGCAGCTCCAGGGAGAAGTCCGAGCGCCGCGCGTGGAACCGGCAGGTCCCGGCGGCCACGTCGAGGTCGTAGCGCCATACCCGTTCCTCGAGCGCCGGGTGCAGCATCGCCGTGGCGTGCGTGGTGGTGAGCGCCCCGAAGTGCGGGAAGGTGCTGGAGATCGCCCAGTCCCGCGCCGGCACGATCTCCACGAAGTGCACCGCCAGCGTGTCGCCGGGCTCGGCGCCTTCCACGGCGACGGGTCCGGTGACCGGGTTGAGGAAGGGGAAGGTGCACACCTGGCTGGGCAGGTCCTCGACGCCGTGCACGTTGCCGGCGAAGCAGTCCTCGGTGGAGAGCTCGACGATCGTGCCGGGTGGCACGCTCAGCAGGGGCTCGCGTCCGCCGAACGCGTAGGCGTACTCGTCCGGGCTCGGGTGCAGGGTGCGTACGTCGGTCACCGGGACGCCTCCTCGGTGAGGTTGAGGTCGGGGCTGCGACCGCTCGCGACGAGCGTGATCATGATGATCAGGCCGACGACGAACCAGACGAAGGCCAGGGCTTGGGCGTACACCTGCGCGTTCACGAGCACGTAGGCGAGGATCACGAACCCGATGACCGGTGCCACCAGGTGGGGCCACCACCTGCGGCTGCCGTGCCGCCCGACGTAGTGCCAGACGACGGACACGTGCAGCGCCAGGAAGGCGGTCAGCGCTCCGAAGTTCACCAGCGTCGACAAGGTGGTGATCCCGTTGGTCAGCGAGTAGAAGAAGAGGCCGACGACAAGCGACACGGCGGCCACCAGGAAGGTCGCGTTGACCGGCACTCCCTTGCGCTCGTGCACCTTGGCCAGGAAGGACGGCAGCTGCCGGTCGCGCGCCATCGCGTAGAGGAGCCGCGAGGTCGCCGCCTGCGCGACGAGGGCGTTGGCGAAGCCCCAGGCGATCGCCGTGGCGAGAGCGGTGAGCTTGGAGAGCCACTGGCCGCCGGCGACGGCCGCCGCGTCGTAGAACGCCGTGCCGCCAGGGTCGCCCTTGGAGATCAGCTGCGCCGGGTGCGGCACCAGCAGCGAGGCGACCCAGGTCTGCACGATGAACAGCACGCCGGCCAGGAGCAGTGCGGCGATCATCGACCGGCCGATGGCCCGGGCGGAGTCCTTGTTCTCCTCGGCCAGGGTAGAGATCCCGTCGAAGCCCAGGAAGGACAGCACGGCGACCGAGACCGCTCCGAAGACCAGGGACAGCGAGAAGGTCTGGCTGTTGTAGACGGGCGTGAAGTCGAAGCCGTGGCCCTTGCCCTGGGCGAGCGCGACGACACCGATCACGATGAAGATCGCCAGCACGACCAGCTCGGCCACGAGCATGACCATGTTGACCTTCGCGGTCATCTCGATGCCCATGTAGTTCACGGCGGTGTTGAGCACCACGAACCCGATCAGCCACAGCCAGACCGGGATGGAGGGGACCAGCGAGTTCATCGCGACGCCGGCGATCAGGTACAGCAGGGCGGGCACCAGCACGTAGTCGAGCAGGATCATCCAGCCGGCCATGAACCCGACCGGCGCGGCGATCCCCCGGCCGGCGTACGTGTAGACGGAGCCGGCCATCGGGAACGCGCGGGACATCTGCGCGTAGGACATCGCGGTGAACATCATCGCCACCATGCCGATGGCATAGGCCAGTGCCACCATGCCACCGGAGGCCTGGAAGACGCTGCCGAAGATGCCGAACGGCGCGATCGGCACCATGAAGACCAGGCCGTAGACGAGCAGGTCGGTGAAGCTCAGCGACCGGTGCAGCTCCTGGTGGTAGCCGTACTTCTCGATGTCCTCGGACACATCGTGTCGGTCCATGTCCCCGTCCTCTCGGGCTCGGCCCAGGGTGCACGGGTCTTACCCCGTGACGGCGTCGGTAAGCGGGGCCGGCCTCGTCGGTGGCCGCCGCTAGCCTCCCGGCCATGGATCTCCAGGACGCCTACCGCCTCGCGACCGAGCTGCTCGACCATCACGGTCTGCACGGCTGGTCGGTCGCCTTCGACAACGCCAAGCGGCGCGTTGGGGTGTGTCGGTACGGCGTGCGGATGATCGGCCTCAGCGCACCGTTGGCGCGGCTGCACTCGGCTTCCGAGGTCCGGGAGACGGTGCGTACGAGATCGCGACAGTGCTCAGGCACCTTCTCCGTGGACCACCTCCTCGGACCCAGCACGCCGCCCGGCCGGGTCGGGACGGTCGTGCGCCGGGGCCGCACCCGCTACCACGTGCAGCTGCCCGAGGGCAGGTTCCGGGTGGTGTTCGCCGGTGCCGAGCCGGCCGGCCTCGGGCAGCCGGTGGGTCAGGGTCAGGGCGTGGCTGAGGTGTCCAGCAGGGTGTCGACGGCCTCCGCGAACAGCGCGGTGTGCAGCGCGACGTCGTCGGGGGACGTGTCCGGGCACATCAGGGCCATGTTGTGGAAGGGGGTGACGAGGACCCCTCGGTTGGCCATGAACAGGTGCAGGTACTCGTCGAGCCGCTCGTCGCCGGCCGCCGCGGAGTCCGAGCCGGTGCGTGGCGCAGGAGCGGTGAAGCGATACTCCGCCCGGGCGCCCAGCCGGGTGACCGACCAGGGGATCCCGGTGCGGTCCAGGGTCGCCTGCACCCCGGCGGTGAAGTCGGAGGCGAGCGCCACCATGCCGGCGAACGCGTCGTCGGTGAGCACCTTCTCGAGGGTGGCCCGCATCGCCGCGACCGACAGGGCGTTGCCCGCCAGCGTTCCTCCGACGCCGCCGACGTCGACGAGATCCGCACTCGGGTCCGCCTGCACCCGCTCGGCCAGGGAGCGGGTGATGCCGTAGGCCCCGCTCGGGATCCCGCCCCCGATGCTCTTGCCGATCACCAGGATGTCCGGGTGCAGGTCCCACAGGGCCGTGGCACCGCCGGGCCCGGCCGAGAAGGTGTGGGTCTCGTCGATCATCAGCAGGGTCCCGTAGGTCGAGGCGAGCTCCTCGAGCCCTTCGAGGAAGCCGGGCTCGGGCAGCACGATCCCGATGTTGGTGAGTGCCGGCTCGGTGAGGATCGCAGCCACGTCCCCTTCGGCCAGCTGCGCCTCCACGCCCGCGAGGTCGTTGAACTCCGCTACGCGGGTCGTGCGCCACGGCTCCACCGGCGGACCGACGAGCCCGGCCCGCGGCAGCGCGGACCCGTTCGGACCGGGCACGGCGAACGCCTCGTCCACCGAGCCGTGGTAGCAGTACGCGAAGGTCAGGATCTTCGACCTGCCGGTGGCCTGACGCGCCAGCCGGATCGCCCACCGGTTCGCGTCCGTCGCGCTCAGCGTGAACGACCACAGCGGCAGCCCGAACCGGCGGGTCAGCTCGCCGCCGACCCACTCCGCGTCGGCGGTGGGCAGCATCGTGGTGATCCCGCCGAGGTCGCCGATCCGTTCCATGACGGCCTCGACGGTCGCCGCGGGGCTGTGTCCGGCCATCGCCCCGGTGTCGCCCATCGCCAGGTCGACGTACTCGTGCCCGTCGACGTCCACGACCCGGTTGCCGCGGGCGCGGTCCAGGTAGAGGGGGAAGCCCCCGCTCCACATGTTCATCCAGGTCATCGGCACGCGACCGAACAGGTGCTCGGCCTTCGCGTGCAGCGCCGCGGAGCCGGGGTGCAGCCGGAGGTACGACGCGCGCTCCGCCTCGATCAGCGCCTCGAGTCGGGAACGGTCCACAGCAGCCATGCCGGGACCGTGTCGGCAAACCGCCCCCCGGGTCAACCCCCCACCCCGCCGACCCGGCGCGTCCGCATGTCTCAACCTCGTCGACTCGGCGCGTCCGCATGTCTCAACCCCGCCGACCTCTCAGCCGCCGGGCTGATCCTTGGTCTTGTGCAGCAGCCAGTCCTGCCCGGTGTGGATCAGGGCGTAGCGGACCGCCCCGGCACGCCCGTGCAGCACGAGCACGATCCTGCGCTCGCTGCGGTCGACCTCCTCCCACCAGCCGGAGTCCGCGATGTCCTTGTCCTGGTCCTCGTAGGTGAGGTGCTCGAGGTCGTGGTCGGGTACGGCGACCGCGAGCCGGTCCTGGGCCGCCGTCGTCGGCAAGCCCTTCGGAAGGGCCCAGGACCTCAGCACGCCGCGCTCCTCCAGGCGCAGGTCGAAATGATGACGAGGCTTGCGGTGCTCATGCAGGACGAAGGCGGGTCTCATCCGGGCATTGTCGGGTGAGGTGCGAAGCCGCCGACTCGACGGGTCACGAAGAGCTCCGGGACGCCAGCGCCGCCGCGGGGTTCCTTCCTCCAGGTCCACCGCGACGACCTGTCGGTGGGCGCTCTCCGCAGCGGGTCGGGGCCCTGGTCGTGGCCGCGGTGGTGCCCACCCAGCTCGCCGTGCGCCGGCCCGCCAGGAATCCCGCGAGGCGAGGGCCGCATCCGGCCTTTCGGCACCGCTCGGTTCCGCGGAGTGTCCGTCGCCGCCAGCACCCCTCTCCGAGCGGTAGGCTCACCCTGTCCTCGGCGGATTGAGAACGCGGTCCCCGGGCGGGTCCCTGTAGCGGCTTTGTCCCTGCGACCACCTCAGGGTGCCTGCCGCGAATGTGTGGCACCGAAGGATCCCCCAGCATGGACCCCCGTCCAGACCTCGCCGCCTCTCTGGTCGCAGCCGCGCGCAGCATGAGCTCGAAGGACACCCTCGAGGAGACGCTGAGCGCGATCGCGCAGACGGCGCGGATCTCGGTGCCGGACATCGACCACGTCGGCATCTCCACGATCGACCGCAAGGGCCGCATCCTCACCCGGGCCGCGACCGACTCGGTGGTGCGCGAGCTCGACGACCTCCAGTACGGCCTGCAGGAGGGCCCCTGCGTCGACGTCCTGCACGAGCACCGAGTCGTCGCGGCGCCCCGGATCCGGCACGAGCAGCGCTGGCCGCGCTACGTCCCCGAGGCGGTACGACGGACGGGGCTGAAGTCGCAGCTCGCGGTTCAGCTGTCCCTCGACGGAGAGGGCACCCTCGGCGGGCTGAACCTCTACTCCACGACCCACGAGGACCTCGACCCGGAAGCGACCAGCATCGCCGAGCTGTTCGCGGCGCAGGCGGCGATCGCCCTGGGCCGGGTCATCAAGATCACCACCCTCAACGAGGCACTGCAGTCACGCAAGGTGATCGGGCAGGCCGTCGGGATCCTGATGGAGCGCTACGAGATGAACGAGGAGCGAGCCTTCGCGTTCCTCGTGCGGGCCTCCTCGAACGGCAACATCAAGCTCCGCGACGTCGCCCAGGAGCTCGTCGACAGCGGGAACCGGCGCCAGAAGGACGGCAAGCAGTAGGCCGGCAAGCGGTAGGCCGGCAAGCGGTAGGCCGGCAAGTGGTAGGCCGGCAAGTGGTCCGGGCAGCAGGTGGGGCAGTCGGCCGGGCAGCGGGCCCGACACGAGCCCCGGTATGCGGCCCGGGAGCGCGCCGTCCGGCGTCTGTCGGCGGCCACTCGTAGGCTCGGGCCCATGGTGGACCTCTCCTCGTTGCTCAGCGACGAGGACCTGCGCCGTCGTTACGGCACCCCGACCCTGGACCGCGCCTGGGACTACGTCCGGCGCGGCAAGGTCCTGTCGTGCACCGACGACCTGGACAGCGACGGCGACCTCGACGTCCGCGGGACGGTGGCGGGGTCGACCAGCGCGCCATACACCGTCAACGTCAGCGTCGGTGCCGACGAGCGTGGCCCGTGGGTGTTCGGCCGCTGCAGCTGCCCGGTGTCGGAGGGCTGCAAGCACATCCTGGCGCTCCTGATCACGGTGCGCGACGAGCAGGCACGTGCCTCACCCGTGGCCGGGCGACGCTGGGAGCGCCAGCTGTCCTCGCTGCTCGACGAGCTGGACGACCGTGCCGAGCGCGCGACCGCGCGCGCCGACCGGCCGCTGGCGCTGCAGGTCGACCTCAAGCCGCCGACCTCGTCGACGCGGTTCCGGGGCTGGTCGCCGGAGCCGACCGCCGGACGGGGGACGCTCCGCATGCGGCCACTGGTGCGGGGGGCCCGCGACAACTGGGTGCGGACCGGGATCGCCTGGACCGACGTCCCCTACCTCGACCGGCGCGGGCACCCCGAGGCCCAGGTGGCGGTGCTCAACGACCTGCTCTCGGCCCACCGGGCAGCGACCCGGCAGATGTACTTCGGGGCGGACGCGCACCTGCCGCTCGGCTCCTTCGGGCCGGACGAGGTGCGGCTCCTGCGGCGAGCGACGGACGCCGGGATGCCGCTGGTTCCGGGCACCGGCCTCGAGGAGGTGCGGGTGGTGGACCCGGTGACTCTCCAGCTCGACGTCAACGCCGAGCCCGAGCGGGACGCGCAGCTGCGCCTCGGGGTGTCGGTGGGCGGAGAGTGGTACTCCTCGGAGGACCTCGACGTCCTCGGCGAGGGAGGTCACGCCGCCGCCCTGTGGGTGGCCGGGGACCGCGGATGGCTGGTGACGCTCGCCGCGCTGACCTCGCCGGTCGGCCCGGAGGTGCGCCGGCTCCTGGTCCTCGGGGACTCCCTCGTCGTGCCGTCCTCCGACCGCGAGGACCTGCTCACCGAGTATCTCCCCCGGCTGCAGCGCCACGTCCCGGTCGTCTCCTCGGACGGGTCGGTCGAGGTCCCCGAGCCGGTGGCGCCACGGCTGGTGCTCAGCGTCACCTGGGTGGCCGCCGACGAGGTCACCGCGGCGTGGTCCTGGCGCTACCGGGTCGGCGGCGACGACCGCGTCTACGGGCTGTCGGAGACCCGGGGCATGCGCGGCGTGCGTCGACCCGACGCCGAGCAGGCCCTCCTCGACGCGCTGCGCCTCGGCGACGAGCAGGCCTACCACCTCTGCCGCGCCCACGACCGCGCCCGCGGGCTGGAGGAGACGAAGACCTTCCGGCACGCGCAGGCGATCCTGTTCGCCGAGGAGATCCTGCCGGGGCTCAGGGAGCAGGTCGAGGTCGAGGAGATCGGGCGGCAGCCCGACTACCAGGAGCTCGAGGGCGTCCCGGTGGTCCGGTTCACCTCCCGCGACGCCGCGGGGGCGGACGCCGGACCGCAGGACCCGGCCCGCACCGACTGGCTGGACCTGGAGATCGAGGTCACCGTCGACGGCACCCCACTGGCCCTCGCCCACGTCCTCGAGGCGCTCACCAAGGGCCTGGACCGGGTGATCCTGCGCAACGGCAAGCACGTGCGCATCGACCGAGCGGAGTTCGCCCGGCTCGCCGAGCTGGTCGAGGCGGCCGCCGAGCTGCAGGAGCAGCCGCCCGGCGGGGTCCGCGTCGGGCATCACGACCTCGGGCTGTGGGACGAGCTCGCCGAGGTCGGGATCGTCGACGAGCAGGCGGCGCGGTGGGTGCGGGCAGCGCGCAGCCTGACGTCGATGACGGGGCTCCCCGACGTCGAGCCGGTCGGGCTCAAGGCGGACCTGCGCTCCTACCAGCGGGACGGGTTCCGCTGGCTCGCCTTCCTCTGGGAGGCCGGGCTCGGCGGCATCCTCGCCGACGACATGGGGCTGGGTAAGACGATCCAGACCCTGGCGCTGATCGCGCACGCCCGTGAGCACGGCGCGGAGCCGTTCCTCGTCGTGGCACCCACGAGCGTGGTGTCCACCTGGGCGGCAGAGGCGGCGGGCTTCACCCCCGGCCTGGACGTGCGGGTGGTCACCGAGTCCCAGGCCCGTCGCGGCGCCTCGATCGGCACCGTGCGGGAGGGGGCCGACGTGGTGGTCACCTCCTACACGCTCTTCCGGATCGAGCAGTCCGACTACCTTGCCCAGGCCTGGGGCGGGCTGGTGCTCGACGAGGCCCAGACGGTCAAGAACCACCAGGGCAAGACCCACCAGGCGATCCGGCGGCTCGACGTACCCTTCCGGCTGGCGCTCACCGGCACGCCGCTGGAGAACCGGCTGATGGACCTGTGGTCGCTGTTGTCCATCGTGGCGCCCGGGCTCTATCCGTGGCCGCAGCGGTTCGTGGAGCTGGTGGCGAACCCGGTGGAGCGGCTCGGGGACGCTACGGCGCTGGAGCGCTTCCGCAAGAGGATCCGGCCGTTCCTGCTGCGGCGGACCAAGGACCTGGTGGCGGCAGATCTGCCGCCGAAGCAGGAACAGGTCCTCGAGGTTTCCTTGACCCCGCGGCACCGGGCCCTCTACGAGACGCACCTGCAGCGGGAGCGGCAGACGGTGCTCGGGCTCCTCGACGACTTCGAGCGGCACCGGATCGCGATCTTCCGGTCCCTGACGAAGCTCCGTCAGCTCAGCCTCGACGCAGCCCTGGTCGATCCGGAGTATGACGGCGTGGGGTCGGTCAAGACCGACGTGCTCGTCGACCACCTGCTGGAGCTGGCGGCGGAGGGTCATCGGGCCCTGGTGTTCAGCCAGTTCACGTCGTTCCTGGCCCGGGTGCGGGCCCGGCTCGACAAGGAGGGGATCTCCTCGTCATACCTCGACGGACGGACCCGCCGCCGCAGCGAGGTCGTGGCCGGCTTCAAGAACGGCGACGACCCGGTCTTCCTCATCAGCCTCAAAGCCGGTGGGGTCGGACTGACCCTCACCGAGGCGGACTACGTCTTCGTGCTCGACCCGTGGTGGAACCCCGCCGTCGAGGCGCAGGCCGTGGACCGCACCCACCGGATCGGCCAGGCGCGTCCGGTCAACGTCTACCGCATGGTGGCGTCGGGAACCATCGAGGAGAAGGTGATGGCACTCAAGGCGCGCAAGGCCGCCCTGTTCTCCCAGGTGGTCGACGAGGACGCCCTGATGTCCTCGCCACTCGGCGCCGACGACGTGCGCGCCCTCCTCGACGACTGAGCGGTCCGACCGGACGTCGGCGACCGAGGCGTCCGCGGGGTGACCCGTTCGGTTTACGCCGTAAGTCGCCGGGTACGGCGGCCGGACACGACATCGATCGCTAGGAGAGTCGAATGGCTCGCAACACCCTCACCCGTTCGCTGCACGACGTCGGCCTCGCCGCCTGGTTCGGCGGCACGCTGGCCAACGCGGTCGCCCTCAACCCCGCCGCCGGCCGCGCCGGGGATGCCCCGTCGACGGGCGCCGTGGCCAACATCGGCTGGGACCGCTGGACCCCGGTGAACGGAGCCGCCATCGGCGCCCACCTGGTGGGCAGCGTCGGGCAGCTCGTCGGCAACAAGGGACGGGTCTCGGCGCAGCAGGGCGTCGCGTCGATGGCGCTGACCAAGACGGCGCTGACCGCCGCGGCGCTCGGCGTCACCGCCTACAGCCGGGTGCTCGGCCGGACCGTCTCCGAGGCCACCGACGTGCCCGCGGAGTCCGGTACCTCTCCGACCGTGACGACCCCGAAGAAGGTCGCCAACGCGCAGCGGCAGCTCGCCGTGTTGCAGTGGGCGGTCCCGGCGCTGACCGGTGCACTGGTCGTCGTCTCGTCGTACGCCGGCGAGCAGCAGCGGCCGAGCGAGGCCAAGAAGGGACTCGTCGGGAGGTTCACCGGCTGACGACGCGGAGCACGGGCCTGCGCCGTCGGCGCCTGGGGACCAGCGCCAGGTAGCCCAGCGCGGTGAGCCCGAGCAGGGCCACGTCCAGCAGGATCGGCGCGCCGTCCCCGCGCTCGCGGTACCCCAATCGTGGCGCCCTCGCTCGCGTAGGACAGCAAGGCGCGCCTCGACCTGCTGGACAGCGCCGCGAGGACCGGGATGACCGTGACGGCCGGGACGGCCGGGATCTGCCCAGCACCCCGCCATTGTGCAGGTCGACGACCACTCGGACGTGCACTCCGGGGTGCTGAAGGGGCAGCAGGGGACGAACCGGACGGTACGGCGGGGCGAGTGCACGTTTGAGCGGTTGCCGGTCGGCGCCGATCAGAAGGCGTGCGCCGGTTCGAGCGGTCGGCCGGGACTGCGAAGCGCCCCGTCATCGGGCAGGTCGACGACCGCTCCGACGTGCACTCGCACGGCGCGAAAGGTGCAGCAGGGGTCGAACCGGGCGCCCCAGCGGGCGAGTGCGCGTTCGAGCGGTCGCGCATCGACGTCGGCGCGGCGAACCCACGTCCGACCGGGTCGCGGCCCGGCGTCAGTCGGGCAGCCGGACGACCGTCATCCCGGCCGTGGCGGGGGGCCGGCTCATCGCCGCGAGGGCGGCGGGCGCGTCCTCGAGGCCGATGACCCGGCCCACCAGCCGGGCCGGGTCGAGGGTGCCGTCGGCAACCAGGCCGAGCAGGTCGTCGTACTGCCAGGCCGGCATGCCGTGCGAGCCGTGCACCGAGAGCTCGTGCGCCACCACCCGGTCCATCGGCAGGGGAGGGGTGGCCTGGCTGCCGAGCAACAGCCCTACCTGCACGTGACGGCCGCGGCGACGCAGCGAGCCGACCGAGGCCACCGCGGTCGCCGGGCTGCCGACGGCGTCCAGGGACACCTGCGCGCCGCCGCCGGTGACCTCGCGGACCGCCGCCACGGGATCGGCGTCCACGACCACCACCTCCGCGCCGAGGCCGGCGGCCCGGTCCGCGGCCTCGGGGGAGGTGTCGACCGCGATGACCCGGGCACCGAGGGCGACCCCGACGAGCACCGCGGACAGGCCGACCCCGCCGCAGCCGTGCACCGCCAGCCAGTCACCGCCCCGCAGCCGGCCGTGCGTGACCAGGGCCCGGTAGGCGGTGGCGAGCCGGCAGCCGAGGGAGGCGGCCGTGACGAGGTCGAGGCCGTCGGGGAGCCGGACGAGGTTCGTGTCGGCGGCCTGGACGGCGACGAGCTCGGCGAACGACCCGGGACCGGTGAACCCTGGCTGGGTCTGGTCCGGGCACACCTGCGTGTCCCCGGCGCGGCAGTAGGAGCAGCGGCCGCAGCCGCAGACGAATGGAACGGTGACGCGGTCCCCGACCCGCCAACCTTGCACGGCGCGGTCTGCCGCCACGACCGTCCCGGCCAGCTCGTGCCCGGGAACGTGGGGGAGCGACACGGGGTCGTGGCCCATCCAGGCGTGCCAGTCAGATCGGCACACTCCGGTCGCCCCGACCTTGACCACCACACCGCCCTCCGGGCAGACCGGGTCGGGCCAGGAGGTCACCTCGGGCAGCGCCTGGTACTCCTCGTAGACGACGGCGCGCATGCCGCCGCGGTCAGTCGGTCCAGCCGAAGGTGGAGGAGGGCGCGTCGGGGCCGGTGTCCATCCGCCCGGTGACGATCTGGAAGATCGTCTCCAGCGGCAGCTTGGGCTTGCCGTCGGAGAAGAGCAGGCCGTTCGTCTCCTGCCCGGTGTCCATGTACTGCGTGTAGCAGAAGCCCACCACTTCGCTGCTCGCGCGCAGCGCGTCGAAGAGGCCGGTCAGCAGGCTGGCCAGCTCCGAGGCGGAGCCGACCTGCTCGTAGCCCCACGACTCGGCCTCGGTCGACATCGAGACGCCACCGAACTCGGTGATCATCAGGGGCGCCTCACCGTCGAGGAAGCGCTGCGCCTGGTCCTCGCTGACGACCCCGCGCCGACCCTGGGGGCCGTACCCTGACAGGACCGCATCCACCGCGGACTCACGGTCGAGGTAGCGCGCCCGCAGCTGGTCGGGGTCGACCGTGTAGTCGTGCAGCCCCAGGATGTCGCTGTCGACGTGCTCCCAGCCCTCGTTGGACACGGCGGGCCGGCTCGGGTCCAGCGCGCGGGTGAGCCCGGCGATGGAGCGGGCGAAGTGCTGCTGGGCGGGCACCGTGGAGATGTCCTGGACCCCCCAGCTCTCGTTGACCGGCACCCAGGCGACGATCGACGGGTGGCTGCGGTCCCGGCGCACCAGCTCCAGCCACTCGGTGGTCAACATGGCGACGGCGCTCGCCGAGAACTCGTACGCCCCGGCGGTCTCGCCCCACACCAGCAGGCCGAGGCGGTCCGCCCAGTAGAGGAACCGGGGGTCCTCGGCCTTCTGGTGCACGCGTACGGCGTTGAACCCCATCGCCTTCATCATCTCGACCTCGTTGCGCAGCTCCTCGGAGCCGCGGGAGGCCAGGTGGGTGTCCTCGCGGTAGCCCTGGTCGAGCACGGACCTGGTGTAGTACGGCTGGCCGTTCAGGGTGAAGGTCCCGCCCCCGACCGACACCGCGCGCAGGCCGAGGTAGCTGGCCACGGTGTCCACCACCTGACCCGATCCCGGGCCGGTCCCCGCCTCGCGAAGCACCACCTCCGCGTCGACGAGGTGCGGGCTCTCGGGCGTCCACACCAGCCGGGCCCGGTCCTGGCCGTTGCGCAGGGCGGGCACGGTGAGGTCGACCCGGGTGATCCTGGTCAGCGGCCGGCTGGAGACCTCGGCGAGCAGCTCACCGTCCAGGCTCAGGCTGACCTCCAGGACCAGCGGTCGGCGTGGCGCGGCAGGAAGGGCCACCTCGGCGTGCACGAGGCCGGCGGAGATGTCGGAGGACCAGGCCAGGTCGACGACGTGCTCCTCTGGCACGCTCTCGCACCAAACCGGCTGCCAGATCCCCGTGGTCCGCTCGTACCAGATGCCATGGGGCTTCTCGCGCCAGTCCTGCTTGCCCCGCGGCTGGTCGAGGGCATGCGGGTCGTCCTCGGCCCTCACCACGAGGACGTGCTCCGCGGGTCCGTCCCCGGCGGCGAGCGCCTCGGTGACGTCGGCGGTGAAGGGGGTCTGCCCACCGCTGTGGGTGGCGACCAGCCGGCCGTCGAGCCAGACCCGGGCGTGGTAGTCCACGGCGCCGAAGTGGATCAGCGAGCGGCGACCGTCGCCGGCGCCGAGGTCCTCGTCGGTGACGGTCCGGCGGTACCAGACGACGGGGTGGAAGCCGCGCGCCCCGATCCCCGACGCGGGGGACTCGGGCGGGTAGGGAACCTCGATCCGCCGCGTGAACGGCTCGGTGATCGAGGGGTCGAACCAGCCGGCCCCCAGCCCCGCGTCGGCGTCGTCGTGGGTGAAGTCCCAGGTGCCGTCGAGGCTGAGCCACTGCTCCCGGCAGAGCATGGGCCGGGGGTAGGAACCGTCTTGCTGTGTCGCTCTCACGAGCAGATCCTCCTGGGGTCGTCGTGGTGGGATCCGGCACCGCGCCGCCGTACCTCATGGTGGCAGAAGAGGCATCTCACCCTTCCACGCACTTCCCTGTCCACAAAGCCCGGTTTGGTACCCCCTGTTGCGTCGGAAACACCCATCCGGCGGACAAATTGTTATGCGTGTGCTGCATACCACAGGCAAACACAGGGAAGTGGAAGCGCATGAGCCCATCGATGTCTCGTCGTCAGTTCTTGGCCGCCGGCGGCGGCCTCACGCTCGCGGGGGTGTTGTCGGCGTGCGGCTCCCCGGTCGCGAGCAGCCTCACCGGTGGCCAGCCGGCCACGGCGGACGTCATCTACTGGCACCTGTTCGGCGGTGGTGACGGCGCCAACATGGCCACGATGGTCCAGAAGTGGCAGCAGACGACCGGCAGGTCGGTCGAGGCCACGCTGCTGTCCTGGGGGAACCCCTACTACACGAAGCTGGCGCTGGCAGCCTCGAGCGGACGACCGCCGGACGTGGCGATCTCCCACCTGTCCCGGCTGCCGCTGCTGGCGCAGGCCGGCCTGCTGGAGCCGGTGGACACCGACCAGTTCACCGGCTTGGGCATCACCAAGGACAAGTTCACCCCGGCCGCCTGGTCGAAGGCGACCGTGAACGGCACCACCTACGCGGTGCCCCTCGACACGCATCCGTTCGTGCTCTTCTACAACGTCGCCCTGGCCAAGAAGGCCGGCCTGGCCACCGCCGACGGCAAGGGCTTGAAGCCGATGAAGGGCAAGGACGACTTCCTCAACGCCGTCAAGGCGATGAAGGACGCCGGCGGGTCGTCCTTCGGTGCGGTGTGCTCCATCACGGCGGACCCGTCGACCTGCTGGCGCTTCTTCACCATGGTGTACTCCGGGCTCGCCGGGCCCATGGTCACCGACGCGGGCACGAAGGTGAACATCGACCGCAACGCGATGGAGGAGAGCTTCGCGTTCCTGCGTGAGCTCACGTCCAAGAAGCTCATGCCGGCCAACTCCACGAGTACGACGGCCACCACCCTCTTCAGCCAGGGCAAGGTGGGGTTCCTCTTCGACGGCGAGTGGCAGATCCCGACCTACCGCGGGGTCAAGCAGTCCGACGGCAAGACGCTGGACTTCAACGTGGTCCCCTTCCCGGCCCTGCTGGGACCCAAGCCGGTCGCCTACGCGGACTCGCACTCCCTGGTCATCCCGAGGAGCGCCGGGCGCTCCGCGGCGCGTATGACGAACGCCGTCAACTTCATCAAGGGGATGCTCGACGAGAGCGCCATCTGGGCCGGAGGCGGTCACATCCCTGCCTGGCTCCCGGTGCAGAAGAGCAAGGCCTTCCTGAAGCAGCAGCCGCAGAGCAACTACATCCAGGCCGCGTTCAACGCCGTCTACGACCCGGCTGGCTGGTACACCGGCGCCGGCTCGGACTTCCAGACCGCCATGGGATCGGTCATCTCCAGCGTCCTGTCCGGCGGCACGAGCCCCAAGGCCGGTGTCGCCTCCATGACCTCGAGCCTCAAGCAGTTCTCCACCGCTCGCCCACCCGTCAGGTAGGAGACCCAGAATGACGAGCGCAGCAGTCGCCTCTCCCTCGGCAGAGGTCGATGACGCAATCCGAAGCACTTCCCAACGCAGGGGACCGAGCGGGGAGAACAAGGCGGGATGGCTGTTCGCCACACCCTTCCTCGTCCTCTACGTGGCCTTCCTGATCGGACCCGTCCTCATCGGGATCGTGATCAGCCTCTTCAACACCACCACGGTCAAGTCCGGCGTGGGCAGCTTCGTGGGCCTCTCCAACTACGCCGACGTGCTGTCGACCGGCGCCTTCTGGGCCTCGATGTGGCACTCGGTCCTGTTCACGCTGCTGACCACACCGCTCCTGGTCCTGCTGCCGCTGCTCTTCGCGATCCTCGCCTCACGGATCGCGCGGGGCCGGTGGTTCTACCGGCTGGCCTTCTTCGCGCCGTACGTCGTACCGTCGACCGCGGTCTGCCTGATCTTCGCGTTCATGTACACGCCGCAGACCGGATTGGTCACGAACGCCTTCGGCTGGTTCGGACTGACCGCCCCGAACTTCCTGGGCAGCACGTCGGGTGCCTGGTTCGCGGTCGTCCTGCTGACCTTGTGGTGGACCTTCGGCTTCAACTTCATCCTCTACACGGCCGCGATCCAGGACATCTCGGAGGAGGTCTACGAGGCGGCCGCCATCGACGGTGCCGGACCCTGGCAGCAGATCCGCTCGATCACCGTCCCGCTGCTGGCTCCCACGATGAGCCTGGTGCTGATCCTGCAGGTCCTGGCGTCCCTGAAGGTCTTCGACCAGATCTTCGTCCTGCTGGCCGGCGGCCCGAACTACACGACCCGGCCGGTGATCCAGTACATCTACGACACCGGGTTCACCTCCTACCGCGGCGGCTACGCGGCGGCCGCGACGATGGTGTACTTCGTGATCCTCGTCGTCATCTCCGCTGCGTGGGCCCTCCTGCGCAACCGGCGTGCCTCCAACCGCGCGAACGCCTGAAGGGAACCGAGAAGATGAGCACCGTCGCCGCACCGAGGACCACCGCCGGCTCGCACCGCAGCACCAGGGACAAGCCGGACCAGGGCGGCAAGGCGTTCAACCGCCTCGCCGCCACCTGCCTGACCCTGTTCGCACTCATCTGGCTGGTGCCGTTCCTGTGGGCGCTGATCACCTCCCTGCGCCCCGACAACGACATCTCCGCCCACCCGATGAACATCTGGCCGAGCAACTGGAACTTCGACGCCTACCGCGCGGCGTGGAAGTCCAGCCCGATCGGGTGGTGGTACATCAACAGCTTCATCATCTCGACGCTCGCGGTCATCTTCACGGTGATCGTCTGCTCGATGGTGGCGTTCGCCCTGGTGAACCTGAACTTCCGCGGAAAGTACGCCGTCTTCGCTCTGATCCTGGCCGGCCTGATGCTGCCCACCGAGGCGCTGGTCCTCCCGCAGTTCATGGAGTTCCGGGCCCTCCACCTGCTGGGCACGTACTGGGGCATCGTCCTGCCCGCGGTCGCGCTCCCGGTTGCTGTCTTCGTCTTCCACGCCTTCATCAAGGGGATCCCGGTCGCACTGATCGAGGCCGCCCGGCTCGACGGGGCGAGCTGGTGGCGGGTGTACTACCAGGTCGTCATGCCGCTGTGCCGGCCGGCCATCTCCGCAGTCGCGATCCTCACGTTCATCACGTCGTGGAACGCCTTCCTCTGGCCGCTGCTGGTCCTCACCCAGACGAAGTCGCAGACGATCCCGGTCGGCCTTCAGGGCCTCATCGGTGGCGCCGCCATCCAGTACGCCGAGACCATGGCCTCTGCGGTCCTCGGCATCCTGCCGCTGCTCGCGGTCTTCCTGGTGCTGCAGCGCCAGATCGTGCAGGGGGTCGCCAACACGGGCATCAAGTAGGCCATCGAGAGCCCGACCACACGCCGCGGCCCCGGGACCCCATTCAAGTGAGGGGGTCGCGGGGCCGAGGTTAACTCCCGGCGGGTAAGACCGTCCCCGGGAGGTGTGACCGGTGGTGCCGGTGTGTCGCCTGTGAAAGTAGTGTCAGAAGTGACATAATCACGTCTTTTGCCCCAAACGTCCGCATCGTCGGGCTAGCCTCCTTGGGTTGACCTGTACGAGAGATGGTGCCGTGACCGCGGCCCTGGGACGCTCGGAGGAACCCCCGTGACTCGAAACCTCGCCGCCGTACGTCGGAGCGCGCGCTCCCTCGTCGTGCTCCTGACCGCCGCGTCGGCGGTCACCGCCTCGGCGCTGGCCTACGCCGACGGAATCGACATCTCGCATCACCAGGGCACGGTCTCCTGGTCGAAGGTGAGCTCCGTGGGGGTGACCTTCGCGTTCATGAAGGCCACCGAGGGATCGACGTACGCCGACCCGACCCTCAAGGGCAACTGGGCAGGCGCGGAGCAGCAGGGGATCTACCGCAGCGCCTACCACTTCGCCCGGCCCACCGTCGGCTCCGCGGTGACGCAGGCCAAGTACTTCGTGTCCAAGGCAGGCACCTTCTCGGACAAGGGCGACCTGCCCCCGGTGCTCGACCTCGAGGCCAGCGGGACGCTCGGTGTGACCGCGCTGCGGTCCTGGGTGTCGGACTGGCTCACCACGGTGGAGCGGCTCACCGGCCGGACCCCGATCATCTACGTCTCGCCCAGCTTCTGGGAGAGCCAGATGGGCAACAGCACCGCGTTCCACCACTACCCGCTGTGGGTCGCCAACTACGGGGTCAGCTCGCCGCGGGTGCCGGGCGGCTGGAGCACCTGGACGTTCTGGCAGCGCACCAGCACCGGACGGGTGTCCGGGATCGCGGGCAACGTGGACATGAACAAGTTCAACGGCAGCGCGGCGCAGCTGGCCAAGCTCGCCAACACCTCGAGTGACTCCACCGGTCCGGTGCCGCCCGGACCGACCGTGCCGCCGGTCGCGCCGACCGCCCTGACCCTGAAGCCGGCCACGACCGCGCCAGCGATCGACCAGACCGTGCGCTTCGCCGGCACCCTGAAGACCACGGCCCCGGTCGCGGCGGTGCTGCCCCGGCACACCGTCTCGGTCTGGAGGAGGGCGCTGGGCTCGTCGACGTGGGCCAAGGTCGGCGAGGACGCCACCGGGCGCAGGGGTCGCTACTTCGTCTCGTCGAAGGTGGTCGCGAGCGGCGACTACCAGGCGAGGTTCGCGCTCACCAAGAGCTACGCGCTGTCGGTGTCCCCGGTCGTCCGGGTGACCACGCCGTCGCCCGCCAAGGTGTCCCTGGACCTCCGCAAGCGCGTGGGCACGGTGACCAGGGGCAGCGCGCTGACCCTCTACGGGTACCTCAAGGCGGGGTCGCTCGGGGTGCCGGACCGGGCGGTCAGCTACTACAAGCGCACCCCCGGCCACACCCGGTGGATCTACGTCGGCTCCAGCACCACCGTGGCGAGCGGGCGGCACGCCCTCGTGGTGCACCCGAAGATCTCCCGGATCTGGAAGGTGGTCTTCGCCGGCGAGGACCGCTACGCCCCCCAGAAGAGCATCAACCTGAGCGTCCACGTGGGCTGAGGGCTGGAATAGCCTCCAGGTGGCTCACTGTTGGGATCGGGGTACCAGCCCGGCACCCCCACCAGGAGCCCTACCCCATGAGCCTGCTCTTCGAGCCGATCCAGCTGCGTGACCTCGTGATCCGCAACCGGGTCTGGGTCTCACCGATGTGCCAGTACTCGTCGGTCGACGGCCTGCCGGACCAGTGGCACCTCGCCCACCTCGGCTCGTTCGCACGCGGTGGTGCTGGGCTGGTCTTCACCGAGGCCTCCGCGGTGCTCCCCGAGGGACGGATCTCTCCGCAGGACGCCGGCATCTGGAACGACGCCCAGCAGGCGGGGTGGGCGGGGATCGTGGACTTCGTGCACGGCCAGGGTGCGCGGGCGGGAATGCAGCTCGCGCACGCCGGGCGCAAGGCGTCGACCCTGGCCCCGTGGCTGGGTCGCGGGCCGGTGGCCGACGAGGACGGTGGCTGGCAGCCCGTCGCTCCGTCCGCCTCCGCGTTCCCGGGCCTGCGTGCGGACCCGCGCGAGCTGGACGCGGCAGGCATCGCCGAGGTGGTCGACGCGTTCGGCGCCGCGGCCCGGCGTGCAGTTGCCGCAGGCTTCGACGTCCTCGAGGTGCACGCCGCGCACGGCTACCTCCTGCACCAGTTCCTGTCCCCGCTCTCGAACCTCCGCAGCGACGAGTACGGCGGCAGCTTCGCGAACCGCGCCCGGTTGCTGCTCGAGGTGGTCGACGCGGTGCGGGCCGCCATACCGGAGGGCATGCCGCTGGTCGTGCGGATCTCGGCCACCGACTGGGCCGACGGCGGCTGGGACGTCGAGGACTCGGTGCGGCTGGGCGGGCTGCTGCGCGAGCACGGCGTCGACCTGGTCGACGTGTCCAGCGGCGGCAACGTCGCCGACGTCCGGATCCCGGTGGGTCCTGGGTACCAGGTCGACTTCGCCCGGCGCGTGCGCTCCGAGGCCGGGATCGCCACCGGCGCCGTCGGGATGATCACGGAGCCGGAGCAGGCCGAGGAGGTGGTCGCCGCCGGGTGCGCCGACGTCGTGCTCCTGGCGCGGGCGATGCTCCGCAACCCGCACTGGCCGCTGCTGGCGGCGCACCGGCTGGGCGTGCAGCCCGGCGACGGGGTGCGCTGGCCGCAGCAGTACGAGCGCGCGCAGCCGGCCTGAGGAACGCTCAGAGCCGGGGTCGGACCTCGGCGGCGACGAGGTCGAGGTGGTCGAGGTCCGCGAGGTCCAGGACCTGGAGGTACATCCTCGAGGACCCTGCGTCGGCGTAGGCGCCGAGCCGGTCGACCACCTCGGCAGGCGTCCCCGCCAGGTCGTTCTCGCGCAGGTCGTCGACCTCGCGCCCGATGGCCGCGGCGCGGCGGGCGAGCTCCGTCGCGTCGGAGCCGACACAGAGCACCAGGGCGTTGGAGTACACCAGCTCGTCGGCGTCCCGCCCGGCCGCGTCGCAGGCGTCGCGGACCCGGCGGAACAGGTCACGGGTGGTGTCCACCGAGTCGAAGGGGACGTTGAACTCGTCGGCGTAGCGGGCGGCGAGGGCGGGCGTCCGGCGCTTCCCCTTCCCGCCGACGATCACCGGTGGGTGCGGGCTCTGGACGGGCTTGGGGAGCGCGGGGGAGTCGCGGAGCCGGTAGTGCGTCCCGTCGAAGCGGAAGCGCTCACCGGCCGGCGTGGTCCAGAGCCCGGTCACCACGGCGAGCGCCTCCTCGAGCCGGTCGAAGCGCTCACCGGTGCCGGGGAAGGGGATGCCGTAGGCGGCGTGCTCCTCCTCGTACCATCCGGCGCCGATCCCGAGCTCCACGCGCCCGCCGCTCATCTGGTCCACCTGGGCCACCGAGATGGCCAGCGGTCCCGGCAGCCGGAAGGTCGCCGAGGTCATCAAGGTGCCCAGCCGGACGTGGGAGGTGTCCCGCGCCAGGGCCGCCAGCGTCAGCCAGGCGTCGGTGGGACCGGGCAGCCCGTCGGTGCCCATGGCCAGGTAGTGGTCGGAGCGGAAGAACGCGTCGAAGCCCAGCTCCTCCGTGTGCCGGGCGACGGCCAGCAGGTCGTCGTACGTCGCTCCCTGCTGCGGCTCGGTGAAGACGCGTAGGTCCATCCCGCCACCGTAGGC
>JAWWPF010000338.1:0-3381 GCA_033850795.1 Nocardioidaceae bacterium | reverse complement strand
GAAAGGACCCTGATGCGCGTCGTCATCGCCGGAGGACACGGCCAGATCGCACTCCTGCTCGAGAGGGTCCTCGCCGACCGGGGCGACTCCCCCGTCGGGATCGTTCGCAACCCCGCGCACGTGGCGGACGTGGAACGGACCGGCGCGGAGGCGGTGGTCCTCGACCTCGAGCACACCGACGCCGACCGGGTCGCCGAGGCCCTGCGAGGGGCCGACGCGGTGGTCTTCGCCGCAGGAGGTGGCCCCAACAGCGGCGCGGCCCGCAAGGAGACCGTCGACAGGGGCGCCGCCGTGCTCCTCGCGGACGCGGCCGAGCGGGCCGGCGTCGGTCGCTACGTGATGATCTCCGCGATGGGCACCGACCGCGCCGACCCGGACAGCGACGACGTGTTCCAGGTCTACCTTCGGGCCAAGAAGGCGGCCGACGAGGACCTGATGGCCCGCGACCTGCGCTGGACGGTCGTCCGCCCCGGACGGCTCACCGACGACCCGGCCACCGGTCGGGTGCAGGTCGGCACCCTCGACCGGGGAGCCGTCACGCGCGCCGACGTGGCCGCGGTGATCGCCGAGGTGCTGCAGACCGACGGCACGGTCGGCACCGCCTTCGACCTCCTCGCCGGTGAGCAGGAGATCCAGGCGGCCCTGGCAACGCTGTGAGACCCGGTCAGCCCAACCCCCGAGAGACCGTCAGCCGGCGACGATGTTGACCAGCTTCGGCGCCCGCACGATCACCTTCCGGACCGTCCTGCCCTCCAGTGACCGCTGCACCGCACCGTCGGCCATCGCGGCGGCCTCCAGGTCGGCCGCGGAGATGTCCGGGCTCACCTGCAGCTTCGCCCGCAGCTTGCCCTGGATCTGCACGACCGCGGTGATCGAGTCCTCGACCAGCAGGGCGGGGTCGACCGTCGGCCAGCCGACCAGCGCGACGGTGGGCTGGTGACCCAGCCGCGCCCACATCTCCTCAGCGGTGTACGGCGCGACCAGGCTCAGCAGGATCGCGACGGTCTCGGTCGCCTCCCGGACCGCCGGGTCCTGGGGTCCGCAGCCGGAGTCGATCGCCTTGCGGGTCACGTTCACCAGCTCCATCACCCGGGCCACGAGCACGTTGAAGCGGTGCGAGTCCATCAGCTGCTCGGCCTCGTGCACGGTCTTGTGGGTGGCCTTGCGCAGCGCCAGGTCGCCGCCCTCCGGCGAGGTGCCGGCCGCCGAGGTCACGTCCCCGCTCAGCCGCCACGCCCGCTGCAGGAACCGCAGGGACCCTCCGGGTGACAGGTCGGCCCAGTCGATGTCCTCCTCGGGCGGCCCCGCGAACACCATCGTCAGGCGTACGGCGTCCACGCCGTACTCGTCGATGACCTCACCGAGGTCCACCCCGTTGCCCAGCGACTTGCTCATCGCCTTGCCACCGTTGATGACCTGGCCCTGGTTCAGCAGCGCCTTGAAGGGCTCCTCGAAGTCGACCATGCCCATGTCGAACAGGACCTTCGTGAAGAACCGGCTGTACAGCAGGTGCAGGATCGCGTGCTCGACCCCACCGACGTACTGCTCGGCGGGCATCCAGTTGCGCACGGCGTCCGGGTCGAACGGTCCCTCGGTGTAGTGCGGCGAGCAGTAGCGCAGGAAGTACCACGAGGAGTCGACGAACGTGTCCATCGTGTCGGTGTCACGCTTCGCCGGACCGCCGCACGACGGGCACTCGACGTTCACCCACTCCTCGGCGGCCGCCAGCGGCGAGGTGCCCTTCGGCTTGAGGTCGGCTCCCCGCAGGTCCGGCAGTACGACGGGCAGCTGGTCGTCCGGCACCGGAACCTCACCGCAGGCGCCGCAGTGCACGATGGGGATCGGACAGCCCCAGAACCGCTGCCGCGACAGCAGCCAGTCCCGCAGCCGGAAGTTCACCGCGCCGGCGCCCCGGCCCTCGGCCTCCAGCCGGGACACGATCCGCGCGATCCCGGCGGCCTTGTCGCTCAGGCCGTCCAGGTCGCCGGAGCTGACGTAGGTGCCGTCGCCGGTGGTGGCGACGTAGGTCTCCTCGGGGTTCGGCTCGCCCGTGTCGACGACCCGCCGCACCGGCAGGCCGAACTGCCGCGCGAAGTCCAGGTCGCGCTGGTCGTGGGCCGGGACGGCCATGATCGCGCCGGTGCCGTAGTCGGCCAGCACGTAGTCGGCGGCCCAGACCGGGATCTCCTCGCCGGTCGCCGGGTTCACGGCCCGCACGCCCAGGTCGACGCCGGTCTTCGGGCGGTCCGTGGACAGGCGCTCGATGTCGGAGGCCTTGCGCACCTCGGCCAGGTAGGCCTCGTAGGCCCCGCGCTGCTCGGCGGCGCAGATCTCCTGGGCCAGCGGCGCGTCCGCGGCGACCACCATGAACGTCGCTCCGTACAACGTGTCCGGGCGGGTCGTGTAGACCGTCAGCGGCCGCGTCACCGGCTGCCCCGAGCCCGTCGAGGGGTGCAGGCGCAGCTCGAACTCCACGTGCGCGCCGACCGACCGCCCGATCCAGTTCCGCTGCATCGCCAGCACCCGCTCGGGCCAGGTGTCCTTCAGCTGCTCCATGTCGTCCAGCAGCCGCTGGGCGTATTCGGTGACCCGGAAGTACCACTGGGACAGCTCGCGCTTGGTCACCTCGGCGCCGCAGCGCTCGCAGCGGCCCGCCACGACCTGCTCGTTGGCCAGCACGGTCTGGTCGTTGGGGCACCAGTTCACCGGCGAGAACTTCCGGTACGCCAGGCCCCGCTCGCGGAACCGCAGGAACAGCCACTGCGTCCACCGGTAGTACTCGGGGTCGCTGGTGTGCAGCCGCCGCGACCAGTCGAAGGAGATGGCGTAGCGGCGGAACGACTCCGCCTGCGTCTCGATGTTGGCATAGGTGTACGTCGCCGGGTGCTCGTCGCGGCGGATCGCAGCGTTCTCCGCAGGCAGGCCGAAGGAGTCCCAGCCGATCGGGTTCAGGACGTCATACCCGCGCTGCCACCAGTAGCGGGCGATCACGTCGTGCAGGGCCATCACCTCGGCGTGACCCATGTGCAGGTCCCCGCTGGGGTAGGGGAACATCGTCAGCGCGTACCGGCGCTCCTTGGACCCGTCGTCGGCCGCCTGGAACGGGTTCAGGTCGTCCCAGACCTTGCGCCACTTGTCCTGGGTCGCCGCCACGTCGTACGCCGGGGCCCGGTCCCCCCGGTGCTCCTGCTCGGTCATCTCAGTCGTCTCCTGCTCGCGCTGCGGGTGGGCACAAAAAAACCCCTCGGGAACGAGGGGTAGCCGCGTCGATGTCCTGCCCTATCGGGCGTCGATCAACGCGGCCGGCCAAGAAGAAGGCGCTTGCACATGCCCCGAGGGTACCGCACCGCGGAACCCGGCTCGACCCGGCGGCGGGGCGGG
>JAWWPF010000308.1:0-17169 GCA_033850795.1 Nocardioidaceae bacterium | reverse complement strand
TCCTCTGGATGGGTGCCCGGGTCGACGACTGCCGAGCCATGCTCAACGACATCGCAGGGGACCTCCGCACTCTGTGGGGCAACGCCGAGTGATCGAGACCTGAATCGAGAGGCTTCAAACGCGGCGGAGATCAACGCCGGTGGGTTCCTGAGCGCCGGGTGCACTCCCGATCGGCGACATCCTGGTCAGCGCGGCGGCCCGCGACGACCGTCCCGGTCTACTCGAGGAGAAAGGGTGTGAGCCTCGCCGGGCTCAACGCGCACCTCCTGAGCGTCGACGTTCCTCGGGACGGCATCGTCATCTGGGGCAAGGGCTTTGACATCGACCGGGTCGGAAGTCTCCCGTGGCTCGTTGACGTCGATCTCACCTACTGGGGCGACATCGACACCCACGGCTTCGCCATCCTCGACCGCCTGCGCGCCTGGCTCCCGCAAACGCAGTCGACGCTCATGGACCGGGTCACCGACGCTCTCGGCCAGCGAGTCCGACTGGAGCAGGAGAGGATCGACTGGGGTTGGGTGTGCGACCGCATCGCCCGATGACCATGCGCGGCCAGTGTCTGATGACATTGCCTCGAAAGCGTGCGAAGCGAGCTTCGTCGCGAAGATCACCGAACGCTAGCGAGAGTCCATGGAAGCCGGATCGGGCGACCTCTTTACCGCCGACCCAGAGATCAACGCTCGTCGGCCGCCAGGTGGTCCGCCGAGCCTGTCCCCGACGATCCGGCTGACCTGGGCGCGGTCGGCGATGTCGCTCTCGTAGAGGGTCCGGTCGCTGACCAAGCGTGCGGCCCGTTGACGGCGTTGTCGAGGATGACCGTCGTGTAGTGACGTCTTCGAGCGCCTTGGCCATCGTCGAGCCGATGCGACAGCCGCCGCCGGTGAAGAAGGATGTCCTTTCGGGAACCCTACGGTGCCTCAGCCCCGGCACTTCAGGGTCTCGAGTCCGGGTCCGGCGAGGGTGGCCCAGCCCGCTCGGCGGCCGGTTGCCGCCAGCACCAGGTCGAGTGCGGGGCCGGTCACCTCGGGTCCGCTGCCGACGCTGTGGTCGGCGTCAGTGGCCCGCAGGGTCAGCCCGGCGACCCGGTCGCGGCCGCCGATGATCGGCTGGCTGCGTTGGTAGAAATCCAGAGTGCCCAGCACCGCGTCCATCGGGTAGCTGCGCGTGATGCCCAAGGGGCGCCGGATGTCCTCGCCGTGGACGAGGTGCTCGCCGACCCAGGTCTCCACCGGCCCCGGTGGCGCGGTGGTGTGATCCTGCGCGGCCCGGAAGGCAGCGAGGGTCTGCGCCGGGTCTGGCCGCCGCTGACGGGCGATTCCCTGGTCGGCGTATCGGGCGAAGTTGAACCCCGCGCCGGCGAACCGGGCGACGAACTTGAACGGCGTCATTCCCGCCAGGACCAGCAGGTGGGCCAGGACGTCGTGCACGGTCCAGCCCTCGCTCAGCGACGCACTCTGCCACTGCGCGGGAGTGAGGCCGTCGAGGTCGTCGGCGAGCGCGCGCCGCTCGGCGTGGATCGTGGGCCAGATGTCCGCAACCACGTCAGGCCCGCACTGCCCGCACGCGATTGTTGCGCTTCTCGTGCGTCAGCTGAGCCAGACCCAACTGCTCGAGCAGAGGCGGGAGGTACATGCCGAACCTGCCGCGGTAGCCCTTGCGCAGCCCGTACCAGCCGCCGGCCGGGTTGTCCTCGGCGCGGCCGAACGCCTCGACGGTGCCGGGGGTAGCGTCCTTCTGCTCGTCGGCGGCGCCCAGGTCGGCCCAGTCACCCTGCTCCAGCAGCCAGCGGTGCAGGTCCTCGACCGCCTCGAGCCGGTACTTCAGCGTCGTCGACCCGACCTGGCAGACCAGCGCCGGCGGGTCACCCGCCTCGTCGCGCCACATCGTGTACGTCGAGGAGCCCGGAGCCGTCGTCAGCTGCCAGGGGTCGTCCTTGGTGCCCTTGCTCATCGTGTCTCCTTCTCGAGCTGGCCAACGTAGTGCGGAAGCATCCCCTGCCAGCCACCGACGTTCCGCTCTCGCCAGGTCGCCGCCTGCTCACCGAGGGCGTCCCATCCGTCGTGGCGGATCTCGACGCGTGTGCGGTCCTCGGCGAGCGCAACGAACCGGACGCGGACCCGGGTGGCGTCGGCGGTCGCACGACCGAAGTGCCAGTCGTAGCTGAACTCCTCGGGCGGGTCCCAGGTGGTCACCCGGCCCCATGTGTGGTGGGTGCCGTCGGGCAGCCGCTCGCCGATCGCACCGCCCAGGTGCGGCTGCAGCTCGACCTCCGCGTCGTGGTGACCGCTGACGGTGTGGCTGCGCGGCCACCAGCTACCGAACCGCACCGTCCAGGTCTCGAAGGCGTGCCGCTGGGCCACCTCGACGTCGAAGGTGATCTCCAGCGGCTCAGTCACCGGCTCAGTCACCGGCCCGGTCACCGGCCCGGTCACCGGCCCGGTCACCGGCTGTCCTCGGGCTCGGTGTTCTCCGCGAGCAACCGGAACCGCGCCGCGGCCTCTCCCCACACCGAGCTGAGGTAGTCCTGCACGGCGGCCGCACCCTCGTCGGCCAGCTGGTAGATCCGGCGGGTGCCCTCGGAGCGCTCGACGACCAGCCCGCTCTCCTTCAGGATCCGCAGGTGCCGGGAGACCGCGGGCCGGCTGATGGGCATCTCAGCGGCGATCTCGTGGACCGGCCGGCCACCCTCGCCGAGCAGGGCGAGCACTTCTCGACGACGGGGGTCACCGAGCGCGTCGAGCGGGTGCGTGGGCATGAAGCCTCCTCTTGCACCACACCGTAACCCAGAGGTTACCGAAGGTCCAGAGGCGGAACTCAGCGCAGGGAAGAACCGAGGGCGGTCGTGCCCGCGCGGGCGACGTATCATCACCGCCGCCGTGCGAGTCAGGCTGAGGTGCGACCTGGTCGCGCTGGCGGGCTGCGGCTCACCCGCCTTGGATGAGGCAGTGGCCTTGTCTGGGTCACACAGTGGAGGCCATTCACGTCGGCGTGCCGGGTGGGGTGAGGCGTCAACAGGTGGCCTGCCCGACCACGCTCGCCGCTATCCCTCACTGAAGGAGCGGCACCGGTGCCCACAGACAAGCCGAACGTGCTCCTCATCTTGGCCGATGACATCGGTTGGCTCGATGTGGGCGCCTACCACCGTGGGTTGATGGGCACCAAGACGCCCAACATAGATCGCCTCGCAGCCCAGGGCGCGATGTTGACCGACGCCTACGCGCAAGCTAGTTGCACGGCGGGGCGTGCGGCGTTCATAACCGGGCAGATCCCGATGCGCACGGGCCTGACGACCGTCGGACTGCCGGGAGCCAAGCAGGGGCTCCAGCCCGAAGACCCGACTCTGGCCGAGCTGCTCAAGCCCCTGGGCTACATGACGGCCCAGCACGGCAAGAACCATCTCGGTGACCGCAACGAGTTCCTGCCCACCGTGCACGGCTTCGACGAGTTCTACGGCAACCTCTACCACCTCAACGCGGAGGAGGAGCCAGAGCAGCCCGACTACCCGAAGGACCTGCCGATCTTTCAGGAATTCTTCGTCCCCCGCGGGGTCCTCGAGTGCCAGGCCACCGACGTAGACGACGCCACAGAGGACGCGCGGTTCGGACGGGTCGGCAAGCAGACGATCAAGGACACCGGACCCTTGACCCGCAAGCGAATGGAGACGGTGGAAGACGACCTGTTGGAGCGTTCGCTCGACTTCATCGACCGCGCCCACGACGCCGAGCAGCCGTTCCTGCTCTGGCACAACACCACCCGGATGCACGTGTGGACGCACCTGTCGGAGCGCTGGAAGGACAAGACCGGACTCGGCGTGTACGCCGACGGCATGGCCGAGCTCGACTGGGTCGTCGGGGAGCTTCTGAAAAAACTCGACGACCTGGGCATCGCCGACAACACCGTGGTCGTCTTCGCCACCGACAACGGCGCCGAGAAGTTCAGCTGGCCCGACGGGGGGACCTCGCCGTTCCGGGGCGAGAAGGGGTTGGGTTGGGAAGGCGGGTTCCGGGCGCCGTTCGTCATACGCTGGCCGGGGACGATCCCCGCCGGCCAGGTCCTCAACGGCATCTTCTCCCTCGAGGACGTCGTGCCGACGATCATGGCCGCCGCCGGCGTCCCCGACATCAAGGAGCAGCTGCTCGAGGGCTACGAGTCGGGCGAGAAGCACTTCCGGGTGCATGTGGACGGGTACAACCAGCTCCCGTACCTGAGCGGGGAGACCGAGCAGTCAGCGCGCCACGAGTTCTTCTACTACGGCGAGCACGACCTTTTCGCCCTGCGCTACAACAACTGGAAGGTGCACTTCCTGATCAAGGACGACTGGTTCGCCGGCGCGATGCTGCGGCCCACGGTTCCTCGACCGGTGAACCTGCGGGTCGACCCGCTGGAGCAGCACGTGGACGCGCCGGGCTACCCGCTGTATGCCGGTGAGAAGCTTTGGACAGTTCTGCCCGCCGCCGCGCTGGTGCAGCAGCACGCCGCCACATTCGTTGACTTCCCGCCACGGCAGCCACCGCCGGAGTTCAACCCCCAGGAGATGCTGGACCGGGTCCTGCGCGTGGCAGCGCAGGGCTGATGCCCTCCGTCTCCGTCTTGGACAGGGGAATTCCGACGGCTGGCCGTTGAGACCTGAACGGGCTCACGCCTTCCGGACGGCAGCGCACCCGTGCTGCTCGATGATCCGCTGGCCGGCCGGTGTTGTGGGTGGATCCGCAGATCGCGCCCACCTCTTCGTCAACTGCCGAGGTTTCGGTACGCGCAACGACGTTCATCCGTTCCACGCGGGTTGTGCGCTGGCGTCCTGTGCGTGGCAGGGAACGGCGATGATCCCAGCCTCCGCGATCCTCGACCGTGTCGAGGCCGGCGAGATCGACGCCCTTACCGCAGCCAGGCAACTCGGAGTGACCAGGGCACGAGTCAACCAACTCCTGCGACGACGCCGAGCTGGTGGTCCCGAGCCGCTGACCACCACGATGATCGCCAAACTCGACAGTCCCCGCGGTCGCAGGGCCAACAAGAAGAGAGCCCCGAGCATCGAGCCCGTCTCCGCCCAGATCAAACACAACCGACGTATCCGCACCATCTCCCGCAGAGGCCTGATCGCCGCGGACAGCGAGTGGAAAGCCTTCGGAGCGGGCCGCCGGGGGCAGCCTGCCTAACGCTGGGACTGGGCCGTTCGCGGTCGAAGGGCGCGGTGACGCAGTCCGCGGTCGTGCGGCTGGCGCGTGGGGGATTCGCCGATGCCATGAACACGTACCCGATGCCCTACAGTGGGAACTGTTGAAGGGGCGGGCTCTGCAAGCCGCCCTGGCCGCGGCAAGATGTCGCGGCTCGTATCTCGTACTCCTGGTTTTCGGTTCGCTGAACATCAGCACGGGTGGATGTCTTCAGCAGCTGGAGGGCAGATTGTCCTCGGCACGAACAAGGGAACTGAACATGACTCAGGGAACCGTCAAGTGGTTCAACGCCGAGAAGGGTTTCGGCTTCATCGCGCAGGACGGCGGCGGCGAGGACGTCTTCGTCCACTACTCCGCCATCCAGTCGAGTGGTTACAAGTCGCTCGACGAGAACCAGAAGGTCGAGTTCGACGTGACCGCTGGCCCCAAGGGTCCGCAGGCCGAGAACGTCCGCGTCTCCTGACTTCACCACAAAGAGCCCCGACCGCATACGCGGTCCGGGGCTCTTCGTGCGTCGAGTCCCGGACCGGGACTCGACACTCGGACTTCGATAGATCCGGCTGCCTGTTCCAATGTGGCTGGCTAGCACGGGACCAGGCATGGTTAGCTCCAGCCACTCGGTTGGTTGTCGGCAACAAGCGTCACTGGGTCGCTACCGAGCACCCCGACATCGTCACCGCAGCCGACGACTACTTGCGGCCCGGTAACGGTGAGCTCTCACCCGGCGGCGCGGAAGTGGAGCCCGCCGATATGCCTGCTCAGCGGGCAGTAGTGACCGCGTCCTGGGAGCCCGGGCCCGACTTTCCGCCACGAATTGCGCTACTGGGACGGTCAGAGTTGGACGCTTTACGTTGCCGACCATGGCACCCCGAGCACCGGTCCGGTCGGCGTGTCGGTCACAGCGTTCGGCAGGGCTTTCTCGCGGTCAATCGGCGCAGGGGCAGTCGAGCACCGTGGGGACTGTGAAGGACCGGCACAGTTTGAGGGATGTGCCTGTGCGTCAGGATTTCCCGGGTCCAGTGCGGTGACAGGGTGACGTTGGGGGAAGGGGAGCGGAGCAGATGACTGCGTCTGCGTTCGGCTTGGCTCGCACGCTTGTGGCCAGGACGGCTAGCTGGGCTGTCTGGTGTGAAGAAGTTACAAGAACGGCCCGCGGCAGGTGCCGCCGGGCTGAAGGTTCAGCCATGGGCGGCCGGCGGCCGCGGACCCAGTTCGCTCGTCTCGTCGTGCACGCTGACCGCGATGCGGCGGATCTGAGGTTCGTGCTCACGCGAGTGATGGGCGCAGAACAGCAGTTCGCTGCCGCCCGCGAGCTGGATCCGTAGGTAGGCCTGGGCGCCGCAGCGGTCGCACCGGTCGAGGGTTGTGAGTGGCTGGCTATTGGGGTCCTGAAGGGTGGCGGCGGTCATCGTGTGCTTCCTATAGCTACCAGAGTCAGGGAGGTCCCGACACCTGTCGTTGTTTTCGTCATCACTCTCCCCGCTGTGCCGGCCGTGACACTCAAAGTCTGCATCGTTGGACGCTCGTCCAGATCAAGTTCGTCGGCCTCACGGGTGGGCTGTCTGGGCGATCAGGACCACCCACGCTCACCATGCGACCGGATGTCGAATGATGCCCAGACGCACTTGCTGTGGTTCGCGGTCGTGGTCACGCCCCAGGCGTGGCTGAGGGTGGCGACGAGGTTCAGCCCGTAGCCCCCTTCGGCCATCACCTGAACAGAGCAAGGGACCGCCGGGGAGTCGGGCGCGGCATCTTGGACACTGAGATGGACCACGGGGCCGGTGCGCGACAAGGTCACGGCGAACGGCGTCCGAGCATGAACAATGGCGTTGGCGGAAAGCTCGCTGGTGACCGCTCGAACCGGATCCACCAGTCTCAGGAGCCGATGATCGACGAGCCGGCTGGAGACGAACGATCTTGCGCGCGCAGCGCTCTGGCGCTCAGACGCAAACACCGCCTCGTGGGTCCAGTCAGGCGCGGGGTTCTGCGGAACTTCAACTGCTACCTGCATGTGCGCCCCCAAGGGCTCGACCTCGAATGCCGGTGCAGGCAAGGTCTAGGCGCACAGGGGCTTTAGGCCTTCACCATACCCCCTCTCGCGCCAAGAACCGTGATTCGTCGCTGCCCGGATGCCGCGCGACGAATCATCGGCACCGCAGCTAGGATGTCGCAGTACAGACTGGGTAGCCGACAGACTGTGCGGGTGCCCTATCGAGGTCCGCTGAACCGGTACACCGCTGCGCGTGAGTGGAATCGCCGCCGATTGCTATCCGCGGTCACATCCGCCCGGGGCGGGGCCCCTGCCGAAACGACGATCGAACATACGCAGCGATGGCGGTCACCGGCCGTCGGGGGGACGGCGACCAAAGTCTTGACACGAGCAAGCCGGTATTTCGAGTGCGTGGGCGCCGAATTCGCGGCCCTAAGTCCGCTCCTGCTCGGCAGCTACCTTGGGAGTCTCAAGGCTGGACCACGACGCAGGCCGCCCAAGGATGAGAGGTCGAAATGGCAGGCCTGGAGACGTGCAGCAAGTGCGGGGCGGCGGTCGCCGACTCCTATCGCCACCGGCATTGGCATGAGAAGCACGACGACGAGGTGTGGTCCCTGAAGCGGGTCGTGCGTGACTTCGAGACGAGCGTCAAGCGGTCGCTGCAGCAGTTCGAGGCCGCGGTTCGCCGTCCGCAGTAGCCGCTGCAGCCAACCGAAGATCGACACCGGTATGCGCGACTTCCGGTCCCTGGCCCTCGATGTGGGTGCGATCCGCTTGCCCGGATGAATCGACCCGGCTCCGGCGGGGGTCGAGCCCCGGCCGCGCCATCTCGTCCGGCTCGGATCAGGGCGTATTCTCGGGATCCGGAGCCGTTCAGGCTTCCTCCTAGAGAGATGTCACATGAGCGACAAGTCGCCTCGGCAGAGCATGTCCAAGAAGTCCGGCAAGTCCATCAAGGAGAAGCGTGCCGAGGCACGCAGCAAGGGGTCCGCGGAGACCTTCTCGGAGAAGATCCACCCCGCGAAGAAGAAGTGACGCTGCTCGGGCTCGGTGTGATCGGCTCGTCGACGAAGGAGAACGAGCGCCGGCTGCCCCTCCATCCTGAGCACATTCCGCATCTCGATGCAGACCTCAGGGCCTGTATCACGCTCGAGCAGGGGTATGGCGCCTGGTTCGGGGTCGATGACGCTTCCCTCGGCGCACACGTGGCCGGGATCGCGTCGCGCGACGAGATCCTCGCGGACTGCGATGTCGTGCTGCTCCTGAAGCCTCAGCACTCGGATGTCGCTGCGCTGCGCCCCGGACAGGTGCTGTTGGGCTGGCCGCACTGCGTGCAGGACCGCGAGCTCACGCAGATCGCGATCGACCGGGGGCTGACCCTGATCGCGTTCGAGTCCATGAACCACTGGACCCGGGCCGGCACGGTCGGGTTGCATGTGTTCCACAAGAACAACGAGCTCGCCGGCTACAGCTCGGTGCTCCACGCGTTGCAGCTGGCGGGGCTGACCGGTGACTACGGTCGCCGCCTGAGCGCGGTGGTGATCGGCTTCGGGGCGACCGCGCGGGGCGCCGTGACCGCGCTCAACGCCCATGGCGTCCACGAGGTCGCAGTGCTGACCAATCGCGACGTCGCAGCGGTGGGCTCGCCGATCCACTCGGTGCGGATCCGGCAGTTCGATCGCGATCCGGACGGGGCCCACCTGAGTCACGTGATCACCGAGCGGGGTCGCGAGCCGTTGGCGACCTACCTGGCGGAGAACGACATCGTCGTCAACTGCACCCTTCAGGACCCCGCCAACCCGCTCATCTACCTCCAGACGGAGGACCTGGCTGCCTTCCGGCGGGGCAGCGTCATCGTCGACGTGTCCTGCGACCGGGACATGGGCTTCAGCTGGGCTCGGCCGACGACCTTCGAGGAGCCGACCTTCGTCGTGGGAGAGAACATCCTCTACTACGCGGTGGATCACAGCCCGTCGTACCTATGGAGCTCCGCGACCTGGGACATCAGCGATGCGCTGAGGCCGTTCCTGCGGCCGGTCTTGGAGGGCCCCACCGCGTGGGAGGCCAACGAGACGTTGAGCCGTGCGATCGAGATCCGTGACGGACGGGTGCTCAATGCCAAGATCCTGGCCTTCCAGGGCCGGGCAACCGACCCGCCCTACGCGCCGCTCTGAGTTCCGCGCCTCGGCGTCTGCCCGACCAGCGCCCGGCTTGCCGAATGGCTTTCTCGCGGCCTTCGGAGACTGTGTCACCGCGGGGCCTTGAGTAGTGACGGCGCACGACTGAGGACTCGGCTTGGTTGCACGGTTCGCGTTGGAGGGACTGCTCCACGGGCGTGGTGCCGGTGCTCGACGGGACCGAGCGGCTCGGCGTCCTCGCGTGCAGCAGTTCGGTGCCGTTGCCGGTGACGCGGAGGAGCGACTGGCCGACGGGATCGATCGTGGCGATCAGGTCATCGACGATCAGCGCCACGGCCTCGGTCTGGGAGTCGATGACCGACAGCCGACCGACGCCCTCCTGACCCAGGTGGGAGATCTCGGTTCGGATCAACTCGTCCTGTCCCGCGGGGATCTCCCACCTCTGCGACCAGCCGCCGACCCCGAATAACAGAAGGTACGACGCGGCCGCGTTCCTAGATCCGTTCGAAGGGAGCTACCGCGTCTGGATGCCACCAAGATCCCCCGTCATCCGGCCAGTAGGGCTCGGCCTCCGGCTCCACGTCGTCACCGTCGTCACCGGTCGCAGCAATCGGTCGACTCGCGGTCGCGACACGATCCGGCGTCCGAGGCCTGACGAGCCTTCGGGGGCCGTCACCGACAGCCGCATCATGCTGCGCGTCGACGTCCGCAACCACATTTGGTGATTGCCCTCGCCAGGGTAGGAGCCGACTTTGAGGATCCCGCGTGCCACTCGCACTCGATGCGGGGCTCTGTCCCAATCAGGGCGGGAGAACACCACGCGGTGGATCTCGCCGAGCGCGACCGGGAGATGGTCGACAAGGTCCGCCAGCTCGACGGACATATCGCGAGACTGGGGCCACCAGGACCCGTCCGGGGCGCCCTCACCCATCGTCTGATTCAGTCGCAGCCTCAGCTTTCTCGATGTCTAGTCACGGCCGGGAATCCGACCACGCCGGGATAGGTTCGCAGTGGAACGTCCCGTCAATGGACGTGTGCGGGCGGTACGCGCGCATCGTTCGCCACTGACGGGCGTTCTGTTCGAAGCGTCTCCGGCGGCCCAAACCAGGCGCCGGATAGTGCGCGTGGGCAAGCCCGTGTGAGGAGCGCGGTTCGTGGGCCAGTGCCGGCGTGGCCTTCGATGCGCAGGGCGGACTCGACCCTGCTCGCGACGCCTTTCCGGCGCCCACGGCTGGCTTGCGCGGACCCGTGGACTGTCCGGCACACGTCAGTTCGCATGTGGGTGCGGCCGCGCAAACACTCGACGCTTCCCACACCCGACGCAGCCGAAAGCGGAACGCTAGGGGCCTCAACGTCGACGACATCGCTTCCGGCGTCGACGAGGGGTGGCGCAGGCTGAAAGAACAACCGGACACCAGGACACCGCGCGACCAAGGCCCGACACTCCAGGACGTAGCGCCCCAGGTCGTCACGATCGCGCCCATTGACCTGCCAGTTAATCAGGAGGACTGTCAGGGTAGGACGTCCTGCGCGAAGATCGCGTTCGTGATCCTAGCCTGGAGGCGAACGTCATGAGCGTGTCGACCTATCCGGTGCGCGTGGACGCACACCTCGATCCCGGGCTGAGGCGTTGGTTGTGGCTGGTCAAGTGGGTGCTCGTCATCCCGCACTATGTCGTCTTGGCCTTCCTCTGGATCGCCTTCGTGGCGTGCAGCGTGGTGGCCTTCTTCGCGATCCTGATCACCGGCCGCTATCCGCGTGCGATCTTCGACTTCAACGTCGGAGTGCTGCGCTGGAGCTGGCGGGTGAGCTACTACGCCTACAGCGCGTTGGGCACCGATCGGTACCCGCCCTTCACGCTGGCGGAGGTCGCGGACTACCCGGCGCACTTCGAGGTGGACTATCCGGAGCATCTGTCCCGTGGCTTGGTGCTGGTGAAGTGGTGGCTGCTGGCTATCCCGCATTACCTCGTTCTCGCGTTCTTCGCCGGTGGCGGGGTCTATCTGGCCAATGAGGCTACGACCAGCGACCAGAGCTTCTGGAACTGGGGCAGCGGACTGATCGGACTGCTGGTGTTCTTCGCAGCAGTCGTGCTGCTGTTCACCGGCCGGTATCCCCAACCGATCTATGACCTGGTGCTCGGCATGAACCGGTGGATGCTGCGGGTCGCTGCCTACGCCGGTCTCATGACTGACCAGTACCCGCCCTTCCGCCTGGATCAGGGCGGCGACGACCCGCGCGCACCGCGGCTGACAGTGCCGCCTCCGAGCCGGCAGCAGTAGCAGGCGCACAGCTTCGGCAGTCCGCTCAGTCAGTCCCCCGTCCAGGACCTATCAGCTACTGCCGGCTCGACCCTCTCTCGGCAGACGGTCGGTGACACGGCTCTCGGGAGAGCATCTGGGGGCAGGGATCAGGCCGAGTCCCGCATATCGATGGGTCCCGCGTCGCGGGGCCAGATTCTGATGCCGGCGATGTCGATGGTGCCCCGGTAGACGAAGTCGCGCACGTCGTAGCGAGTGGCGACTGCCCTGGCGTCGCGGAGCTTGTTGACCGCGTGTTCGACGACGTTGCGTTGCCGGTAGGCGACGAGGTCGAACGCGGGTAGCCGACCTCGCGCGCCGCGTCGTCTGCGACCGGGCTGCTGGTCGGCCTTTGAGCGGGATGGTCGCCCGGATCCCGCGAGAGTGGAGACGTGCAGGCGCCGGTCGTTGTACCAATTGACCATATCGGCGGTGGCATACACGACGTCGGCGAGGGTCTTGTAGGGGTCGTGGAAGACGGTCGTGGCGATGCATTCGGTCTTGAACAGGCCGATGATCGACTCCATCGGGCCGTTGTCGTAGGCGCCGCCGACGGTGCCGATGAAGGGGGCGATGCCTTCCGGGTGAGGTGCTCGGTGAACCGCACGGAGGTGTACCTGACCAGGTTCGACCGGTGGAAGCAACACCTTGGATGAACGTTGGTAGCTGCTTGTTGAGGACCCCGGCGGGAGGTTTCAGTCGAGGACCTCGCGGGTCTGATGTTGAGCGCTGGTGACTCCGGCTCGGGCGGCCGCGTCACGTAGCCGTTCCTGGACGGCGGGTATGTCGACGCTGTGACTTGCGGCGATGTTGCCGACGGCTATGTCGACGTTCGGCGCCGTCGACGTGGGCGGCGTCTCCCTGCACCAGCACGTGCAAACCCGTTTGGTTGAAGTCGTCGATTGGCCTGGTGCTGCGCCTCGAGGACGACAACGCTCCGCCGGCACGTACTCCTCCCACCGTGCCGCCGAACGCGCCGCCAACCGTGAGGAAGCGCCGAGGTCCGCGACGGCGCCGGGCACGACGACTCCCGAGGACAGGGCACTCACCGAGTACGTCGAGACGATGTGCCTGCTCCCCAAGCAGCCGAAACGTCCACGTTGGCGACGTACCCGTCCTACCTCAAGACAGCGTGCTCGTCTCGTCGTGCACACTGACCGCGATGCTGCGGAGCTGCTGTTCGTGCTCATGCGAGTGATGCGCGCAGAACAAGAGTTCACTGCCGCCCGCGAGCTCGATGCGTAGGTAGGCTTGGGCGCCGCAGCGGTCGCACCGGTCGAGGGCTGTGAGTGGCTGGCCATCAGAGGTGTGCAGGCTGGCAGCGGTCATGGTGTGCTTCTTTCAGCTACCAGAGTCGGGGGGGTTCCCGGCACCTGTCGTTCGGATTCCTGATCACTCTTCGCGAATGTGCCCGCCGTCGACGTCCCAAGCGTTCATCTCACGCTCGCCCGGATCAGGTCAGTCGGCCTCATCCAAATGGGATGAGCTCTGGGGACTGATGCAGCGCCGGACCGGACCCTGATGGGTCTACCACCCGGGCTCTGTCGTTTGATCCCGGCCGTCCGACTGCGAAGGATCAAGCCCACTCAGTGGCCCTCCCGATTCGTACGGCCCCGAAGACTCCCGACGTACCAGTAGTAACGAACGCCAGTCGGAGCCGCGGAGAGGCGGTCGCGAGCGCGGCAATCGCCCCCCATGGGTACGGTCACTGGACCGCTCGACGCAGCTGCCGAAAGGGGGACCGTAACCCCGACGACACCGGCCAGCAGCACCAAGAAGCGGCAATCGCTGAAGGAAGCGGTGATGATGTGGTTCCCCCGAATCGTGGAGGGCTTGGCTATGCGGCGTCCCGGTCGGGAGCCGCGGTCTGCTCGTAGTCGATGGGGCTGACCATGCCGATCGTCGAGTGTCGGCGGTCGTGGTTGTAGAACCCGTAGCACCAGTCCAGGACGACGGCGTGGTCCTCGCTGATGTTCTCGAAGCGGTGGCGCGAGAGGACCTCCGCTTCGAGGCTTGAGAAGAACGCCTCGGCGGCGGCGTTGTCGTCACGCCCGAGCGCGTCCCGTCCGCCACGGGAATGCTCGAGATGCGAGCCGCCCGGACCCGCGCCGAGGACCACCTGAACGGCCTCACCGGAACCGCCCCACGTGGCCCGCGAGGCAGTCACCGCCGCCACCGTCGACGCGATCCTCGCCGCGGCGCCCGTGCCGCTGGATGGCTGGTCACGCGGGTCGCGCGTTCTGCGCTTGGATCGCGGTCAGCGCTTTGAGACGGTCGAGCTGCTGCCAGTGGTCGCGGATCCGTGTCCGACCGTGGTCGGTCAGCGCGATGCTGGTGTTCGGCTTCTTTCCGTTGAACGACTTCACGACGGTGACGAGGCCGGCGTCCTCGAGCTTCGTCAGGTGGCTGGACAGGTTGCCGTTGGTCAGGTTCAGCGCCCTCTGAAGGAACACGAAGTCGGCGTTCCGGGTCGAGGACAACACGGTCAAGATGGCGAGCCGGCTGGGCTCGTGGATCAGCCTGTCCAGGTCCGGAATGTCGTTAGCTGCCGACATGTGCGTCCGTGACCGGGCCGAAGGTGCGCGACAAGGTGTGATGGTCCAGCAATCCGGCCACGATGGTCGCCACGCCGATCGGGATCCAACCGGCGGACGTGTTGTCGGGAGGTCCCCCCCAGATCGGAAGCAGGCCGATCACGATGAGAGCGCCCCAGACCACCAGGTGATCAACGCGCAGTCCCACAGAGATCGTCGCCCAGACGAGCATCGCCAAGCCGAAGGAGACGACGAAGACACTGACCGCGAGGTCGAGGCGAAAGTCGAGAACCGAGCCGCCGATCAGCGCCGCCCCGAAGCAGGCGAAGCAGGCGAGCGTGAACCGCACCTCCTGACTGTTCGCGAGCTGGACACGGCCGTAACGGTCGTTGTAGTGACGGGTGATGGCCAGCCAGGCGGCGGCGAGCAACGCGATGCCTGCCAGGTAGACGACGGGACGGGTCGCTGGCCCCCAGCCCAAGTTGCCCACTCCCGTGAGCAGGAACAACAGTCCCAGTGGCACGGCGGTCAGCCCCCGGAGGTAGGTCGCTCGGGCGGCTGCAGTCTCGAGTTCGCGACGCTCCATGTGTTCTCCAAAGTTGTTTGTGGTGCAAACCTATGCCTAGGTGCGTCATGACGCAAGCCCCTGAGCCGGTGACCCTTTGGGTTTTCGTAGGCACGTCGATGCCGAGGCGCCGATGAGGTCCAGGAGCAGCTCCAAAGGAGCACAGCAGAAAGGAGCGCGCGCGGGGGCACGTCGTAGTCTCCGACACCGGCGAGGCCATCGGTCGGATGCTTGGTCGCTCCATCTTCGATGAGCCTGGTCCTGTCGCACTCCCAGCGCGTTGCCGCGACTCGCTCACGCGCACCGCAGGTTCGACGACGCCGGTGACGACGCCGGTGACGACGCCGGTGACGACGCCGGTGAGCCGCTAAGCGAGCACGTCACTTGGCCGGCTCCGTATCGGACAGGTCTTTGTGGGCTATCTCGGGTGCTGGCCGGAAGGTTACGAGCCGTCGTCCTGTGTGGGTGGGCCGGTGAGGGGAGTGCTCACCACTGCCGGTGCCTCGGTGCCGGCCGCGTACGCGGCTGAGGGCGTCAAAGACCTCCAGATCCGTTTCGTGCACGCCAGCTACGGGCGAACTCATCCGCGAACTGGTCCTCGACCCAGCCAAGCGCTACCAAGGCGCCGGACGACCACCCGGACCCGCCCGCTAAGACAAGGACGGCCGAAACCACACCTATTGGGTTCGGCCGTCCAGGAAGTCTTGAGACATCACACCTGGTGAACGACGGTGTGGCGGCTCAGACATAGGAAGCCCCTGTCTCGAGTCATCGGAAACCGGTGTGTCGAGTCGCGCAAACGCTCGCCGCGGGAGGAGATCTTCGGTGCAAACAACACCCTCGGCGCTTCCCAGGAAGTCGGGGGTGTCGCACGTTCGCAGCCCCGCGGCATTCGCGGTCTCCGCCCGGCTCGGCGGGGGAAGGCCGAGCATCTGGGCGGGGACCGGACTGCCCGGTCACACGGCGACACCAAACCGCGGTGGGGATGGACCGGCAGCGGTAGTGACTCTTTACGTTCGACCTTGTGTAAACCCTGTGGTCGTCCTCCACTTTGTGGGGACCGGTCATGGACAGCATGCGGGGCACCTGCTGTGACGTGGCCGGTATGCCGATGAGCCTCGGCGCTTGGGAGTAGGTTTACTTTGACTGTCTCGCCGAGTCGCCCCCAGTCGGGGGCGGCGTCCGGCAGTCAGCGGATGGGGCGGATCCGAATGTCCAGCGAACTGGAACGGCTACTTGGCGAAGTGCTCCTGGCGCGTCGACAGCGTGTCAATGATCGGTCTTGTCCCGGAGCGGAGCAGGATTTCGCTGGTGGGCGACGGCGCTTGCGTCTCGCCCTCGAGTGTTACACGCAGGCCCTCGAGGCCTCGTCCCTTCCCGTGCCGTACAGGATCAGAGACGAACTCAGGCTCGCCCGAGGCTGGCAGTCAGGCCGCTAGCCCCGCCGCGGGACCGGACCGCGAAGCAGACAGATCGTCCGGTCCGGGTCAGACGTGCCAGTATCGACTCATGAGCGAGGTCGAGGATCCTCCGACGGGCAGGGCAGGACCGATCCGGGTTGTCGTTGTCGACGATCACGAGCTCTTCCGCCGCGGACTCACCATGCTCCTCGGGGTCGAGGACGACATCGAGGTGGTGGGCGAGGCCGGCGACGGCGTCGCGGCCACCGAGCTGGCCGCCTCGACCGCGCCCGACGTCGTCCTGATGGATGTCCGGATGCCGAAAGGCTCCGGGATCGAGGCCTGCGTGGCCATCAAGCAGGTTGCTCCGACGGCGCGGATCGTCATGCTCACGGTCAGCGACGAGGAGGCAGACCTCTACGACGCGATCAGGAACGGCGCGTCCGGTTACCTGCTGAAGCAGTCCTCGGTCGACGAGGTGGCGCAGGGGATCCGGGTCGTCGCCGACGGCCAGTCTCTGATCAGCCCGTCGATGGCGATCAAGCTGCTCAACGAGTTCAAGGATATGTCTGATTCAGACCGGCAGCAGGTGCCGACTCCCCGGCTCAGCCCCCGCGAGCTCGAGGTTCTCAAGCTGGTGTCCCAGGGCCTGAACAACCGCCTGATCGCCAAGCGCCTGTTCATCAGCGAGAACACGGTGAAGAACCACATCCGCAACATCTTGGAGAAGCTGCATCTGCACTCGCGGATAGAGGCCGCCATGTACGGCGTACGCGAGAACCTGTTCGACGACCTCCCCTGAGGCTGCGCCCCGGGGCGTCGCGGAGGTTGCGGTGACGACAACAAACCCACGGTCGTTGGCGATGACCTCGACCTGATGCCGGCGGAAGTAGCGATGTCCCCTCGGACGTCAGCAGCCCCGGTCGTGCTGAGCCAGTACGGGTGCCCGCGGGGGTGGCGCTCGAGCGCCGGTGGCTCGGCGTCGGGGGAGCAGCGTCCATGCGGGCGGCGTAGAACCGGCCCAGCGGCGGCCGGTGGACCGTAGTCCCGGCTGTGGACAACTTTGTG
>JAWWPF010000286.1:0-3486 GCA_033850795.1 Nocardioidaceae bacterium | reverse complement strand
CTCATAGTCACGTCCGATACGCCCTCTGCGGCCGGACCGTCCGCTGAAGGATCCACCGGCCATCGGGCGGCATCCCGCCGTGTCGACGCGAAGGGTCGAGCCACTCAGGCAGACAACCGACGCTGATGGCAAGTTCCGGCGGCGCTTCGGCCACCCCCGGAGTGACGGACCCGACCGTTGCCGTACCGTCCCGGCACTCACCGGGCACGAGCCGTCGGTCGGGCTGAATCCTCCCTCCTCAAACGGGCCGCGGTTGCGGTTGCGCGTCAGCTGCGCTTCGCCACGGTCAGCAGTACGACGGAGTCCTCGACGGACTCGAGGGCGTGCCGGGAGTCGGGAATGAAGAGCAGGTCGCCGGGCGACCCGTTCCAGCGGTCCTCGCCCGCGATGAGTGTGACGCGGCCGTGCAGCACCTGGACCGTGGCCTCGCCGGGGTTCTCGTGCTCATCGAGGCGGGTTCCCGCCCGCAGCGCGATCAGGGTCTGGCGAAGGACGTGTTCGTGACCTCCGTAGACGGTGTGGGCACTGCGACCGCTCGATGCCGTCGCTGCTGTGTCCAGGTGGTGCCGGACCAGTGCGGTCAATGACTCTTTCTGCATGGGGTCCTCACGATCATCGAAGGGGCTGTCGCCCAGGGCGGGTCTCAGGGGGCATCGGGTGGGGCCGGCCCGACATCCGCGACTTTCGGGTCGAGCAGGAAGCTGGGCGACCTGGTGTGGGCCGCGTCGATGGTGCCCATCCGGCGGCGCCCAGGTTGACCACCGAGACGGGGAAGATCCCGAGGTTCTCGCGTTCGACGTGCTCGTCGAGGTCCCCCAGCAGGCGCGCGATGGTGGCCCCGAAGTCGGGTGAGCCGCTGTCCAGGTCGACGATCGTCGCCTCGAGGTCGCGATGCTCGCCCTCCAGGGCATCGACCTCGTCGACGAACTCCCCGACGTCCCGGAGGGCCCGGAAGATGCCGTCCTCCTCGCGATGGACATGGCGGTCCAGGTGCGCCACGAGTGTGGCCAACCTGGCCATCGCGGCCGCCGGATCACCGGAGGCCAAGTCCTGCCGGACGCGGTCGGCTGGCTCGACGAGCTCTGTGTGCTCATCCATGAGCTCGGCGATCGGCTGCATCTCTCGGCATCCGCAGTACTCGCACATCTCAGCCCACCCGGTCCCAGCCGCGACGCGGTCGGTGGCTGCCCAGCTGCACGTCGTCACGGCTGCGGTAGACGATGTAGGGGCGGGTGAGGTACCCCAGCGGTGCACTGAACACGTGCACGAGCCGGGTGAACGGCCACAGCGCGAACAAGCCCATGGCGACCAGGCCGTGCATCTGGAAGCTCCACGGCGCCGCCCCCATCAGGTCCGGGTGCAGGTCGAACCGGAAGATGCCCCGGAACCAGATGGAGACGCCCTCGCGGTAGTCGTAGTGCCCGAAGACGTTCGCCGCCACCGTGTTGTAGAGCCCCAGGAGGATCACGGTGGCCAGGAAGCCGTACATCACCTTGTCCATCCGGGTCGTCACCGAGAACACCGGTCCCACGGTGCGACGCCGGTAGATCAGGATCACCATCCCGACGACCGTTGCCAGCCCGGCCAGGGCACCCACCGAGACGGCCATCAGGTGATAGAGACCTTCGGAGACCCCCACCGCCCCGGTCCAGGACTTCGGGATGCCCAGACCAATCACATGGCCGAAGAAGACCCCGATGATGCCGAAGTGGAACAACGGGCTCCCGATCCGGAGCAGTCGGTTCTCGTACAGCTGGGAGGACCGGGTGGTCCACCCGAACTTGTCGTAGCGGTAGCGCCACAGGTGACCCACGACGAACGTCGTGAGGCAGATGTAGGGGACGACGACGAACAGGAACTCGTTCATGCGCGGGCTCCCGGGAAGGACGGCATGGGCAGCAGTGTCGTGCCGGTCGAGGCCCCACCTGCCGCACCGGGACTGAACTGCGGGTGGGCGAACGGCGCAAGCCCCACCTCCTCCTCGGGCGGGCCCTCCGCTGCGAGCCGGCGCACGGCGTCCCGTTCGTCACCGCGCAGCGGCGGCAGGGTAGCGGTGACCGCGTCGATGAGACCGGCCCACGGCGAGGCCATGTCTTGCAGCGACAGGCGGAGCAGCTCGAGTCCCGCGCGGTGGTCGAGCATCAGGCCGAGGCCCAGCTCCTGGTCCACGGTCGCCGCGAACTCGAGCACGACGCAGAGGTGGTCGGGCAGCTCGGCGTCGTCCAGCTCGAACCCGGCGCGCAGGTAGGTCTGCTTGAAGCGCAGCAGCGCCATCCCCCGCTTGCGGGTGTCCCCGTGGGCGAAGTAGGTGAGGAACAGGTTGCAGCGCCGGCGGGTGTCGAACGTCTCGACGTAGTCGGCCTGCAGCTGGGGCAGCGGCGTCGACTCAAGAGTGTGCAGGAAGCCGCGGATCGGGTCGGCGACAGAGGGCGGCAGCCGCGAGCAGGCCGACCTGACCAGGTCGACCCGGTCCAGGACGTCGCGGTCGGGATAGTCCAGAAGCAGGGACACCGACTGCCAGACGATGGTCAGCTGACCTGGGGTCAACGCCGACCTGGAACCGCGGGCCTTCACGACCCGGATCCATTCCTCGGGAACAGGCCGGGCGGGGAGCCCTTGCCGTCCCAGTTGAGCAGGTTGACCCGGCCGCCCTTGCCTTCGGGACCGGCCAGTGAGTCGGCGGTCTGCCGGTCCTGGAGCATCTGGAAGTTCTCCACCGCGATCGGGGTGGGCGCTCCCGACCCCTCCCCGAAGATCTCCGGGTTGCCACCGCCGTACTCGCTGACCGAGCACTCGGTGGTCAGCTCCTCAAGTGAGTGTGCCTGCTCCGCGTGGGCGGGCGGGATGACGTAGCGCTCGTCGTACTTGGCGATCGCCAGCAGGCGGTACATGTCGTACATGTCCTCCTCGCTCATCCCGACGGCGGCGGGGATCGAGCCGTCCGGGTCGCGTCCCATGTTGATGTCGCGCATGTAGCAGCGCATCGCCGCGAGCTTCTTGAGCACCGCATCCACGGGTGCGACGTCGCCGGCGGTGAAGAGCTCTGCGAGGTACTCCACCGGGATCCTCAGTGCGTCGATCGCGGCGAACAGGTTGCCTTTGTCCTCGGCGTCCTCCCCGGTTTCCTGGACCACGTCGACGACCGGCGACAGCGGCGGGATGTACCAGACCATCGGCATCGTCCGGTACTCCGGGTGCAAGGGCAGGGCGACCTTGTAGGTGTTGATCAGGGCGTAGATCGGTGAGCGCTGGGCGGCGTCGATCCAGTCTCGTGCGAGGCCGGCCCGCTCCGCCTCGCGGATCACGTCGGGATCCGACGGGTCGAGGAAGACCTCGCGCTGCGCCTCGTACAGCCCGTGCTCGTCGGTGGTCGAGGCGGCCTGCAGCACCTTGTCGGCGTCGTAGAGCATCAGGCCGATGTAGCGCAGCCGCCCGACGCACGTCTCCGAGCAGACGGTCGGCAGTCCGACCTCGATGCGCGGGAAG
>JAWWPF010000251.1:0-3974 GCA_033850795.1 Nocardioidaceae bacterium | reverse complement strand
CCATGTTCCCGCTCACCCTCATCTTGCCTTGCATGAACGCGGCGCTAGCGTCGAGCTCACCCTTCTGCACCTTCGCCGCATCTTCGTAGGCGAGGTTCACCGTGAATTCGGGGGAAGGGTGCGCCCCTAGATGCGCCTCTGCGATCCGGCCCTCGTCGAGGACCCAGTAGTAGTCCACGTCGCCCTCAGGGCCCGCGGTCACGCGATACTGCATGACGAGCGAAGCGCCCGCCCGTGGTGGCTGATCCTGCGACAGCGACCGGTAATCGTCGAGCCACTCCTGAGACAGGTATTGGGCCATGGAACTCCTCCTGTAGCGGTCGATCAGAGCGGCTGGCGGGCGTGGGCCGGCGATCGACGGAACTTGTCCGGACGGGGGCGTCCAGGCTTGCCAGCCCAATACATCGCCTTTATGCCGTCGGGGCCTTCTGTGGCTACGGCTGAGGCTCCAGAACCACCTCTCGCCCAGGCAAGGCAACAGCGTCGTCTTCAGCGGTACCGGGATAGAACTGGGCGATCCAGCGGCGCATGGCGTGGAAGTTGGTTGAGAACCGTCGCGACCATCGAGGACGTAGTTTACTGACGCGCCTGTCAAGGGGCAAGATCCTCAGACAAATCGGGACGAAGTCACACGCACGACGGAGGAGTCATGGCTGAATCCACCCGCTGCTCCACGCTGGCGCGGTCCGAGGCGCTCGACCCAGGCGGAACTGCGGGCTGCCATGCTGGCTTCTGCTTGATCGAGGTGCCTCTCCCCTGGCCCGCGGACGTCGCTACGATTCGGGGTCTGCGGGCAATCGCGACCGAGACACGGCGGAGAGGGATCCGATTCGTTGCGGTGGTTCCGGTCGGGGGCGCCGAACGGCGGCGAGTCATCCTCTATCGACGGAGGCCCTCTGTGCTGTTCAGCCGATATGAGCGCGCCGAAGCGTCGTGCGAACCCCGACATCTCGAAAGCACCGTCTTGGCCCTACTAAGAGCCGAGATCCAAGAGACGTCTCCGCTCAGTGGACGCGACGTCCTCCTTTGCACACATGGCCGACGAGATATTTGCTGTGGAGCGCGGGGAGTAGCCCTCGCCCGGGCACTCGAGTCGTCGGGTCGAGTGTGCCCTGATGTGCGACTCTGGCGGGCCAGCCATCTGGGTGGGCACCGGTTTGCCCCTACCGCCACGATCCTGCCCGAGGGAACATCGTGGGCCTTCTTGGACGCGAGCATCGTCGATCGACTCCTGACGCGAGCCGAATCGGTCGAGGATGTTCTCGCGCACTATCGCGGCTGTCACGGACTGGAGTCCCCGAGCGTGCAGGTGGTCGAACGTGCCGCATTGGCCGACGCAGGATGGGGTTTGCTGGCACGGCGTCGTGGGGGCACCGATCTCGAGGGAGGCTCCGTCCGCCTCGATGTACTCGGAGACGCCGGCGGGAGAGATCGATGGGAAGGCCGGGTCGTACCGGGACGCCGTGTGGCTCTTCCGGTCTGCGGCCAGGCTGTCGCGCCGAGCGAATCCGCCTGCGAGCTGTCCTTGGTCGATCTTCGGAGGAACGGGATCCCATATCGATCGCTACGCTCCGGCGAGCGGTGAGTGTGGCTTGCCATCCTTCTTGGGGTCCTCTACAGTCGCGTCAGTAGGCAGTCGACGCATTGCGGGGGGACGAATCAAATGGGGACGGATGCCGGCGCGCCGACCGCGATGTCGCCTTCGGATCTGGAGTTCCACACAGCCTGCGCGCGGATGATGGCCTTTTCCGAGCCGGAGGTCGTGGCGGACCCGTACTCGACGATCTATTCCGTGTTCCACGACGCCGGTCCGGTCCGGTTTCTCGACTTCGCCGGTGCCTGGGTGATCAGCGGTTACGAGGAGGCTTCAGCCATCCTCCGTGACGCCCGGGCGGGATCGGGCGTGCACGCACTGAAAATCGCCCCGGTGCCGGTCGAATACCGGGTGACGTATGCGGAAGCCTTCGACATCATCACCGCTTCCATGTCATTCATGGATCCGCCGGATCACACCCGGGTCCGGCGAGCGGTGCAGGCGGCATTCACGCCGCGGGCCATCGAGGAGATGCGACCGTTCGTTCGTAGGACGATCAACGAACAACTTGACGGCGTGCTCGGCGGAACCTTCGACTTCTACCAAGAGGTCGCGCTCCCCTACCCAGCTGCCGTGATCTGTGACATGCTCGGTGTGCCTCCTGAGGACCGATCGAAGTTCATGCAATGGAACGAGCCGATCACCGCCTTCCTCGGGCAGCAGGCCGCCACCGATGAAGTGCTGGCCGCCCTACGGGATGAGATGGTGGACTGCGAGCAGTACTTCCGAGGGCTGGTCGATGTGTCGCGGGGGACACCAGGGCTGTTCGGGCGGCTCATCGCCCAGCATGACGATGACCGGCTGAGCTGGCCCGAACTAGTGGCCAATGCGCTCTTTCTGGTTACCGCCGGGCATGAGACGACGGCCAGCCTCATGAGCACCGGGCTGTATGGGCTCTTGCGCAACCCCGGTCAGTTCTCGCTGTTGCGACAGAACCGGGAGCTGCTCCCGAACGCCGTCGAGGAGTTTCTCCGCTACGACGCACCACTGCATCTTGATTTTCGCAGCATGCTGGCCCCCATGGAGTTCGGGGATGCGCTACTCGATGAAGGGCACATGGTGATCTTCTCCCTCGCCGCCGCCAACCACGATCCTCGTGTGCACCAGCGGGCCGACGCTCTTGACGTGACCCGTGCGAATCCTCAGCACCTGGCCTTCGCCCAAGGCAACCATTTCTGCTTGGGGGCGGCGCTCGCCAGGCTCGAGGCGCAGGAGGGGTTCGCAGCCGTTCTCGACCGCATGCCCGACGTCGCATTGAGCGAGACGCCCGCCTACCGACCGAACCCCATGTTCCGTAGCGTCGAGTCCCTGATGGTCACGGCCTGACCTGTTCCGACACCACTAGGAGCGATCTGTGAGTGAAGCAACCGGCATTGTCGCGCCCGCCGCCACGACCGTTCGCCAGCATTTCTACATCGACGGCGGCTGGAGCGAGCCCTCCCGGGCTGAACGGCTCGACGTGGTGTCGCCGTCGTCCGAAGAGGTGGTCGGCTCGGTGCCCCGGGCGATCACCGGCGACATCGATCGGGCCGTGGCCGCCGCCCGCCGGGCATTCGACTCCGGTCCCTGGCCGCACCTCGACGTTGAAGAGCGGGTGTCGATCCTTGAGCAGGCCCGGGCGCGATTGGCGCAACGCGGCGAGGAGATCGCCCACCTGGTGACGCTCGAGATGGGATTACCCATTTCGGTCTCCCGCCGGATCCTCGGCCTGGCCCTCTTTTACGTGGACGACGCGGTGACCGCCGGCCGGGCGGTACTCCGTCCCGAGGTCCGGCGAGACATCGCCGGGGCCGGGCTCGTGCTGCGGGAACCGGTCGGCGTCGTCGGAGCGATCGTGCCGTGGAACGGACCCTTCCTCATGGCGATGGCCAAGACGATGCCGGCGCTCGTGGCGGGTTGCACGGTGGTTCTGAAGCCGGCGGCGGAGTCGCCCCTCGATGCGTATGTCCTGGCCGAGGTGTTCGATGAGCTGGGGCTGCCCCCCGGCGTGCTGAACATCGTGCCGGGCGACGGCGTCGTCGGTGAGTACCTCGTGCGCCACCCGGCCGTGGACATGGTGAGCTTCACCGGTAGCACGACGGTCGGTACCCGCATTGGCAGCGTGTGCGGCGAGCGGTTGCGGCGGGTGTGCCTCGAGCTCGGAGGCAAGTCGGCGGCCATCGTGCTCGACGACGCTGACTTGTCGGCGAGCGCCCCGTTCCTCGGGGCGGGGATCTTCTTCGGGTCGGGCCAGGCCTGCGTGGCGTTGTCCCGGGTGCTCGCCCCCCGTCGCCGCTACGACGAGGTCGTCGACGCCTTGTGCGAGCAGGCCCGGATCCAGGTGCTCGGCGACCCGTTCGATCCGGCCACGACGATGGGGCCGCTCGTGTCCCAACGCCAG
>JAWWPF010000186.1:0-3322 GCA_033850795.1 Nocardioidaceae bacterium | reverse complement strand
CTGCTGCGCGCCGTCGTGGAGGTTGCGCTCGAGACGTCGACGCTCCTCGTCCGAGGAGCTCACCAGCCGTGTCCGAGAGGCCTGGAGGTCGTCGACGAGTCGCACGTTGCGCAGCACGAGACCGGTCTGCGACGCGACGTGCTCCACCAGCCGTTGCTCGGCCGGGGACAGGGGCTCGGCCGCCGAACGGGTCACACTGATGGCGCCGAGCAGCTCGCCTCGATGCCGGACCGGGACGGTCCAACCGGCAGGGAGAGGCGGCAGGTCGTCGGGGACGACAACGGGGACGCGCTGCGGCCCGGGATCGTCGTCATGCCTCGGCCATCTGGCCTCGCGGGTCAGCTGCCGGCCGTCCGTCAGCCACATGGCCACCTCAGCCCCGCCGAGGCATTCCGAGAGCGTCCGGGCGATCTGCGGCAGGAGCTCCGCGGTCGTGTAGCGGCCGGCCATCCGGGAGGCGAAGTCCGAGAGCACCTCGTACGGCGTCGCGCGAGCGCCGTACACGAGCCGGTTCACCGCGCGTCGTACGGCCTCCCGGGCGGGCTGGAACAGCACCGCCACGGTGGCCGTGGCGACCACCGACAACCACACCGACGGATGCCGCTGGCCGACGATGGCGCCCAGCCCCACGACGATGCCGATGTACACCCCGGTAACGAAGACGCCGAGCAGTCCGACCAGGAGCGTGCGGCTGATCAAGCGGTCGATCCCGTAGAGACCGTGACGAGTGACGGCGATCCCGATCGACACCGGGATGAGACCGAAACTCATGATCGCAACGGTTTGGATGACGTTGATCCAGGCGGGGCTGCGCGCGTCTGCCCAGCTGGTGACCGAGATGCTGGTGCTCACGGCATAGCTGACGGCGACAGCGGCCATGGAGTACAGCAGCCACTTCAGCTGCAACCGCTGCACGCCGGCCGAGCCACGGAACCGCACGAGCAGGGAAGCGGCCGACGCGAGCAATGAGAGCGGCAGCAGCGGGTAGAGGACGACGACGAGGACGACGAAGACAGCGTGGGGAAGGGGCAGCGCGAAGGGGTTCTGGGCGAGGGGCTCGACGACGTCGGTGACCTTGCCCGGAGAGAAGGCGAGCACCAGCACGCCCAGCAGGCAGTCGACGCCCGCCACCCAGGGAATGAGTTTCCAGCGTGCGGACGGCAGCCGGCCGTCGGGGAAGAACAGCACCGTGTAGACGCTCATGGAGAGGATCGCCGGCCACCACGTCACCGACCCGAGCACCTCGACGAGGTAGCCGCCGGGCAGGGACGGCACCACGTGCAGGGCCAGCCGTGAGTACGCGTCGGACCAGCCGGCCAGCCCCCAGGCGACGCCGGTGAGGTGCAGGAGCCACCCGACGGTGTTTCGAGGCTGCCGGCGGACGATGAGAAGGCCGACGGCGGGGAACAGGGCGGTCATCGCCACGAAGGCGATGTCACCGGGTGCGGGGGTCTTGTTGCCCACCCGCGGGTCGAGCAGCTGAGCGACCAGGCCGCTGGCGAACGACAGCACGTAGAAGGCCAGGGAGGCCCAGCTCAGCCGCTGTAAGGCACGGTCGCTGAGCCGGTCACCGATGCGGGTCATGACGGGCTCCTCGCAGGTTGGGGGGCGTGGTCGTGCCAGCTGCGCTGGCGAGGCAGCGCGACCTGCGCGGTGAGCGGCACCACGCACCGGATACGGGTGCCCCCACCGGGCGGGCTGTCGACGTGGAAGCTGCCGTCGACCACCGCCACCCGGTCGCCGAGCCCGAGCAGCCCGGTGCCGCGCGTCGGGTCAGCCCCGCCCACCCCGTCGTCGGCCACCTCGAGACTCACGGACGTCCCGTGGTCGCGGAGGACCACCTGCGCGGAACGGGCCCGGGCGTACCTCGCGACATTCGTCAGGCTCTCGGCGGCGACGAAGTACAGGGCCCCCTCGACCGGCCCGGGCAGCCGGTGGGTCAGGGTGCTGTCGACACGGACCGGCACCGGGCAGCGCTCGGCGAGCCCCCTGAGCGCCGCGGCCGTCCCCCGCTCGGTCAGGATGGCCGGGTGGAGCCCGCGCGCCAGCTCGCGGAGCTCGGCGACGGCGGTCTGCAGCTGCTCCGACGCGCTGGTGGCCGCGGCCGCGAGCGCGTCCGGATCATCCTGCTGGCTTGCCATCCGCAGGATCAGCGTGATCGCGACGAGGCTCTGCTGGGCGCCGTCGTGCAGGTCGCGCTCGAGGCGTCGTCGCTGGCGGTCCTGCATGGAGACGAGTCGCTCCCGCGACGACTGCAGGTCCTGGACGAGGAGGAGGTTGCGAAGGACGAGCCCGGTCTGGGAGGCGACGTGCACGAGCAGCTCCTCCTCGGTCGGCGTGACCGGCTCGCCACTGGACCTCGTCACGGTCAGCGCGCCGAGCAGCTCGTCGCGGTGACGGACCGGCACCATCCGGTCACCCTGCAACATGTCGATCCCGCCGAGGCTCACTCGGGAGGCGTCCCTCCGGTCGTCGGCGGGCCAGCGCCCGGCGCGCTCGAGCCCAGTCCCGGTGACCAGCCAGACCTCCACCGTCGCGTCGTCCAGGGACTGCGAGACCGTCTGGGTGATGCGGGGGAGCAGCTCGGCCGTGGTGAAGGTGCCGGCCATGTCGGCCGCGAAGTCGGCGAGCACCTCGTACGGCGTCGCCCGCGACCCGTAGACGAGCCGGTTCGCGCCAGCGGTGACCGCCTCGCGCACCGGCTGGAACGCGACCGCGACCACGGCGGTTGCCAGCACGGAGAGCAGCGTGGACGGTTGATGACTGCCAGCGAGCGAGCCGACGCCCACCACGATCCCGACGTACACGGCACCGATGAAGACGCTCAGGGCGCCTACGACGAGCGCCCGGCTGATCAGCCGGTCGATGCCGTAGAGCCCATATCGGGTGATCGCGATGCCGATCGCCACTGGGACCAGGCTGAACGTTGAGAGGGCCACGGGGTAGGTGGCGTTGAGCAAGACGGCGCCGGGCCCGTCCGGCGCACTGGTGCGAAGCATCGGAAGCAGACAGAACATCACGGCGATCGTCACCTCGGCGCTCATCAGCCACTTGAGCTGGAGCCGCTCGACGCCAGCCGATCTCCGGAAGCGCACGACGATGGACGCCGCGGCCGCCAGCAGGGCAAGAGAGAGACCGGCGGTGAGTACGCTGTTCAGCACGGTGGTCGGCCAGTCGCTGAGCGGCAATCCCAGGGGGTTAGCTGTCAGCGGGACCGAGACGCTGTCGAGGGGTCCTGGCGTGACGAGTTGCAGCAGCACTACCGCGACACAGTCCACGCCGGCGGACCAGACCACCCACCGCCACCCCCGCGAGGGAAGGT
>JAWWPF010000177.1:0-8754 GCA_033850795.1 Nocardioidaceae bacterium | reverse complement strand
CCTAGCTGGCTGTAGGTCGTGTCAAGCGTGTGGTTGGGCAGGGGGCGTCGGCTCCGGGAGTCGGAGCTGATGGGGTGTGTCGGCTTGGTGGTGGACTTGGAGGAGTGCCGAGCGCCCACGCTGACGTATGCGACCTCATCGTGTGGGTCATCTGGCGTCGTTCGGGCTGCTGTGAGGGCGAAGGGCCGGGTGCCAAGCTAGGCGCGGCGTAACGCGCGAGGCGTCCGCCATAGCCGATACGGCATCTGATCCGGCCCTTCGTCGGCTCCGAGTTTTCCACTGGCTGCCGGAGTTGTGAAGGGCTGCTCAGTCCTCCTGGTGGGTCCAGCGGGCGGGGTCGTAGTGGGCTTGGTCGCGGACCAGGGCGTAGGCGATCCGGTTGGCGCGGTTGGCCATCGCGCAGGCGATCACGCCGCCCTTCTTGCCGCGGGCGCGCAGCGACTGGGCGTGGGTCTTGGCGGCCGGATCGTTGAGCCACAGGCCGATGCCCAGGTCGATCAGGGCCCGACGCAGCTCGACGCTGCCCTCGCGGCTGATCGACCCGTCACGGCGTTTCCCGGCCGACTCGTACTGCATCGGAGAAAGTCCCGAGGCGCGGTAGAGCTGGCGGTGGCTGGGCCAGCGGTGCGGGTCCCCGACTGCGGCTGCGTAGTTGCTCGCGCGCACCACCCCCCAGCCCGGGACGCTGGTCAGGATCCCGAACGGGCTCGCGGGCAGCAGGTCGGCCATGTTGGTCTCCGCGGCGGCGACCTGGGAGTCCAAGTCGGCGAGCAGCGCCAGGTCGGCTGCCAGCACCTGACGGGCGACCACGGCCTCAGCGGTGGGCAGTGCGTCACGAGCCGCTGCCACGATCCGTTCGGCGACCGGGCGTCGCACTTGCAGGCCGCGGTGAGCGGCGAACCGGATGAACTTGGTCGCCCCCAGTGTGACCAGGCGGTGCGGGTCGGCGAACTCGGTCGCCACCAACCGGCCGACCTTGGTGCCCAACACGTCCGGCAGTGCCAGCGTGAGTCCTGGGAAGCAGCGGTCGAGCTGGCCCAGCAGCTGGTTCTTCGTCGCGGTCCGGGTGGCGACCCGGCGAGTCCGGTGCGTCGACCAGGCGCTGAGCTCACCGATCACCTGTTCCCTGGCCGTGACCGGCAGCCCACGCCCGGCCAGGACCAGCTCGGTGATTGCCTCCAGGTCAATGGCATCGGTCTTGACTCGCCGCCGCCCCTGGACCCGACGCTGCTCGCTGACATGGGCCGGGTTGAGCTCGAGGACCTCCCACCCCAGCGGCCACGACGTCGGTGCCAGCAGCGGCCGGTGGTAGTGACCAGCGGCCTCGATCCCGACCTTCACCGAACCCGGCGCGGCCGCGGTGGCCGGCAACACCTCGCAGACCCTCTGCACCGTCGCAGCCAGGCCCGGGGCGGTCATCGCGAAGTCCAGCGGACCAAGAAGTCGATGACGACCAGCATCTGTCACCGAGAGCGCGACGGTGGTCTTACCGACATCGACCGCCACGACAACCGTCGCGGACATCACTGGGGCAGCATGCGTGAACACAACCCACCTCCGGAGGGCGTCAGGAGGACAGGCCCGCCAACGCCGATCCTCGAAGGAATCTCATGGATCCCTTCTGGCACCTCCGGAGGTGCTTGCCAAGAGGGGACTACCTCACGGCATATCAGCCGGGGTCACCCGCCTGGAGACGCTTCTCGAACCAGTGGTCGGCGTAGGGCTCGTCGTTGAAGGCGGCGACCTCGGTGTATCCGCAGGACCGGTACAACGCGATCGCCTCGACGAGCGTGCGGTTGGTCTCGAGCCTGAGCCGGCGTACGCCGTGCTGGCGGGCGCAGGCCTCCAGCTCGCTCAGCAGCCGCCGCCCGAGTCCGAGGCCGCGCGTCGACCCGTCGACCCACATGCGCTTGAGCTCTGCGGGCTGCGTGCCGTGGAGCTTCAGGGCCCCGCAGCCGACTGGCTCGCAGCGCAGCGTGGCAACGAGGAGCACGCCGGCGGGCGGCCGCATGTCCTCGGCCTCGGCCGGGTTGCTGGCGGTCGGGTCGAAGCCGTTGTCGAAGCGGTGCTCCAGCTCGGCGACGTAGGCGTCGAGGCAGTGCTGTGCGTGGGGATGCGCCGGGTCCATCGGCTCGACGCGGACGGTGGCTGCGGTGAGCAGCCGTTCCACCGCGGACATCGCCTCGAGCAGTCGCCGGCGTTGCCGTTCGTTGAGGTGCTCGAGCAGTGCGGCAGCGACCGCGTCGCTGCGGCGGTCGAGCAGCTGCCGCTCCGCCCTCCCGGCCTCGGTCAGGCGCGCCACCCGGACACGCTGGTCCGCCCTGCCGGGCCCGGTCGTCACCAGGCCGTCCCTCTCCAGCGAGCGCAGCAGCCGGCTGAGGTAGCCGGAGTCGAGGTTCAGGTCGTTCCGCAGCGCTCTGACCTCGCGGGCGCCGGCTCCGATCTCCCACAGCACCCGGGACTCGCCGAGGGACCGGTCCCGGCCGAGGAACCTGTCGTTGAGCGCTCCGACGTCGCGGGTCACCGTGCGGTTGAAGCGCCTGACCTGGGAGACCATCGCCTCCTCCATCCTCTGACCTTAGTCAGGGATCATCTGCCCGGTCAACGCCGGTGACGCACCTACAGGTCGCGCTCGTAGGCCAGCATCAGGGGACCACCGGCGCCCTCGGTCCGGCGGAACCCGGCCGCCTCGTAGAGGCGCTGGGCAAGGAGGTCGTCCTCGCTCGTCACCAGGAACGCGTAGTCGGCACCACGGTCGCGCGCGATCCGGAGCGCCTCGGTGATCAGCGCTCTGCCGTACCCCTGACCCCGTCGAGGTGGTACGACGTACAGCTCGGCGAGGTACGCCTCCGAGGCCCGGCTCCACACTGACGGCTGCAGCCGCATCACCGCCACGCCGACCGGTTCGCCGGTGTCGTCGCCCCGGGCCAGCAGGACGAGGACCTCGTCCGCCGCGACGAGCTCCGCGAGACGGGTCGCCAGCTCGGCGGCCGGCGGGGCCGGCTCGTCGTACTCGGTGTTGAAGTCGTGCAGGAGCCGGGCCGCGGCGGCGAACGCCTCAGGGCCCGACGTCGCGGTGATGGTCTCCACCATCCCGTCAGTCTGCCGTGCCCGGTGGCGAACGCCGCTCTGCGGCAACCACGGGACCAGGCTCGGCCAGCCAGCGACGGAGCTTCGGGCGGGAGGCCTTCGGCCAGACCGCGAGGAACGCCGCTGTCCCGGCGCGCGCATGATCGTCCTCCCTGGCGCTGAGGACACCGAGCGCGAAGGCGTTCTGGCCGTCGGCGGTGGCCCGCACGGACAGGTCGAACAGCTCGGCGCGGGAGACGGCACCGTCCTGGTGGTCACCGAGGACCCCCTGCACCTTCTTGACCGCCTTCGCGAGCCTCTCGGCCTTCGTGCCGGCAGCGGGGACGAGTGTCTCTGCTCCGTACCGCACACGCTTGGCGGCCTTGCGGACCTCGTGCAACCGGGTCAGCGCCTCGTCGCCGTCGCCGTCGGCGTCGAGCTCGTGCACCGCCCGCCGGAGCCGCTTCCAGTCGCGTCGTACCCGCTTGCGGAGCACGAGCTGGTCATCGGGTGTGGCGGCTCGGCTCCAGGGAGGCGACAGCGCCAGCTCCTGCAGTCGCTCCAGCAGGTCGAGGTAGGGAGCGGTCCGCATCACGTCGAGACATCGACGGTGCGCCGCCCGGTAGCGGTCGCCCAGGTCACGCTCGACGAACTCCGCCAGTCCCGCGCGTTGCTCACCTGGCCCGAGCGCCTGCAGCTGGGCCGTCAGCCGGCTGCGCAGCACCTCGGCGTCGCGGGCCTCGCCGAGGACCCCGGCCAGCCACCTGAGGTCCTCCCGCAGCGGCTCGGAGACCTCACGATCGAGCAGTGGGCGGAAGGTCGACAGCGCGCTGCGCAGCCGCCGCGTGGTGACCCGCATGGCGTGCACGGCGTCATGGACGTCCGCCCGGACCAACGGATCCTGCTCGCGAAGCTCGTTCACGAGCTGGACGAAGCGGGCCTGGAGCACGGCCCTGGCGGCGCTGTCCCGATCGGTCTGCGGCGCCTCCGGGATCGCGGCGAGCGGCAGCCGGACCTCGCCCGGAGCGTCGGACCCGTCTTCCCCCTGAAGGTGGTCAGCAGGCACGGCTCACTCCTACCCTCCGGATCAGTGCAGCATCTCGGTGACCGCGATGCGCGCCGACGACGGACAGCCCTTGGTGAACCCGTAGAAGGGGCCGAAGTCACGGGTGGACGCGAACCCGGTCACGTAGAGCCCCGGCAGCGACGTCTCGAAGCCCTCGGTCAGGTCCGGGAAGCCGTCCGTCGTCCCGACCGCCTCGAGGACGCCGCGGAGGTAGGGGACCCGGGCGAGATCGGCCTGGTAGCCGGAGGCGAAGACCACGTGGTCCGCGGCCAGCGAGGTCTGGTCGGTCAGCGTGAGGATCACCTCGTCTGCGCCGACCGAGACGTCCGTGACCGTGCAACCCGGATGGCTCTGCACGACCTCGGGCGTGAGGCGCGGGACGAGCCAGGGTTCGAGGGTGAGCCGGCCGACCTTCCAGAAGGTGGCCACGATGGCTTGCTGCTGCTCGGCGGGGAGCAGTCGCCACCAGCCGCGCTGCGCCAATGTCTGCTCGACGTAGGGGTCCACGAACCTCCAGCTGACCCTGGCGAAGTCCGGAGTCGGGTGGCGGTGCACCACGTGCACCTGCTCGGCGCCGTGGTCGCACAGCAGCGCGGCCCACTCGTAGGCGCTCTGCCGCCCGCCGATGATCACGACCCGGGCGCCCGCCACATCGTCGAAGGAGACCCGCTCGCTCGTGTGCGCGCGACGCGTCGCCGGCACCTCGTCGTACCAGGCCGGCACGTGGGCGAAGTGACGGATCCCGGGCACGGCGAGGACCTTCTCGGCGGTGATCGTCGAGCCGTCCTCCAGGGTGGCCACGAAGTCCCCGTCCGGCTTCGTGAGCTCGGTGACCATCCGCTCGTCGACCTCGAGCGAGGTCCGGTCCCGGAACCACTCGGTGTAGTCGAGGAAGACCGAGATGGGGACCGGGTCGAAGTCCTCCGGTCGCATGCCGCGGTCCTCGAAGAAGGCTTGGAACGTGAAGGTCCCGCCTCCGTCGAGGTGCCAGTCCGGGCCGGAGCGCAAGAACATGTCGGCCGGCATCTGGTCCCGCCAGAAGGACATCGGCCGGCCCAGGACGTGGGTCCGGATCCCGTTGTCGCGCGCGAAGGCGGCCGCCGAGTAGGCGTACGGCCCGGCCCCGATGACGAGCAGGTCGGTCCGCTCACGCGCGGGCTCGGTCGACGGCATCGAGCCTCCCGAAGGTGGAATGGGTCCTGACGGACGCTACCTCCTGAGACCGGCCTCGTGCAGGGGGGTTGCGATCTACCGCGTGCCGCCGGCTGTCGTACGGCGTCCTAGCGGACGGACTTGATGACGACGGTCTTCTTCGGGGCCCCGTCCGAGGTGCCGTTGGCGGTGCCGGCCTTCGCGACGTCCGCGACGAGCTGGCGACCAGCCGGATCGATCTTCCCGAACACCGTGTAGCTCGGTGGCAGCGACGTGTTCGCGTACACCAGGAAGAACTGCGACCCGTTCGTGTTCGGCCCCGCATTCGCCATGGCGAGGGTCCCTGCCGGGTAGGTCTCGCGTCCGCTGAGCTCGTCGTTGAAGGAGTAGCCGGGGCCTCCGGAGCCGGTCCCCGTCGGATCTCCGCACTGGAGGACGAAGATCCCCACCGTGGTGAGCCGGTGGCACTTGGTGTTGTCGAAGTACCCCTGCTTGGCCAGCGACGTGAACGAGTTCGCCGTGCACGGGGTGGCCTTGTCGTTCAGCGTCGCCGTGATCGCGCCCCGGTTGGTGGTGATCTTCAGGGACCGGACCGGTGCGGGGTCGCTCGGCGGGAGCTGCACCTTGCGGGCGGCCTGGCCGGTCGGCGTGTAGGTGCAGGACGTGCTCCCCGCGGCGGCGGACGTCGAGCTGCTCTGCGCGGGGGTGGCCGGTGCCGGGCTGGCCGCTGCCGGGCTGCTCTGCTTGGGGCTGGGGGAGTTCGAGGCCGTGTTGTCCTGGCCGCAGCCCGACAGGGCGAATGCCGCAGCTGCCGGGACCAGGAGAGCAGCGAGTCTGCGCATGGCCGAGATGGTACGGCGCCCGGTCACCCGGGGAGCCACGACACGTGGCCGGCCAGCAGCGCGTACCCCACGAAGGCGAACACGTCGAGGATCGTGTGCGCGACGACCAGCGGGGTGACCCGTCCCCAGCGCGTGAACAGCCACCCGAAGAGGATCCCCATCACCGCGTTCCCGACGAAGCCACCGAGCCCCTGGTAGAGGTGGTAGCCGCCGCGCACCAGTGCGCTGACGACCACGGCTGTGCGCGTCGACATCCCGACCTGTCGAAGCCGGGTCACCAGGTAGCCCACGACGACGAACTCCTCGAGGACCGCGTTCTGCAGCGCCGAGAGCAGCAGCACGGGGTACTTCCACCACACCGCCGGAAGCGCCTCCGGGACCACCGTCAGGTCGACGCCGAGAGCATGGGTCGCGAGGTAGAAGGCGAGCCCTGCGCTGCCCACCACCGCGGCCAGCACCAGCCCCCTCGAGAAGTCACGGCGACTCTCCGCGCGGCCCCGGCACCACAGTCGTCGCGGGGCGTCGTCGGAGCGCGCCATCAGGTACAGGACGAGGGCCACCGGCACGACCGCGAAGAGGAGCGCGAGCAGCTGGTACGCGAGGTCGAACCACGGGCGGCCGGGGGCCAGGCTCCCGTCGAGCACGGCCTTCTGGTCCGCCAGGGCTCCGCGCTCGGTCGCGGACTCGACCAGGTTGACCGCGGCATACACCCCTGACCGGCCCAGGGAGAGGCCGAGGACGATGAGGACCTCGACGACCAGCATGCGGCGGGTCAGCGTGGAGACCACGCCGGCCAGCGTACGTCGCGGCCGTGGCCGGCACGGGTCGCCGACAGGGGAGCCCTCAGGGCCCCGGGCTCGGTCAGCTGCCGGACGTTCCGTCGAAGGCGGTGGCGTGGTCGGCGACCCACTCGCGGAAGGGTCGCGTCGACCCGAGGACGTCGGACACGGTGGTCGTGACGAACGCGGGTCTTCCCATCGTCGCCTCCCATGCGTCGAGCAGCATGTCCACGACCGGGCGTGGCCAGGTGGCCTCGGTCTCGCTCCGGAACTCCTCCGGCGACAGCTCCTCGAAGGTGGTACGACGCCCGAGCACGTCGCCGATGATGCTCACCTGCTCTGCCTGGCTCAGCGACTCCGGGCCGGTGAGGACGTAGTCGCCGTCGACGTGTCCTTCCCCGTAGAGGGTCCGGGCGATGACCGCTGCCACGTCGCGGTCATCGACGGGCGCCGTCCGGGCAGCGCCGTAAGGCCAGCGGACCACACCGTCCCCGCGAATCGCGCTCGCCCACCAGAACAGCACGTTCGACGCCAGCATCCCCGGCCGGACGATCGTCGACCCGATGTCTGCTGCCGCGATGAGCCGCTCGATGTCTGCGTGGAGCACCGCCATCGGGTTCGGTTGCTGGAAGAAGGGATGTGGGGTCTGGTGCGGTGAGGAGAGGAACACGACACGCGGGGCGTGGGCCAGACGCGCGACGACCTCCTCAGCAGTCGCCGGAGGGGCCGTCCAGAGGAGGAAGACGGCGCTCACGCCTCGCAGTGCCGCATCGAGCGACTCGGGCACAGTCAGGTCGCCCGTGACGAGCTCGACGTTCGCGGGCAGCTCGGCCGCCTCCGAGTCCCGCACGAGAGCACGGACCGGCACGTCGGCGGCGAGGAGCTCGTCGACCACGGCCCGCCCGATGCGGCCGGTGGCTCCGGTGACGAGCACGCGGATCGGGGTCACGACGTCGTCCCCGGCAGGCCCATGGGCCGGATCCTGCCACCTACGTGGGACCGGACGCAGCCCCTACAGGTTCGCGAGGATGGTCGCCGCCCCGCGGCGGACCTGGGCCGGCAACCTCAGCTGGAGCCCGGTCCGGGCCCGCTCGAACCGGATCAGCTCCTTCGATGTCGGTCGCCTGCCGAAGGTACGGATGAAGCGTTCCGTGAGCCCGTCGCGGTCGGTGACCTGAGCGTCGAGCTTCGTCGTTGCAGTCGTCATGGCAGTCGGGGATCCCCGCAATCTTGTTCTCCGAGTGGGCGGCGCCGACGCCGCGACGCAACGGTAAAGGATCCGACGCCCCCCCGTCTGCCCCCCGAACGGACTATTCGCCGGTAGTGACCCAGGTGTGAGAGGGGACCCACCCACCTCGGTGGTGGCGCCGCCACCTCTCCAGGACTCGATCACCTCGCGAGAGGACGGCACGGAGTCGAGGTCGGCCAGCGGGACCCAGCGCGCGTCATCGGTGCTGCCGTCCGCCTCGGACCGGGGATCGCCGCCGACCACGTGACCCGAGAACCAGACCTGGTGCAGCACGGGGGGGCGCTCGCCGGGTGAGAGTCGCTCGGTCACTGCAATGTGGCGGTCGGAGACCCAGAGCAGGCCGTCGAGTGCGACGTCGTAGCCGGTCTCCCCGCGGAGTGCACCAGAAGCAGGTGCTCCTCGCGCACGACGACCACGTAGCAGCCGATCCGGGCGTCGACCGAGGCGGCAGCCCCTATCTTGCGATGCTCCATCAGGGCTATGTTCCGAACACTGACCCGGAGAGCTGGACGGCCGACCGTGACGTCAGACGGACAAGGAGTCCCGCATGTACGCACGTGTCGTCGTCTACACATATCAGGAGGACAAGGTCGAGTT
>JAWWPF010000171.1:0-2890 GCA_033850795.1 Nocardioidaceae bacterium | reverse complement strand
CTTGTCGAGGACGGCACGCAGGTAGCGGCCGAGCGCCTCGTGCTGGCCGGGTCCGTTGGTGGTCCGGAAGCCGTACGCCGCCAGCAGCGCCTCACCGGTGTCGTGACAGGCGTCGTAGGCGATGCCGTACCTGACGACGACACTGGTGAGCAGCGGCAGCTGGTTCAGGCGCTCCTCGGCCTGGCGCAGGAACGATGTCGCACGCGCGATGTCCGGGGGCACGACATCGAGCCGTCGCGCCTCGACCAGCGCGAGGACCGTCGCCTGCTGGACGCGGGTGAGTGGAGTCAGCGCCACGGCAGCTCCCCGATCACGGCGACCGCCGGTCCGCTGCGCACGTTGTCCAGGAAGGCGGAGGGAGCGGCGAACTCCTCAGGGCTGAGGATCGTCGGGTTCACGGGACGGTGCACCGCGGCCTCGACCCGGGTGCACGCCTCGTAGACCGCGTCCACGTCGGGCTCACCGAGCACCATGACGTCGATGTCGTGCGGTGCGGGACCGGCATCCCCGAGCATCCGCGCGGCGAACGAGCCGTAGAGGAACGCCGACTGGACCCCGTCGATGCGGCCAAGCTCCTCGGCCAGCATCACCACCGGGCCGGTCGCGACCGTGAGGATCTCGCGCAAGGGGTCCACCAGCGGGCTCTCGCCGTTGGCGCGGATCAGCCTCGTGCGGCCCACCTGTCGCTCGCGCAGGATGCCGGCCTCCACCAGGCGCGCCACCTCGCGGTGCACGGTGGGGTAGGCCAGGCCGGCCCGTGTGGCCAGATCGGTGACGCTCAGCTCGTCGCCGGTCAGCAACAATGTCGAGAGCAGCCGCGCCTGACCGTCCGACCGAAAGATCGGAGCGAGGAGCGGCGCCTCGGTTCTCATATAACTGAGGTTATCCTCCATCATATTGACAGTCAACGACGCCGCCGATGTCTTAGTCACCCGGCGGCGTCCCGCTCCTCCGCCGCTCCAGGCTCCGCAACGACTGCCGTGCGTCCGTCCAACTCCGGTTCCGAGCGTAGGTTCGTCGGCGACTCCGTCGCCATGGACGAGCCCCGCGCGCCGGCGTGGCGCGATGCGGGATCGACGGACAGGCCGTGGCCGGTACAACACGAGGCTCCGTGAAGACAATCAGTAGCGCCAGGGAAGTCAGCGGGCGAGTATCGGCGAGTTCTGATTGTCGACGCTCTGTTCTGATTGTCGACGGTCCGTGCTGATGTCCGGACGTTCCGTGCTCGTCGGTCCGGACTCGCTCGACGGAGCGGGAGCAGCTAGGGCGCTCAGAGTCGTCCGCACGACGAGGAACGGCAGCTTGGCGCCTGGGCGAGACTGGCAGGGTGCGACTGCATCACCGCTGGGACGACGACGAGGACCGTCCTGAACCTGACCTGACCGATCCCGTGACGGCCGCGGCGATGGCTCGAGCCGCTCGCGGTGTGCGCATGGTCAAGCTGATCCACCTGGCCCTGCTCGCCCTCGGGATTGGCGTGCTAGTGCTCGCGCTGCTCCTGCGCGTGGACTGATCCTCTCCGGAGTACACGTATCACCCGTCGTGACGTCGCTGGCCTGTGTCAGCGGCATGGGGATGCGTCTGAGTCAGTCCACCGACTCGACGTGCAACTGCCAGCGCCCATCAGCATGGAAGGAGAGTGGATCTACTGCTGGGCCGGCGAACAACGCCCAGGGCTCGACAGGTCACAGACGCGCGCTCGACGGGGCCGCGAGGAGCGCAGGGGCAGCGCGGCTCGAGTGGCGGCCTGTTGACGCTGGTGGTCGCACCGTCGGACGGTGTGTCCCATTCCCGGGTGTTCGAGCCCTGAGAGGGGCATTCTCATGCCGGCAGCGAACACGGACTCAGGCCTCGGGGATCGGCCTTCCGAAGGCGGTCAGCGTGACGCTCTCCGGCTCAGGGCCGCCGCGGCGGCCGGTCTCGAGCGCGTCGATGGCGCCACCTCTTCGTCGTTGAGCGCGAAATCGAACACGCCGAGATTCTCTGCGATCCGTTCGGGCTTGGTCGACTTCGGGATGACGGAGCGGCCGTGTTGGAGCTCCCACCGGAGCATGACCTGGGCTGGGCTCTTGCCATGGGATTGGGCGATGTCGGCGATCACGGAGTCTTCGAGGGCGCTGGTGTGGCCGCTGTCGCGGTAGAAGGTGATCTCGCCGATGGGCGACCATGCTTGGTCGAGGATGCCGTGCTCGCGGCATGCCGAAGGACGGTTGAACAAGTAGCCGCGATCCGCGCGTGGATAGGTCTTACCACCGCGCGCGGGGCGCAGGACGTAGCCGATGAGTCTCTCCGCTTGCTCACGATTCTCGACTGTCGCAGCGCTGTCGTCGCGTGGGTTCTAGTAAGCAGGCCACTCACGCGGGCGTTCCGCTCCACATATGAGATACGAGGTGCCCTCGTCAGGTGCCGTCGTCGGAGGAAAAGGCGCGGGGCGTCATCACCGCGGCAGGGGTGAACTCGATCGGCTCCGGCTGTGGTCCGTCCATCGGTATCCCGGCCCGTGTCATTGCCTTCGCGAACACGTCGCGGTTGAAGGCGTCGAGCTCCTCTTTGGATTCCCACACCTCGGTGAGGTCGAAGCCCTGCTCAGTGGGATACGCGAAGTGCAGGACCAGGCCCTCGCCGCCGCCATCCTCGTCCACCACCTCCAAGACGGCCTTGTGCATCGCCTGGTAGACATCGATCGGTGCTGGGATGTGCATGGTGTATCCGTACATGTCCGGGCCTCCATCTCCTAACCTCGATGCCACCCTTGTGGCGGCCGTGTGTCAAGAGGCGGTGACACCAGGACCGTTGGCACAACTGCGTGAGTTGCGTACGGCAGTGCGCCCACCGCGACCGCATCCATGTACTTGACAAGGAGTCATGTGTGCGCTCCTGCGTGCGTCAT
>JAWWPF010000162.1:0-10883 GCA_033850795.1 Nocardioidaceae bacterium | reverse complement strand
CGGCCAGCCTGAGGTATGGCGTGCGGGAGGCCCGTCGTACCGACTGCGCCATGCACCACGTGATCCCGACGGCGAACACGGCGGCCCCGGACACCGCGAGCCACGTCGGCAGTAGCGCGGTCAGCATGATGCCCATGGCGACGGCGGACAAGCCGTGCCACATCAGGAGGTCACGGGGATGAGCCGTGCCAGGTGCTGCGACCACGGCGCGAGCATCGACCCGCGCACGGGCCGCGGTCAACGGCTACCTCAGTGTTCCCTTGGCCGCCGGGGCGCTTCGGGCTCCTCCTCGAAGTCGATCTTCTTCAGGTGCCTGCGCATGCTCAGCCACAGCAGCACCACGGCGATCGCCAGGGCGACGAAGACGACGGCACCCACCCAGCCCTGCTTGACGTCGGCGGGGTCCGGCCCGGTGGCGGCGAGCGGCGCGAGGGCGAGCCAGAGCGGGGTCATGCGTCCATTGTGGCAACCCGCTCACGCACCCCCGCGAACAGGTCGTCCTCGGGAATCTCCGAGTCGACGAGGCTGCGGGCCAGCTCGTAGTCCTCGGTCGGCCACGCCTCCTGGTGGACCTCGAGGGGGCAGGCGAACCAGGCCCCGTCGGGGTCGATCTGGGTGGCGTGCGCGAGGAGGGCCTCGTCGCGGATCGGGAAGTACTCCGGGCACGGCACCCGGGTGGTGATCCGGTTGTCGTGGTCCGGGTCGGGCTTCCACTCCGCGAGCCGGTCGGCGTATGGCGACTCCAGCCCGTGGGCGATCATCGCGTCGTTGAGCGCCTGGGTGCGCTGGCGGTGGAAGGAGTGGTGGTAGTACAGCTTCAGGGGTTGCCACGGCTCGCCGGCGTCAGGGTACCTGGTCGGGTCGCCGGCCGCCTCGAAGGCGGCGACGCTGATCTTGTGGCACATGATGTGGTCCGGGTGGGGATAGCCGCCGTTCTCGTCGTACGTCGTCATCACGTGCGGCTTGAAGCTGCGGACCAGCCGGACAAGGGGCTCCGTCGCCTCCTCCAAGGCGATCAGTGCGAAGCAGCCTTCTGGCAGCGGCGGGGGCGGGTCGCCCTCGGGCCAGCCGGAGTCGACGAATCCCAGCCAGTCCTGGCGGACCCCGAGGATCTCGCGGGCCCGGTCCATCTCGGCGCGGCGGATCGCGGCCATGTTCTCCAGGACGTCCGGGCGATCCATCCGGGGGTTCAGGATCGAGCCGCGCTCGCCTCCGGTGCAGGTGACGACGTGCACGTCGACCCCTTCGGCGACGTACTTGGCGGTGCTGGCCGCGCCCTTGCTCGACTCGTCGTCGGGATGGGCGTGAACGTGCATGAGGCGCAGCATGACCGCAATCCTAGGATGGCGTGGTGACCCCCACCGACCTGGCGGAGCGGTACGGCGCGCCCTCCCGAGCCCGCCGGCCGCTCACCGTCGCGACGGCTGCCGTGCTTGCGCTGGCCGCGGTCGCCTGGCTGGCGTGGGTGATGACGTCCCACGCGCGGCCCGAGGTGACGTCGCAGATGGTGGGGTTCCACGTGCGCGACGAGCACGCGGTCACGGCCACCTTCACCGTCGTACGCCGTGACCCTGCGGTGCGGGCGTCCTGCGTCCTCCGCGCGGTCGCTGCCGACCACGCCGTCGTCGGCGAGCTCGCCGTCCCCGTCACCTCCGGCCCGACGACCCAGCGGGTCCACTCGACGCTGCGGACCGAGCGGTCGGCGACCAGCGTGGAGCTGGTGGGCTGCAGCACCAAGGACCACCCGGCGCCCCTCTGACCCGGTTCCACGGAGGACTGTCTGACTCGTTGAGACGGCGCTCATTCCCGTTGAGACGGCGCTCATTCCGGTCGGGACGGCGCTGGTTCCGCGTTGTCCACGGCTTCCGGATGATTTGAAGGCGGTGCGCGCCTCATTGGTAGACTCATCCACTTGCCTGAAACGACCGGCGCGCAGCCATGCGTCACCCGGTCCCACCGACACAGCACAGGAGCTCCACCGTGACCCAGGCCAGCAGCGAACGATCGACCATCTGGCTGACCCAGGAAGCCTTCGACAAGCTCCAGGCGGAGCTCGACAACCTCCGCGGGCCGGTCCGCAGCGAGATCGTGGCTCGGATCAGTGCGGCCCGCGACGAGGGTGACCTCAAGGAGAACGGCGGCTACCACGCGGCGCGCGAGGAGCAGGCCAAGACCGAGGCCAGGATCCGCCAGCTCGAGGACATGCTGCGCCGCGCCGAGGTCGGCGAGACCCCTGCCGACGACGGTGTGGTCGAACCCGGCATGAAGGTGACGTACAAGTTCGCCGGCGACTCCGACGACGAGGCCGAGACGTTCCTCCTCGGCGCCCGCGAGATGGAGGACCCGACGTCCGGGCTCAAGGTGTACTCCCCTCAGAGCCCCCTCGGATCGGCCATCATCGGCCACCAGAAGGGCGACGTCGTGGCCTACGAGGCGCCGAACGGCAAGAAGCTCGAGGTCGAGATCGTCGAAGCGGTGCCCTTCACGGGCTGAGCACGGGGAATCAGCGCCGTCTCAACGGGAACGAGCGCCGTCTCAACGGGAACGAGCGCCGTCTCAACGGGAACGAGCGCCGTCTCAAACGAGAACCCCGGGCTATTTCAACGGGACAGGGGGTAGCCGCAGTCTCGGAGGCGGGCCAGTACCCGTTCGGCGTGCTCGGGGCCCCGCGTCTCGACCTGCAGCTGCACCTCCACCTCGTCGAGGTGCAGCTGCGCCGAGGTCCGCTCGTGTACGACGTCCAGCACATTGGCCTGTACGGCGGCCAGCTCGTTGAGCAACCGGGCCAGACCTCCGGGCACATCGGGGATCCGGGCCCTGAAGTACAGGTAGCGGCCCGCCGCGGCGAGCCCCTTGCGGATCACCCGCATCATCAGCAGCGGGTCGACGTTGCCCCCGGAGAGCACCACGACGGCGGGCGTCTCGAACGCGTGCGGGTCGTCGAGCATGGCGGCCACCGCCGCGGCACCCGCCGGCTCGACGACGAGCTTCGCGCGCTCGAGGAGCATCAGCAGCGCCCGCGACAGTGAGTCGTCGCTGACCGTGACGAAGTCGTCGACGTACTGCTGCACCGCCTTGAACGGCACCGCCCCGGGGCATCCGACCGCGATCCCGTCGGCCATCGTGGCCATCGACGACAGCGGCACCGGCGCGCCCTTGGCGAGGGACTCCACGTAGGCCGCGGCCCCCTCCGCCTGCACGCCCACGACCCGTGCCTCGGGGCGCAGCGCCTTGACGGCGGTGCCGATCCCGGCCAGGAACCCGCCCCCGCCGCACGGCACCAGGACGGTCTTGACGTCGGGCGCCTGCTCCACGATCTCGAGCCCGCAGGTGCCCTGCCCGGTGACGATGTCGATGTGGTCGAAGGGGTGGATGAGCACCGCCCCGGTCTCGGCTGAGAACTGCCGCGCCGCGACCAGCGCCTCGTCGATGTTGAGGCCGTGGAAACGGACCTCGGCGCCGTACCCGCGGGTCGCCTTCTCCTTGGGGATCGGCGCACCCTCGGGCATGAACACGGTCGCCTTGATGTCGAGCATCTGCGCCGCCAGCGCGACGCCCTGCGCGTGGTTGCCGGCGCTCGCCGCCACCACCCCGGCGGCCTTCTCCTCCGCCGACAGGCGAGACATCCGCAGGTACGCGCCGCGGATCTTGAACGACCCGGTCCGCTGCAGGTTCTCGGCCTTGAGCCTCACCGGCCCGCCGGCCATCGAGGAGAGCCACCGCGCGCCCTCCATCGGCGTGTAGATCGACACCCCGCGCAGCGCCTCCCGGGCCTCCTCGATGTCCTCCAGCGTGGGGATCCGCACGTCCTGCAGCGAGGTGTCCGTCATGGCCCCACCCTAGGACCGCGACGCAGGTGAGCGGCACCACTGACAGGTAGATGTATGACGCACGCAAGGAAGATGTATGCTTGCTCCATGCATTCATCCCCGCTGCCGCTCCGGGAGCCGGTCCCCGCACCGGACACGGCCGAGGACGCCCTCATGAGCCTCCTCATGGCGCTCGGCCGGCGGATGCGCCAGCGCCAGCCCGGCGACGCCCTGGACTACTCGGCCTTCCCGATCCTCAAGCTGCTCACCCACCAGGGACCGATGCGGCTGTCCGCGGTCGCCTCGATGCTCGGCCTCGACGCCTCGACCGTGAGCCGGCACGTCCGGCAGCTCGAGGACCGCGGCCTGCTCGAGCGCACCGGCGACCCCGACGACCGTCGGGCCAGCCGCGTCGCGGTCTCCGAGCACGGCAACGCGTGCCTCGCCGCGGCCTTCGAGACCCGCCGGCACCTGATCACCGACGCCCTCGACGGCTGGACCGACGAGGAGCGCGACACCCTGCGGCTACTGCTGCACCGGCTCGTCGAGAGCCTCATGACCCAGCACGACGACACCGCACAGGAGACCTCCGCATGACCCCCGACTCCAACGGCTACCTCAGCCACAAGCAGATCCTGGTGGTGATGGTCGGGCTGATGACGGGGATGTTCCTCGCCGCCCTCGACCAGAGCATCGTCGGCACCGCTCTGCCCCGGATCACCTCCGAGCTGGGCGGCCTCGACAAGCTGTCCTGGGTCGTCACCGCCTACCTGCTCACCGCGACCGCTTCCACGCCGCTGTGGGGCAAGATCTCCGACCTGTACGGCCGGCGGCTGCTCTTCCAGATCGCCATCGTCACGTTCGTCCTTGGCTCCCTGCTCGCCGGCTTCTCGCACAACATCGAGCAGCTGATCGCCTTCCGGGCCATCCAGGGCCTCGGCGGCGGTGGCCTGATGTCCCTGGCCCTCGCGGTGATCGGCGACATCATCCCGCCGCGCGAGCGTGGCCGCTACCAGGGCTACTTCGCCGCCGTCTTCGGTACGTCGTCCGTGCTCGGCCCGGTCCTCGGCGGCTTCTTCGCCGACGGACCCGGCTGGCAGTGGATCTTCTTCATGAACGTCCCGATCGGCCTGGTCGCCCTCATCGTGACGACCTCCGCGCTGAAGATGCCCCACGTACGACGCGAGCACTCGATCGACTACCTCGGCGCCGCCCTCGTCGTCGGCGCGGTGTCCTCGTTCCTGCTCTACACCGCCTGGGCCGGGCCGGACCACGGCTGGGGCTCCGGAACCGGCGTCGGGCTCCTCGTCGCCGGCGCCGTCCTCACCCTCGCCTTCATCGCGGTCGAGCTCCGCGCCAGCGAGCCGATCCTGCCGATGCGGCTGTTCCACAACTCGATCTTCTCGATCGCCAACGCGTTCGGGTTCCTGATCGGCGTCGCGATGTTCGGCTCGCTGATCTTCATCCCCGTCTACCTCCAGGTCGTCGACGGGATGAGCCCGACCCGCTCCGGCCTGGCGATGCTGCCCATGGTGGTGGGCATCTTCAGCACCTCGATCACGGCCGGCCAGCTGATGTCGCGGACCGGTCGCTACAAGATGTTCCCGATCCTCGGCGCCGCCGTCGTGATCCTGGCGCTCTACATGCTGTCCCAGCTCACCTCGACCTCGCCGTACTGGTTCGCGGGGCTCTCGATGTACGTGATGGGCGCCGGCCTCGGCTTCACCATGCAGATCCTGGTGACCGTGGTGCAGAACTCCGTGTCGCGCAGCGACATCGGCGTCGCGACGAGCTCGGTGACGTTCTTCCGGCAGATGGGCGGCGCTTTCGGGACGGCGCTCTTCGGCGCGATCCTCTCGAGCCGGCTCGCCGTGCACATCGCCGAGGCGCTGCAACACGCACCGGCCGGAGCGGCCTCCTCGGCCGGCAAGGTCGCCAGCGTGGCGAACAACGTCCAGGCCATCAAGGCCCTGCCCGAGCCCGTGCACGGCCTCGTCACCGCGGCGTTCAGCCAGTCGCTGCACGACACGTTCCTGTCCGCCGTACCTCTGGTCGCGGTCGCCCTCGTGATCGCCTTCTTCATCAAGGAGATGCCGCTGGCCACCCGGGACGCAGCCCCGAGCGCACCCGCGCCCTCCGGCGAGGAGGCCAGCCCGGAAGCCGGCGCAGACGCGGGCGCGGAGACCGTCCCCTCGCACTGAGCCGATAGCGGGCGCCCGACGCACCGTCGGGTGCCCGCGACGCTCAGTCCGGCGTGTCCCCCAACGGCTCCGCCTCGGCCTCGCGCTCGCTGCGGGAGGTGTCGGACAGGTGCAGGACGACGGCGTTGGCGGCGGCCACGAACGGTACGGCGACCAGCGCGCCCGCGATGCCGGCCACCAGCACGCCCCCGGCGATGGCCAGGATCACGCCGAGCGGATGCACGGAGACCAGCCGGCCGAGCAGGAACGGCTGCAGCACGTGGGCCTCGAGCTGCTGGACCGCGATCACCCCGCCGAGCATGATCAGCGCCTTGACCGGGCCCTGGTCGACCAGCGCCACGAGGACGGCCACCGAGCCGGACAGCGTCGCGCCGATCATCGGGATGAACGCCCCGATGAAGACCAGCACGCCGATCGCGAAGACGAACGGCACACGCAGGATCGCGGCGACGATCATGATGCCGAGCGCGTCGGTGAACGCCACGAGCACGGTGGCCCGCACGAAGGCGGTCAGGGAGGTCCAGGCGATGCCCCCCGAGGAGTCCGCGCGGGCCCGTGAGGCCCGTGGGAAGATCCGGACCACCCAGGCCCAGATGCGCCTGCCGTCGGCGAGGAAGAAGTAGGTCGAGAACAAGATGATGAACACCCCGGCCACGATGTGCCCGACCGCCGTGGTGACCTCCGTCAGCCGCGAGACGATGTGCGCGTTGGACGTGGTGACCGCGTCCTGCGCGGACTTGATGACGCCGTTGATCTGACTGTCGCTGGCGTGCAGCGGACCGGTCTTGAGCCAGTCCTCGATCTGCGCCAGTCCGGTCACCACCTGGTTGGACAGGTCGCTCGCGCCTTGGGCGACCTGCTGGCCGGCGAAGGTCAGGAGCAGGGCCAGCACGCCGATGCTGCCTAGGACCACGAGGAACGAGGCGAAGCCGCGGGACACCCCGGAGCGCGTCAAGACGTCGACGACCGGGATCACCAGCGCGGTGAGCAGCAGCGCGATGACCAGCGGCAGCACCACGACCGCGAACATCGCGATCACGTGCCCCAGCACGTACAGCGCCGCGCCGAGCACCAGCACCCGCCAGGACCAGGCGGCCGCGAGGTCCATGCCGTAGGGAATCTGGGCGCGCGCGTAGTTCGAGGCGCCGGCGTGGATCTCCGGCGGCGGCTCGGGCCGGCGCTCGGCGCGCAGGCTCGCCCACTGCTGCGCGAACCGCTCGGCGAACCTCTCGTCGGACTTGCGCTGCTGGGTGCTGCGCAGGCGCGCCATCCCACCGGACAGCCCGCTCGACACCCTGCCTGCAAGTCCCATGGGCTCAGGCTATGCCGGAGACGCCACGGGGCTCAGCGCAGGCGCGCCAGCAGGGCGTGCGCTGCCTGCGGATGCCGGGCCGCCACCAGCCCCGCCGCGGCGAGGACGTAGTCGTGGTCCACGACGGTCCGTGGCGCCCGCGGGAGCTGCCAGCCACCTGCTCCGCCGACGCCGTCCCCGGTCACCGACGCCAGCACCCGCTCCGCAACAGCGGCAGCGTTGTGCCGCAGCACCCCGCCGGAGCCGATGAGCAGGGCGACCTCCCGCAGGTCCTTGCCGCTGCGTTCGACGACACGGGCTCCCCCGCCCCCGCCGTCGTCCGGCTGGTAGCCGACCCGTTGACGACCGGCGTGGCGCCGCATGGCCAGCGCCGCTGCTGCGGTCGCGATCTCCTCCTCGTCCTGCAGCTCGGCCTCGTCACTGGGCAGGAACGCCGGATCGGCGCGCCGCGCGGCGGCCGCCGGACGCATCCGGTCCGCGTCCGCCAGCAGCCCGGACGCCAGCCCCTCCTCCACCGTGCTCACCGCGCTCCACCGCATCCCGAGGTCGCCCTCGACGGTGCGGCTGACCGGGAGGGTGGCCACCACCTCGCGGGACAGCCCGGCGTCCTCGGGGTCCACCTCGACGACCGAGTGCACGTCGGTGGTCGCCCCACCGATGTCGAGGACCACCACGTCACCGGCACCCGGCAGCTCGCCGGTGCCACGAGCCAGCAGCTCGACGGCGCTGAGCACGACGTCGGGGGTCGCGCCGCGCACCATCGCGGTGAAGTCGGCGCGGCTCGAGAGGTGCTTGCCGCCGATCACGTGCCGCAGGAACATCTCGCGGATCGCGGCCCGGGCCGAGTCCGGCTCCAGCACCCCGATCCGCGGAACGACGTTGCCGGCCAGGACGTACGGCGTGCCGGCAGACTCGAGCCGGGCCGCGACCTCGGGCCGTGCGTCGACGTTCCCGGCGACGACCACGGGGCCCGGCCACCGTGCGGCCGCCAGGACTTCGGCGCACGAGAGGAGGACCTCGGAGTTGCCGCCGTCCGTCCCGCCGACCAGCAGCAGGACGTCGGGGGCGCTCGCCCGCAGGTCGTCGAGCGCAGCGTCGTCCAGGCCACCGCTGCTGACGTGCACCACCCGCCCGCCGCTGGAGAGCGCGACCCGGCGGCCGGCCTCCGCGGTGACCAGCGCCTCGTTGCCCACCACCGCGATGCGCAGTCCGCCGCCGGCCGAGGAGCAGGCCAGCACCTCGGCATCCGCGGCGCGTACGTCGGCGGCGACGAGTTCCGCCAGGCACGCGTCGAAGCCGTCGAGGACGTCGGTGCCGACGGTCGTGCGGTGCGCTGCGGTGGCGAGGAGGCCCCCGGTCACGGTGTCGACGAGCGCCGCCTTGGTGAAGGTGGACCCGAAGTCCACGCAGACGACGGGCTCGGTCTGGATGGTCTCGACAGGCTTGACAGGCTCGACCGGCGCAAGGTCAGCCAACGGGCAGGGCTTGGTCCAGGTCGGCGAGCAGGTCGTCGACGGTCTCGATGCCCACGGACAGCCTGATCAGGTCGTCGGGCACCTCGAGCGCCGTACCCGCGACCGAGGCATGCGTCATCCGGCCCGGGTGCTCGATCAGCGACTCGATCCCGCCCAGGGACTCCGCCAGCGTGAAGACCTGGGCCCGGCCACACGTGTCCAGGGCCTCCTGCTGGCCACCGGCGACCCGGAACGAGACGATGCCGCCATACCTCTTCATCTGCCTGGTGGCCACGTCGTGGCGGGGATGTTCGGGCATCCCGGGATAGATCACCTGGGACACCGCCGGGTGCCCGCTGAGGAACTCGACGACCTTCTCCGCGTTGTCGCAGTGCCGGTCCATCCGCAGCGCCAGCGTCCGCAGGCCACGCAGCGTCAGCCACGAGTCGAAGGCCCCCGCGACCGCCCCGATCGAGTTCTGGTGGAAGGCCAGCTTCTCGGCGAGCTCGAGGTCCTTCACGACGAGGGCGCCGCCGACGACGTCGGAGTGGCCGCCGCAGTACTTCGTCGTGGAGTGCACCACCACGTCGGCGCCCAGGACCAGCGGCTGCTGGAGGTATGGCGAGGCGAAGGTGTTGTCCACGACCAGGAGGGCGCCCGCGTCGTGCGCCACCCCGGCGAGCGCCTCGATGTCCCCGATGGTCAGCAGCGGGTTGGTCGGCGTCTCGACCCAGACCATGGTCGTCTGCCCGGGGCGGATGGCGGCACGGATCGCGTCGACGTCGGACTCCCGGGCCGGCGTGTAGGCCAGGCCCCAGGGCTCCTCCACCTGGGCGAAGAGCCGGTAGGTGCCGCCGTACGCGTCCCCGGGGATGACGACGTGGTCGCCCGGCCGGCACAGGGCCTTGAGCAGGGTGTGCTCGGCGGCGAGCCCGCTGGCGAAGGCGAAGCCGCGCTCCCCCTCCTCGAGGGCCGCGAGGTTCGCCTCGAGGGCGGTGCGCGTCGGGTTGGCGCTTCGCGAGTACTCGTACCCGCCCCGCAGCCCGCCGACCCCGTCCTGCTTGTACGTGCTGGTCGCGTAGATCGGCGGGATCACCGCGCCGGTCACCGGGTCCGGGTCGTAGCCGGCGTGGATCGCTCGGGTCTCGAACCCGGCCTTCTGGGCCTTCTCGGAGGACTGATCGGTCATCGGACGAGGGTAGCGACGCGGTCCTCGTTCGCAGGAGGCCGGGAGTGGCCTGGACCTACCGGGCGCCCTGGGAGGACAGTGGGAAGGATCCGGGGGCTCCGCACGTTGGGCGGGGTGAGACACAGACCCGAAGGAGCACTCGTGCTGTTCAACCGTCACAAGTCCACCCTCCCGACTCCGGAGCAGGCCCTGAAGGGTCGCGCTGAGCAGTGGTTCTCGATCGCGGACAAGCACCGGGTCCTCGACGCTCCGGTGGTGACCGACGAGGTCCCCGCCGGCTATGAGGTGGCCGTGTTCGGGCTCGGCTGCTTCTGGGGCGCCGAGGAGATCTTCTGGCGCGTGCCCGGCGTGTGGTCGACCTCCGTCGGGTATGCCGGCGGCAGCACGCCGCACCCGTCGTACGAGGAGGTCTGCTCGGGTCAGACCGGCCACACCGAGGCCGTCCGGGTCGTCTTCGACCCCGCGAAGGTGTCGTACGCCGATCTTGTCAAGGTGTTCTTCGAGCTGCACGACCCGACGCAGGGCATGCGGCAGGGCAACGACCGCGGAACCCAGTACCGGTCGGCCATCTATACCTACAGCGAGGACCAGGCGCAGACCGCCAAGGAGCTCAAGGAGGCCTACGAGCCGGTGCTGATCCAGCGCGGCTACGGCCCGATCACGACCGAGATCAAGCCCGCGCCGACGTACTACTACGCCGAGGACTACCACCAGCAGTATCTGGCGAAGAACCCGCACGGCTACCGGTGCCACAGCGCGACCGGCGTGCCGATGCCGTGGCCGATCGAGGGCGTCGCGACCAGGCTGGGCTGAGCACGGCAAGCGCGACGTGCTGATGCGGCCGACACCGGAGACACCGGGCCCGAACCAGGTCACGGTCTGGGACTTCCCACGACCTCCCGCCTACGTCCAGTGGCA
>JAWWPF010000160.1:0-13235 GCA_033850795.1 Nocardioidaceae bacterium | reverse complement strand
AGGCGGTTCTGCTTTTTGACGTAGGACCGTGCGAGTGCGTTCGACAGGCCGCGGTCCAGACCCGCGAGCCGGATCGTCTCCCGCCGCAGCAGCGCACCCGACGAGATCAGCGACTCGCGTACGGGATCGAGAACCAACGACGGTGCCGGACTGCCCTTCGCCTACGGAGTGCCTCTCCCAGCGGTGGATTCCGACCTTCGACAAGCCAAGAATCGCGCAGACAGGCACTTCCGTGCTTCTACACCCGGTGTCCCGCCACCCCTTCATGAAGCCCGAGGCTAGGAGCGAGTCGAGAGCGTGACGCGACGAAGGCGCTGAACACCAAGGTAGAGCGCAAGCACCAGCAGGGCCGTGTAGACGTCGTTCTCGAACCAGCCGAACGTGGTCTGCTGTCGCGCACCGAACGTGGTCGGGTAGTAGAACACCGCGAACAGCACCAGCAGGGCAAGGTAGATCGTCACCAGCCACTGGGCCCACTGCTGATTGCGTCGGCACAGCCCAGCCGCGGCGAAGCCGATCGCGTAGAAGGCCCAGGCCACCGGCGTGGTCACCGTGAACGAGTCCTCCCCGATCCCGGTCACCCAGCTGTACCAGGTGTGTGTACCGGACAAGGCGAAGGCGACGACGAGGACGAGCGACATCTGGCCGCCGTACGTCGCCCGCCGGGCCGTCGTCACGTCTTCGTGGCGAGTGCTGGTCATGGCCGTCATTGCGGGCTCCTTCTCGGACGGGGCGACCGGTCGATCGCCTCTTCTCACCCTCGGGGAACGGCCACGGCCGGCACACCCACAGCGCCCCCACGCTGGGTCCACGCTCGCGATCCGGCAGCTCCCGATGACCGGGATTCGACTACCTTCGTCGTGTGGAACGGGCCAGCTTCGCCGACGTGCTGCGGCACCTGCGCGAGTCGCGGTCGCTCACCCAAGAGGAGCTCGCCGAGCGGGCGGGGGTGACGGTGAAGGCCGTGGGCGCCCTCGAGCGCGGCGAACGGCTCCGGCCATATCCACACACGGTTCGCTCACTGGCCGATGCCCTCGAACTCCGCGAGGCGGAACGGGCGCGGCTGGTGGCCTCGGTGCCCAGTCGTGGCTCAGGCACTGTCACGGACGCAGGATCGGCTGCGTCGACGTCCAGCTTTCCAGCGTCGACGTTCAGCTTCCCAGCGCCGATCCTCGGCCGGACCTGGGAGATCGACCTCGTCAGCGGGCTGCTTCGAGAGCCCGGCCGGCACGTCGTCACCCTGACGGGGCCGGGTGGGGTAGGCAAGACCCGGCTCGCCCTCGAGGTCGCGAGCCGGATGACTGCCGACTTCCCTGCCGGCGTCACAGTCGTGGGGCTGGCCGCGGTGCGTGACCCCGGCACTGTGCTGGCGCACATCGCGGCTGCTCTAGGGGTGCCGGAGTCGGCGAGCGACGGCACGGTGGCGCGGCTTGCGCCGTACCTACTGGGTCGGCGGGTGCTGCTCGTTCTCGACAACCTGGAGCAGGTGCTCCGCTGTGCGCCTGTCGTGGCTGAGCTGGTCTCGTTCTGTCCCGACCTCGTCGTGCTGGCCACCAGCCGCGCAGCGCTGAGGATCAGGGCCGAGCGCGAGGTGGTGCTGGCCCCCCTGAACGTCCCTGACCAGGGGGTCACGGACCTTGACGAGGTGGCGGCGTCGTCCGCTGTGGCGCTGTTCCGCGATCGCGCCGAGGCAGCCGGAGCGACGATCGAGTGGACCGACAGGAACGCCGCTGCGGTAGCGGCGATCTGTCGGCGACTGGACGGACTGCCGCTGGCCCTCGAGCTGGGCGCGGCGCAAGCACGGCTGTTGACGCCCCCCGCCCTGCTCGCTCGGCTCGACGAGCGGCGACGGGAATCGGGCCCCCGCGACCTGCCGGACCGGCAGCGCACCATCACGGCCGCCCTCGATTGGAGCCACGACCTGCTCGAGCTCGACGAGCAGCGCCTGTTCGCGCGGCTAGCCGTGTTCACGGGCGGGTTCTCGCTCGCCTCGGTCGAGGCAGTGACGGACGAGGACGTCCTGCCCTCCCTCGGTGCGCTGGTCGAGCAGTCGCTGGTCTTGCGCACCGAGGCCGAAGACGAGCCGCGGTTCCGACTGCTCGAGCCGGTGCGCCAATACGCCGCCGAGCGCTCGCAGTCCTCGGGTGTCGCGACGGCCACCGCCGATCGGCACGCCAGCCACTTCCACGACGTGGCCACCTCGGCGCGGGGGGCGCAACGAGGACCGGACATCGTCGAGACGATCGATCGTCTCGAGACCGATCACGCCAACCTGCGCTCGGCGTACCTCCGGCTGATCGAGACCGACCGGTTCGACGAGGCCGCCGAGCTGGCCGGCAGTCTGTGGCTCTACCTAGGTCTGCGCGGGCACGCTCGCGAGGGGTTGACCTGGCTGGACCGGCTCGATGAGAACGCGCTCGGCGATGCGGCCCGTTGCCAGGCCCGAATCGGCCGCGCCGGGCTGCTGTTCGTGACAGGTGAGATCGCTCCCATGCGTGGCTATGCCGAGGAGGCGCTCGCTCTCGCGCGCAACGTCGGGCCGGAGAGCTTGCGAAGCGAGGCAGCGATCCTGGCCGGCCATGCGGCGGTGTTCACCGCCGATGTCGAGGAGGCTGGCCGGCTCCTCGACGAGGGGCTGGCCGCGGCCGACTCCGCGGGTGATCCCTGGGCGCACGCCCACGCTCTCGTCGGGCGCGGACAGCTCGCCCTCACAATCGGCGACCTCGCCGCCGCTGACGCCGCCCTGACGAGCGCCGTGTCCGCGGCACGTGCGCTGGGCAACGCGTTCACCCTCGCCACCTCGCTGACCCGGCTCGCGACCGTCACGGGACTGCGGGGTGACGACCGCGCGACCGCCGACCTACTCGGCGAGTCCACCGATCTTTCAGTGGCCGCACGGATGAGCTGGACGCTGAGCTATTCGTTGCCGGCGCTCGCCGGCGTCGCAGTACGCCTCGGTCATGCCGACAACGCCGCCCGGCTGTTCGGCGCCGCGGCATCGTTGTCGGCCACCCACGCGGTGGACCCGAGGTTCCCGGTGTCGGCCGCACTCACCGCCAGCGACCTGACGATGGTGCGGGAGCAACTCGGCGAGGAGCACTTCCGGCGCGCGTGGGACGCCGGAAGGACCGCCGCCAGGGACGAGATCGCCGAGCTGGCGCGCGCGATCAGGCGGCTCGCACGCGGCTGATGTAGCGGCGGTACTGGCGCGCGCCGATCGTCCTCATCACCAGCCGGATCGGACCGGGCAGGTGCGAGAGCATGCGCGACCGCTCGTCGTCGTCTGCGTCCTCGAGGATGCTGCCGAACATCAGCGGCAGCTGTCGAGCAGACATCGAGTCCTTTCCGTGCTCACCGAGGCTGTCCCACTCGGCGACGCTGATGTGGCACGACACCAGCGGCAAGATCTCGCGTTCCTCCAGGTCGAGGTGCTCGAACAGGGCCTCGGCGAACTGCTCGACGACGCGAGCCAGCTGTTCCCCGCGCAGGGATGAGGGGCTCGCCTTCCATGGCTCGAGGAGCGCACCCACCTGGGCGGCGTACTCGTCGACGCGGTGGTGCTGGACCTGCATCGTCTCGACCAATCCAGTCGACGGGGCAGCGCGCTCGAGCAGTAGTGGCCACAGCACCTCGTCCTCGCCGGTGTGGTGCATGTGCAGTCCGGCGAGGATCAGGCCGAGGTGTCCGCCGACGGTCTCAGCGCGTGCCGCGTCACCGTCGGCGACCCGTCGTACGAGTGCGGGGATGGCTAGGAACTCCCGGCGGAACACCCGATGGATCACCACCATTTCGTGGACGTCGGGTCGATCCTCGCGACGGGTGGAGATGTGGGCTTGCGCGGTCATGGTGGTCCTCCGTGTCTGGGTAGGTCTGGACTCCCAGACTCGTTCGGACACTCGTCACCGACCACCCACGGAGGACCCACACGACCCCCACACTTCGCCGTGCCGAGTCCGGAGGTAGGCGCATGACCGGCCGGATCGCGGCAGACAGCCGGGCGAGTGTGCGTAGCCGCCCTCAACGGGCGGACCTCCGGTAAGCGTGCGCCACCGGCGAAAGTCGTCACCATGAGCCGTGGATCAGCATCGACGTGGAGGGATCTCCCATGAGCAGTCAGCCGCTGAAGATGGAGACCGCCGCCAAGGCGGGCAGTGTCCGCTCGAGCACTCTTCGGCATCCCCATTGCGGTCCCGCATCCACGCGTGGCGTTCACCGCTGATTCCACATGTATTGCCGGCCCCTTCTGCCGTCGGTCCGCGTGCTGAATTCCTCCGGTCCTGCGGTCATGGAGCACGCTTGCGGGGACACCGGTCTCATGCCCGGGCGTCCCATGACCCTCCGGAAACCGCTCGGCCACGGCACGGGAACTCTATGGCCAAGGCCTCCTGGGTGGGCCCAGACCGGGAGCTTGACCAGGGTCGTCTGCGAGCCGCGTGGCGATGTTCCGGCCACTCCCCGCACGCGACGCTTGCCGTCAGTCGAGGCCCAACCCGCGGCGACCGGTCTCGTTGAGCTGGTCGCGGCCGAACCGGTTAGTCCAGGTCGTCTCGTAGTCCTCGGCGGGGAAGTCCCCGGGGCTCGAGCCGGTGGAGAAGGCCTCCCTCACGCTGGCGGCGTATTGCTCGTTGCGGGGGCACCACGGCGCGGCCGGGATGTACATGACGTTGCCCCAGCCCTGCTGGTTCTGCACGGGGGCTACCGAGTGGATCATGTCGCAGTGCCACCACACCGAGTCGCCGGCCTTGACGTCGGGGATGCCGGAGAGTGCCTCGAAGAGCAGGGGGTGCCAGGTCTTGTCGGCCGGAAAGACCTGGTTGGTCCACACCCCGCACATCTCGTCCTCGGGCACGTCCTCGAGGAGCGGACGCAGCATCAGATAGGCCATCGCCTCGGGGATGGGCACGGTGTGCAGCACGCCTTGGTCATGGTCCATGTCCGAGAGCGCGGTCCAGCCCTGGAAGGTGCGGAAGGCCGAGCACATCGTGGAGCCCGGATACTGCGGTCCGGAGGTCCGGTAGGCCGCGTCCCACGGGTCGTACTGCTCAACACTGCCGTCGAAGAGATGCCGGAACGCCTGCTGGTAGCCGCGGGTCATCCACAGGTCGAGTGTGCCGGGGTCGCAGTGGGCGCCGAGCCCACCGGAGTCGGCGCCCGGCGGCCGACGTCGGATGCGGTCGGGGTAGAGGGAGTCACGGTTGGGGTCGAACCACTGCTTGCCCTCGGACTCGTGCTTCCACTGGGAGTTCAGGAAGAACTGGACGCTGGCCATCCGCTCACTCTGCCGGGCCTCCATCTGAGGGTGCGACCAGTAGATGGGGTAGATCTCGGGCTTCGAGCCGACGCTGCCGAAGAAGTCGTCCGCGGGTCCGGCGTAGTTCTCGAAGAACTTGTTCTCCTCGACGTAGTCGACGATAGCGGCATCCCAGGCGGTCGCCCGCTCGTGCGGGAAGTGACCACGTACGACGAGGCAGCCGCGCTTGCGGAGCTTCTCCAGCTGCTTGGCAGTGACTGTCCCGTTGGCGATGTCGGCGTACTCGATAACTGGCCAAACGGTCTCGCCGCGTCTCTTCTCGGCGTGGATCTCGGCGACGCGCTCGGCGATCTGCTTCTCGACCACCGCGAACACTTCATCGACGGACCGACCTGAATCCTCGATGTGCGCACGAAGCGCGGCCTTGACCTCGCGGATCGTTGCCGGCAGGTCGTCGGGGGTTGACTCCCAGTGGGGGAGTTCCGCTTGCCTGCGGACGGTGGTCTGGCTCACGTCATACCCCTTTAGTTAGGACTCTTGACGAGCACGTTACGCCACCGTCGCGCCTTTAGGCAAGAGTCCTGACTAGACTGGTTGTATGACGTCACCCCGAGACCCGAAGGCGGGCCAGGTACCGACCTCGACCGGAGCACCGAAGCCGTCCCTGGAACTGCTGCGCTCGTTGTCCGATGCCCATCTGCTCCGGGCCGTGATGGAACACGGACGACTCACCCGCGCTGAGATCTCCGCCCGGACGGGCATCTCGAAGCCGACGATCTCGGAGAGTGCTCGCCGACTCACCGAGTCCGGCATCCTGGTCGACACCGGTGAGCGCAGTACGGGCCGCGGTCGCGCCGGCTCCTATTACACCTTGGCCCCCGGCTTGGGTGCGGCGTTGGTTGCCGTCATCAGTGCCCAGGGCGTCTCGGCGGAGTCCATCGACGCCTTCGGCCATCAGGTCGCCGAGCATCACGTCCCGCTCAGCCGGCAAGCAGGTTTCCAAGAAGCGGAACAAGCCCTTGCAATTGCTGCGGCGGATATCGCCGAACGCACGCCAGGGGGACTCCGATCGGCCGTGGTGAGTGCCGCAGACCCCGTCGATCGGGCCACGGGTCGCCTGGTGCACCTACCTGACGCTCCGTTCATGGTCGGGGACCTCGACGCCGTCGCCATCCTGGGCCCCCTGGTCCGCGACGAGGTGCTCGTCGACAACGACGTGAACTGGGCCGCGCGAGCCGAAACCGCATCCGGCGCAGGACCGGGGGACAGCTTCGTCTACGTGCACCTGGGTGAGGGCCTGGGTTGTGCAGCCGTCGCCGACGGCGAGGTGTACCGCGGTCACCACGGCGTTGCAGGAGAGATCGCGCACATCGTCACTGCCGGGCTCCATGGTGAGGCCATCTCGTTCACCGAGGTCTTCGCCCAACTCGGCCTCCGACGCCGCCGGTCGACGGCCATCGACGTCGACGCCCTGCTCGGTTCATTGACCACCCAGCACCCCGATGGACGAACCACCGCTCAAGTCCTGGCCGAGGCACTACGCGGAGTGGTGCTCGCAACCATTGCTCTCACCGACCCCGACCGTGTCGTCCTAGGAGGCACCTGGGGGCGTGACGCCAGAATCATTGATGCGCTCACCGCAGCGCTGGATGCTGCACCGCGCACCGTCCCCGTGGTCCGCTCAACCCACGACCATTCCCCGGAACGTGCTGGCGCAGCCGCCGAAGCACTCGAAAAGCTCAGGGCCTCCATCACCTCTGCCCGAACCCAAGCGGTTGACGATCAGCGACGAACCTGAGGCCGCAGTGGACGGTCCGGTAGATAGCGTCGAGTGTCATGTCGTCGTCAGGACGCCACACTGGGGCCTATGAGTGGCCCCGGGAGCGGCTACAGCACCCGACGCCGCCCCTCGACCGGAAAAGCCGTCCGGTCCTCGACGATGGTGTGCCGGTCAGTGGCCCGGTTGACCATCGCGAACGTGAGGAAGATCAGCGCAACGCCGGCGGCCATCAAGATGTAGCCCAGGACGTTGTCGTCCACACCGGGAAGGTTCACATCGACGGCAAACGCAAGAATGGCGCCGACGACGATGAGGCCGATACCCGAGCCGATGCCAGAAGTTCTGACCATGACGAAGTGCTCCTTCAGACGGGCAGCCGCGCGGACTGCCGATGTGGACACCGTATAAATGCCCGCTCGGCAAAGCGTCGCAACCTCAACGTGGGTAAAACTTGAAATGGGTGGTGCGCGGCCACCGGGCTGGCGTCGGCGGAACTACCTCCCCCACTACCGCCTCGCCCGCCTCGACGGATCGCCTGGCCACGACGTCGAGGGCCCGAACCGCTAATGCGGGTTGGGGCTATGCCGGTGTCCTGAGGCATCCCGCGGTCGAGCTGAACAATCCAAACCTGCAACCGCTGATAGCCATTCAGCCTGAGGTGTCCGTGCATCGGCGTCTGCAACAGCCCGTCGGTATCCGTCGTTGGCGCCTCATCTCATGTCGCCCCCGTGGGCCCTGGACCGAGTTCATCGTGGCGTTGGCGGGGGACAGGCACACCTCGGATGAATAGGTGCCCCGCTGAAAACGCGCTTTCGAGTGAATCAGCGAAAACACCTTCCCGAGCGATTCGTTGGGTGGATGGCCCGCCGCTGAGTGACCGAGTCGGGGCGGCCCCCGGGTGTCCCCCTAAGTCCAGCGTAGGCACAGAAGCCGGATCGCGCGCATGCTCCGGGGGAGGTTGAGGTCCGGTCGGCGCGCGTCGGATCATGGGGACGGCCTGGTGGTTGAGGCGGTCAAAGGGCGAACCGCTCTTCGTGCAGCTGAGCGGAGGCCAGTCCGGCCCGCTGGAGGGATCGGCGAACAGTGGTCGACATGCCTGGCGATGCACAGATGTAGACGTCGCGGTCGATGAGCCCAGGCACGAGTCGTGCCAGCGAGCTTGCAGTCAGCAGGTCGGGGTCGCTTCCCAGCAGGTAGATCACTCGTGCCTGGCGGTGTGCTGCCAGCGCGTCCAGCTCTTCACGGAACACCAGCTGGTCGCGGTCACGAGCGCGATACAACAGCATCAGGTCCTGACCGGGTGTGATCGGCATGGTCTGGAAGAGTGCGCGCAATGGGGTGATGCCCACGCCACCGGCGACCAGCAACACGTCACGGCGAGTTCGCCGGGCCGCCGTCATGGCGCCGTAGGGGCCTTCAGCGATGACGCGGGTGCCTAGCGGCACTCGCTGCAACCGCTCGCTGCCGTCACCGAGCGCCTTCACGGTCAGCCGGATGCGGTTCCCCACCACAGGTGCCGACAGCGAGAACGGGTGTGCCGTGACCCACGAACCTGTGCTGAGGAACCGCCATCGGAAGAACTGGCCGGGCCGAGCCTGCAGCTCGGCCAGGTGACGGCCCTCGATGACGATGGAGACGACTCCCGGGGCCTCCGCGATCACCGCCACCACTCGGAGCCGGTGGCGTAGGGCTGCGGCCGCCGGAGCGATGAACCTGTGGCGCAGAACCAGGGCGAAGGTGAACGTGTAGAGCAGGGCCCAACTGATCTGGAGCCATCGATGTCCGGCGAGATCTGGTCCGGCGAGCTGGTGGGTGAACGACAGTGCGATGGCGGCGTACATGGTCAGGTGCAGGAAGTACCACGTCTCCCAGCGGAGCCTCCCACGGGCTGCCCGGGCCGACGCGACCGCCACGGCGCACAGCAGGGCCGTGGCTATCGTGGCAGTCACCAGGCCGGGCCATGAGATGACTTGCGCGAGGGCCGAGACCGGGTCCTTCCGGGTCAGCAGGGACCAAGCCAGGACAGCGAAGACGGCGTGGGTCAGCACCAGGCCCAAGATCGCTCGACCACCCGCCGCGTGCCATCGGGCGAGCCTGTCGGCGCCGATGCCGCGTTCGAGGACTGGCCATCGCGACATCAGGACGAGCATGATCAACACGCCGTACCCAGCGAGCATGCCTGAGACATGCGCGATGAGCGCGACCGGGTCCAGGGCTCGCCCAGCCGAGACCATGAGCAGCAGCGGCCACACGGCCACGAACAGGGCTCCGAGACCCAGAACGAGGAACACCGCCCTGGCGCAGACCGCGTCCGCCGACCCGCTGGTGCCGACAGGGGTCGGGATTGCCTGCAACGTCATCGCGCGGGACCGCCGCCGCCCAAGGGGCCCTCGGTGAAAACCGGCGAGATGTCTACCGCGGCCAGGCCGAGCCAGACACCGATGATCGCGGCGGTGATCGCGAGGATCACCCAGATGACATCAAGGTCGTCGGTTCCTCATGACCGGTCCGCACCCCGGTCATTCCGCTCGGCAGCACTGTCGAGGTGCGTGATCCCGTCATGCCCTGCCTCGTGACCGGCGTCGGACGCGACGGCGGTGCCACCGATCCCGGAGACCAGGGCCACGCTGAGGACGGCTGAGGTGATCATCGCGGCCCGGCCGGGCCGGCGTCGTCCAGGGTGTCGCGACGGGGAAGGTCGGGCGTCTGAGCCCGGTGCGCCCGTGGAGCGCGTGGGATCCGTGATCCGACCGCCGGTGTCACTGGCCGCACCGGCGTCTTCGAAGCCATAATGCTCGGTAGCCCAGCGGTTGACGGACTCCGGTTCGTTGTGTGTCATATGCCTCTCCGAGTAGATCGCATGAAGGTCCCAAGAGAATCGACCCAGGTCCTAGGTGCGACCCCAGGACGGTCTGTGCGTGAAATGTGAGTCGCAGCCATACGCCGTCCGCGCGGCTGCAATGACACCGACCTGGCGCGTGTCGGACGGATCCCGGTGACGAACTTCGCCAGCGTCGACTTCACGAGGGCCTTCTCACGTGGAGCGATGAGACATGGCTGAACATCGAGCCTGCGCTGCCGAACCGGCCACCACGTCGACGAGCGCGGCAGGGGTATGGCGTGCGGAGCCCGCTGGCATGGGTGACGTAGGAGTGGCCCCAGATGGTGATGATCGTGTCGCGGGGGGTGGGATGCCGCACCGCTGGCGGCGCCGAGCGTTTGCCCGTGTGGACCGGGTGGGTGGGTGGTTCCGGTGATCACTGGTATCGCCGCGGAGGCGACTCTGAAGGCGACCAGCAGTCGGCCGCGGGACGGCCAGGTGATGGCCGGCGGTGGAGTGTCGGAAGCATCGTCTGCCAGCGCTTGCATTCCCGAGAGCAGGGGACTCGACACCAGCACACTGCGGCCCTCGCCGCCAACCCGCGCAAGAACGAGCGCATCCGACGGATCCCCTCGGGGTCCAGATCGTTGGCCGGCTCGTGCAGGATCAGCACCTGTGGATCTCCCACCATCGCAGTGGCGATTCCCACGCTGACGCATGCCGAGGCAGCACCTCTTGAACGTGCGGTCTGGCCCAGGCATAAGTCCCGCGAGGTTGAGCGCTTCCTCAGCGCAGCTCGTGGGGACCCCGGTGGCGATGCACCGCGCCCGCAGATGGTCCCGGCCCGACCGGCCCCGATGCGCAGCCGATGCCTCGAGGGCTGCACCCACGACCCGCGCAGGTTCGGTGAGGTCTACGACGGTCGACCACCGATGGTGGCTGCTCCCGCGCTTGGCCTCCCCCTGTGCCTTGACTGAGCCACGGCTGTTGCCGACGGACTCGCGTCGGTGGGCCCTGGCCTGTGAGCTCGACGAGCCAAAGTCTGGCTTGAGTGATGCCGCTAGCTTCGGCGCCTGAGGATGAAGAGGCTGAGGGCGTATGCGACGCCGCCGACGAAGCAGATGAGGCCGTATCCGCCGATGTCGCCGTGGTTGCGCGCGGCGGAGACAATCGCGCCAACGATGGCGGTCAGCCCCATGGCCAGCCCCGAGAGGGCGGTGGCGTCGCGATCAAGACGTCGTTGTCGCTCGTCGCCGCCGACCCGCATGATCGCGCCGACGTCGCTGTCTCGTCCTGCCCACACGTAGGCAAGGCCGGCCGCGAGGGCATAGAACGCGATCAGGCCGATCGACAGTATGTGCTCGCCGCCGACCCAGGTGGCGGCCGCCAAAGCACCTCCGCCGAGGGCCAGGACCGCAGCCGAAGCGGTTCGATGTCCTCCTGCATTGACGTGTGTCATGTCGTCTCCTCCTGTTCTGGGATGAAGATGGCTTCTACCGCTTCTCCGAACTTCCGTGCGATGTCCAGCGCGAGGGGCAGCGACGGCAGGTAGCGACCGTTCTCGATGGAGTTGATCGTCTGCCTCGAGACGCCGAGAGCGCTGGCAAGCTCGCCTTGCGACATTCCACTCGCCGCGCGTAGCTCCCCAACCCGGTTCCTCATATGACAAGCATGTTTGACACCCAACCGAACTGTCAAGGGTGCTTGACAGGTCATTGATGAGGGTCGTCAGCGTCGGGGCTGCTTCAAATCTGCGTTGTTTGACCCATTTCACGCTGTTGTCAGTATCGGTCGCCCACACTGATGGGCATGACGACGACCCCTGCGCTTACGAGCCGCCGCCAAGACATGCTCAACAAGGTTCCCGAAGTCACCGTGTACTTCTGGATCGTCAAGATCCTCTGCACCACGGTGGGAGAGAGCTTCGCCGACTACATCAACGAGACCCTTGGCTTCGGCCTCACCAACACCACGCTGGTCTTCTCCGCCGCCCTGGTCGCGGCTCTGGTCGTGCAGTTCCGGCTTCGCCGTTACGTGCCGGGCATCTACTGGCTCGCGGTAGTGCTGATCAGTGTGGTCGGCACGTTGCTCACCGACAACCTCACGGACGGCCAGGGAGTGCCGCTGTGGATCAGCAGCACGGTGTTCGCCGTACTGCTCGCCGCGGTCTTCGGCATCTGGTACGCCAGGGAGCGGACCCTGTCCATCCACTCGATCGTGACGACCCCGCGGGAGAGCTTCTACTGGCTGACGGTCCTGGTGACCTTCGCGCTGGGCACCGCGGTGGGTGACTGGACCTTGGAGCTCACCGGTTGGTCCGCCGGCACGTCGGTCCTGCTGCCGTTGGGCCTGATCGTCGCGGTGCTGGTGGCCTGGAAGTGCGGCGCCGGCCCTGTTCTCTGCTTCTGGCTCGCCTACATCCTCACTCGCCCGCTGGGCGCCAACATCGGCGACTACCTGGCGTCACCGCACACCGACGGCGGTCTGGGACTGGGGACGCTGGGCACCAGTGTGCTGTTCCTAGCCACGATCCTCGCCGTCGTCGTGTTCCTCACCAAGACCCAACGGGACCAGACCGAGCTCGTCTATCACCCGCGCAACCGGACCTGACATGTGCGCCTGCGCTCCCTCCGGTCTACAACCGAGGGAGCGCGCGTGCGCTCATGTCGGGGGTCCCTGTGGTCGTCGGGACGGGAGCGGCCTCGATGACCGACACGGCACCCGGATGCTCGGGCCGACGGCATGCGCATCCTGAGGCACGTCCGCGCCGCCATCATCGGTGGCGGCGGCACCGGTTGCGCGGTCGCTGTCCAGCTCGCGCGCGCCTCGGCGAGATCGTGAGCGTCGACGACGATGTCGTCACTGACCCGACCCCAACCCGTGGGCACGGCATCACGACCGCCGACGTCGGCCAGCCCAACGTGGACGCGCTCGGCGACCAACTCGACGCCATCGGTCTCGGCACTCCGGTGGTGGGCATCGAGAAACCGCTGATCGACCCGGACGCGATGCCGCGATCGCGCACGCCGACGTCGTCGCCATTGCGTCGAAGGGCACGGCGCGGCTCATGCGCGCTTCCAATGTTGGGCCACAGGCCCGACGGCTGTAACGGATCGACGACCAGTCACCGGCGAGCTGACGGGGGACTTCCTCGCCAGCGGACGCCCTGGGCGGCTCGGCGTGCCAAGCTCGCGGGCGTGTCGGCGTCTCGCAGCCACAGCGCCACCCACAGCGCGACGCCGAGGTAGATGGGGAAGAGCAGGGTGGACAGCAGGGGAGCGTCGATCCGTAGCTGTGTGCTGACCGCACCGCCGAGATATCCGGTCAGCAGTACTGCTCCGAGGACCGAGGTGCGGGCCACCAGGTACAGGACGAGGCAGAGC
>JAWWPF010000118.1:0-25546 GCA_033850795.1 Nocardioidaceae bacterium | reverse complement strand
CGCCGGGCGCGCACCTCCGGCGGCGGGGACGCCGACTGGGTCGCCGGCCGCAACTCCGTCGTCGAGGCGCTGCGCGCGCAGATGCCCGTCTCCGCGGTGTACGTCGCCGAGGGGGCCGAGCGCGACGGGCGGCTGCGGGAGGTGTTCCGGGTCGCCGCGGACCGAGGCATCTCGCTGCTGGAGGTGCCGCGTGCCGAGCTGGACCGGCTCACCGACGGGGCGGTGCACCAGGGGCTGGCGGCGCGGGTGCCGGCCTACGAGTACGCGCATCCCGACGACCTGCTCGATCGGGCCGCCGAGGCCGGCGAGCCGCCGTTGATCGTCGCTCTCGACTCCGTGACCGACCCCCGCAACCTCGGCGCCGTGGTCCGCTCGGCCGCCGGATTCGGGGCGCACGGCGTGCTCATCCCGGAGCGCCGCTCGGCTGGTATGACGGCCGCCGCCTGGAAGACCTCGGCCGGTGCCGCCGCGCGGCTGCCGGTGGCCCAGGCGACCAACCTGACCCGGCAGCTCAAGGCCTACCAGGACGCCGGCTGCATGGTCGTCGGGCTGGCCGCGGACGGCGACGTCTCGCTTCCCGAGTTCGAGCTCGCCGACGGGCCCCTCGTCGTCGTGGTCGGCTCGGAGGGGGACGGGCTCTCCCGGCTGGTGGCCGAGACCTGCGACCAGCTGCTCAGCATCCCGATGGCCAGCGGCCTCGAGTCGCTCAACGCCGGGGTCGCCGCCTCGGTGGTCCTCTACGCCGTGGCCCAGGCGCGGACGGCCCGCTGACCCCTGCGGGTGTGCTCGCTATCGTGGCCCCACGGAACGACGACGAGGAGGGAACGCGATGACGGACGTGGCGAGCCAGGGCTCAGCGAACGACGACCGCGCGGTGCTGACCAACCGCCAGGGACACCCGGTCTACGACAACCAGAACCAGCGGACGGTGGGCGAGCGGGGACCCGCGACGCTGGAGAACTACCAGTTCCTGGAGAAGATCAGCCACTTCGACCGGGAGCGGATCCCGGAGCGCGTCGTGCACGCGCGCGGCGCCCTCGCCTACGGGCACTTCACCGCCACCGGCAAGGTCGGCGACGAGCCGATCTCGAAGTACACCCGCGCCAAGCTCTTCCAGGAGGCGGGCAAGAAGACCGACCTCGCCATCCGGTTCTCCACTGTGGCCGGTGGCCGCGACTCCTCCGAGGCGGCCCGCGACCCGCGCGGCTTCGCCGTGAAGATGTACACCGAGGACGGCAACTGGGACCTGGTCGGCAACAACCTGGGCGTCTTCTTCATCCGCGACGCCATCAAGTTCCCCGACTTCATCCACTCCCAGAAGCCCGACCCGGTCACCTTCGAGCGGCAGGTCCCCAACCGGGTCTTCGACTTCATCTCCCAGACCCCCGAGTCGCTGCACATGGTCACGCTCGTCTTCAGCCCCCGCGGACTGCCGGCGAGCTACCGCTTCCAGCAGGGCTTCGGCGTCAACACCTACAAGTGGGTGAACGCGGACGGCGACACGGTCCTGGTGAAGTACCACTGGCACCCCAAGCAGGGCGTCAAGAGCTGGACCGCCGAGGACGCCGCCAACGTGCAGGCCCTCGAGCTGGGAGCCCACACCAAGGATCTGTACGACGCGATCGCCGCGGGTGACTACCCGGAGTGGGACCTGTTCGTCCAGCTCATCGAGGACAACGACCACCCCGAGCTCGGCTTCGACCCGCTCGACGACACCAAGGTGTGGCCGGAGAGCGACTTCCCGCTGCGCCACGTCGGCACCATGCAGCTGAACCGGGCCCCGCAGAACATCTTCGCGGAGAACGAGCAGATCGCCTTCGGGACCGGCGTCCTCGTCGACGGCCTGGACTTCTCCGACGACAAGATGCTGGTCGGCCGGACGTTCAGCTACAGCGACACCCAGCGCTACCGGGTGGGCCCCAACTACCTGCAGCTGCCGGTGAACCAGGCCAAGAACGCCCGGGTGCACACCAACCAGCGCGACGGGCAGATGGAGTACTACGTCGACGAGAGCGGCGCCAACCCGCACGTCAACTACGAGCCGTCGATCACCGGGGGGCTCCGCGAGGCCGAGGCCCCGGCGCACGACGAGCAGGGCCCGGAGATCCAGGGCCGGCTCACCCGCAAGCGGATCGCCCGCACCGACGACTACACCCAGGCCGGGCAGCGCTACCTGCTCTCCGAGCAGTGGGAGAGGGACGACCTGGTGGCGAACCTGGTGGGCGCACTCTCGCAGTGCGACCGGCCGATCCAGGAGCGGATGGTCTGGCACCTGTTCATGTGCGAGGACGAGCTCGGTCAGCGCGTCGGGGACGGCCTCGGCATCACCGCGGACGACGTCCGGCACCTGGAGCCGCTGGCCACCCAGACGCTCAACGAGGACGAGCTGCAGCGCGCGGCGAACCTCGGCAAGAACGGGCCGCGCGACGTCTCCGGCGTCACGATGACCCACTGCGTGCCCAACGAGCACGTCACGGTGAGCCGCTGATCTACCGCTGGTTGAGCCTGTCGGAACCACCGAAATGGTCTCGACAGGCTCGACCGGCGAAGCCACGTCGCCCGACCGCCCCGCTGGTGGAGCTTGTCGAAACCACCCACATGGTGGTCGTACCGGCTGACCTGGCCAGGGATGAGTTCCGATGTGTGGTCAGTCGCCCGAAGATCCACGCATTGGCCTGATCTCGCCGTCAGGCGTGTGGCTGTGGCGGGTCGGTCGTCTCAACGGGAATCCCCGCCGTCTCAACGGGAATCTGCTCGGCCGGTGGAGGGGTCAGGCGCGGGGCCCGGGGACCGGTGCGGCGTCCTGGTCGTCCCTGATGACGGGGATCTCGCCGGTCTCCGGCTCCCCGGCCAGCTCCTCCTCGGGATGCGCCTTGAGCACGTTCTCGATGTAGGAGCGCGCCGCCTCGACGGTCCGCACCGGGTGACCCTGCTGCTCCGAGAGGAACCAGCGGTGCTCCAGGATCTCGTGGAACACCTCGGCCGGCTGCAGCCTGCCGCGCAGCTCGGGCGGCACCATGGCGGTGATGGGCTCGTAGACCGTGGTCAGCCACAGGTGCGCCACGATCGAGCGGCTCTCGTGGCCGAGGCCCTGGTGCGCGGTGAACGCGGCCAGGTCGTTGAGCAGCCGGCGGGCCTGGTTGTCCTCGACGTCCAGCCCGGTGAGCCGCTGCAGCTCGCGGGCGTGGTGGTTGGCCTCCACCACCTTGGGCTCCACGCGCACGGTCGCGCCGACCCAGTCGGTGACGATGTCGAGCTCGTCCACGTCGAAGCCCAGGTCGTTGAGCCGCTGCATGCGCTGCTCGATGCGCCAGATCTCGTCGGTGGTGAACTCCTCGGTCCCGGTGAGCTCCCCCCACAGCCCGTCGTACTGCTCACGGACCCGCTCGACGATCGGGTCGGGGTCGAACTCCTCGCTGAGCAGCCGGCCGGCCTGCAGGTCGAGCAGCTCGCCGTAGATGTTGGTCAGGGCCACGTCGAGGTCGTAGAAGCGCTGGCCGTCGCTGAGGTTGTCGTGCAGCTCACCGGTCTCGGCGTCGACGAGGTAGGCCGAGAACTCCCCGGCGCTGCGCCGGAACAGCACGTTGGACAGGGACACGTCACCCCAGAAGAAGCCGGCCAGGTGCAGCCGAACCAGGAGTACGACGAGCGCGTCGAGGATCTTCGGGAGGCTCTCCTGCGGGACGCCGTGGCTGAACAGCGACCGGTACGGCAGCGAGTACTGCAGGTGCCTGGTGACCAGGGCCGGCTCGATCTCCTCACCCTCGGAGTCCTCGCGGCCGGTGACCACACCGACGGGCTCCACCGTGGGCAGGCCGAGGCGGCGCAGGTCACGCAGCAGCCGGTACTCCCGGTAGGCCATGTGCTCCCTGGTCTGCTTGACCGCGTAGACGTCCTGGCCGAGCCGGACTATCCGCACGATGTGCCGGGACAGGCCGCGGGGGAGGGGGACGACGACGTCGTCACCCCACTCCTCGAGCGACAGCTGCCAGGGCAGCGTGACCAGGGCCGGGTCGGGCTTCGTCGCGACCATGCGCAGCGCCATGCAGAACAGGGTAGTTGGCCGGTCGCTCCGGGTCAGGCGCCCGGTTCCAGGAACACCGCGCCGGGTCCGCGCTCCGCGGCGTCGTCGTCGGGGTTGTTCAGCGCGCAGGTCTGCAGGCTCAGGCAGCCGCAGCCGATGCAGCCGTCCAGCTTCGAGCGCAGCCGCTCCAGGCGCTCGATCTGCGCATCGATCCGCGGCCGCCAGCTGCGGGAGAGTCGGGCCCAGTCGGCCCGGGTGGGGGTGCGGCCCTCCGGGAGCGTGGCGAGCGCCTCGGCGATCTCCTCCAGCGTCAGCCCGACTCGCTGCGCGGAGCGGATGAACGCCACCCGACGCAACGTGGCGCGGGTGTAGCGGCGCTGGTTGCCGCTCGTGCGCTCCGCACGGATCAGCCCCTGGTCCTCGTAGTAGCGCAGCGCGGAGGTGGCGACTCCGGCACGAGCGGAGAGCTCACCGATCGTCAACGGCGCAACGGGCACGTCCCTAATCTAGTGCGGGACCTGAAGGTGACTTCAGGTCCCGCAGAAACGTGGTGGTGCTGGAGGAACTAGTCCTTGAAGGCGTCCTTGACCTTCTCGCCGGCCTGCTTGATGTCGGCCTTGGTCTGGTCGTTCTTGCCCTCGGCCTGGAGGTCGCGGTTGTCCGTGGCGTCGCCGAGCGTCTCCTTGGCCTTGCCGAGCATGCCCTCGCCCTTGTTGGCCATCTTGTCGTCGTTACCCATGTGCCCTCCTCGATTGCAGTCCCTACTGTCCTACCCCGGTGGGGCGGAAACGATGCATGCCGGACCGCCTAGCATGGACGCGCGCCGCTTTAGCTCAGCTGGTAGAGCACTCGCCTTGTAAGCGAAAGGTCGTCAGTTCGAACCTGACAAGCGGCTCTGAGGGCCCCGCGACAGCGCCGGTCACCGCAGCCGTTCGGCCGGGAACTCCATCCTCGGCTCCGCGAGCCGGTCCTGCGCCTCGACGATGCGCATCTCCCGCTCGCCGGCGTTCTCGGTGGCCTCCACGACGGCGAAGACCGAGGACGTCGTGCGGGCCAGCACGACGTCGAGCGGCCCGGCGTCGAGGAGGTTCGCGAGGAACACCGCGGCGGTGAGGTCGCCCGCTCCGGGCGGGCTGACGGACAGGCGAGGAGTCCGGGTGCGCCAGGCGCCCTGCTCGGAGACCAGCACCATGTCGAGCCGGTCCTCGGGAGTGTCCTCGAGGATCACGCTGGTCACGAGCACGACGGAGGGGCCGCCGTCGCGGACTCGGTCCGCGGCCTCCACGAGCCCGGTCAGGGTCGTGGACGTGCCCCCGGCCAGGAAGTCGAGCTCGAAGTGGTTCGGGGTGACCGCGTCGGCGGCGGGTACGACGCGCTCGCGCATGAACTCGGGGATCCCCGGCCGCACGAACATCCCGCGCCCGACGTCCCCCATCACCGGGTCGCAGCAGTAGAGCGCCGCGGGGTTGTGGCGCTTGACCTTCGCGACGGCGTCGAGGACCACCGACCCGACGTCCTCGGCGCCCTGGTACCCCGACAGCACCGCCTCGCAGCGCGCCAGCGCGCCCCGGTCCTCGACCCCGCTGATCACGTCCGCGACGTCCTGCGCCGTCATCAGCGGTCCTCGCCAGTCGCCGTACCCGGTGTGATTGGAGAAGTGCACGGTCATCACGGGCCAGACCTCTTTGCCCAGCCGTTGCAGCGGGAACATCGCGGCGCTGTTGCCGGCGTACCCGTAGGCGACCAGGGACTGGATCGACAGGATGCTCACGGCACCCGGTCTACCACTGGCCGGAGGTGACGCGGTCAGGCGACCTGCAGCGACCGCTTCGAGAGCCCCATCCAGTAGCCGTCGATCCGCTGGTCCCCGGGCGTCTCGGGGTCCGAGGCCGCGCCCAGCGTGACGAACAGCGGGGTGAAATGCTCCACGGTCGGGTGCGCGAAGGGCATCCCCGGCGCCTTCGAGCGGTATGACGCGAGCTCGTCGACGTCCCCGCGGGCCAGGGCCTCCGCGGCCCAGGCGTCGAACTCGACGGACCAGCCCGGCGCGGCGGCCTCGATCCGGAACTCGCGCAGGAAGGGCAGGCCGTGGGTCAGGAACCCGGATCCGATGATCAGCACGCCCTCGTCCCGCAGCGGGCGCAGCCGGTGGCCCAGCTCGACCAGCCGGTAGGGGTCGTCGGTGGGCAGGGACAGCTGCAGCACCGGGATGTCGCCGGCGGGGTACATCAGCTTCAGCGGCACCCAGGCGCCGTGGTCCAGGCCGCGGCTGGGGTGCTGGTGCACGGGCTCGGTCTCGGGCATCATCGCCGCCACCCGCCGGGCCAGGGCGGAGGCGTCCGGGGTCGCGTAGGTCATCTCGTAGTAGCGCTGCGCGAACCCGCCGAAGTCGTAGACCAGCGGAGTCCCCGCCGCGCTCGCCGAGAGCATCACCGGTGCCGACTCCCAGTGCGCGGAGATCACCAGGATCGCCTTCGGCCGGGGCAGGTCGCCCGCCCAGGCGGCCAGCTGGCCGCTCCACAGCCTGTCATCGAGCAGCGGGGGAGCGCCGTGGCCGATGTAGAGCGCCGGCATCCGCTCCGTGGTGCCCGCGTCGGTTGCCGGGTCGGTCATCGGGTCGGTCATCGGGTCGGTCATGTCGCTCATCGCTCCTCCAGGGGGTGGTTCCTCCAGTCTAGCCGCGACACTTGAAGCGTCAAGTATGTCTGATTGCGGCTCCCTGGCACCTACGCTGGTGCCATGACGAGGTGGTTGGACGCCGACGAGCAGCGGGCGTGGCTGCGCCTGGCCGGCGTGATGCTGAAGCTGTCGCCGGCGCTGGACTCCCAGCTGCAGCGCGACTCGGACCTGACCCACTTCGACTACCTGTGCCTGGCGATGCTGTCGGACACCGAGGGCCGGACCCTGCCGATGAGCGAGCTCGCGAGCCGGACGAACGCCAGCCTCTCGCGGCTCTCGCACGTGGTGAGCAAGCTGGAGCGGCGCCGGTGGGTGGCGCGCACCCCGTCCCCCGAGAGCCGCCGGGTCACCTTGGTCACGCTGACCGAGGAGGGCTGGGACGTGCTGGTCAAGGCGGCCCCGGGGCACGTGGAGACGGTCCGTGAGCTGGTCTTCGAGGGCCTGGCTCCCGAGGACGTCGCCGCTCTCGAGCGGGTCGCCGGGCACATCGTCGAGCGAGTGGAGGCGTCCCGGCTGCGCACCACCACCTGAGAACCCGCCCAAGCCGTCGCGGTGCGCAAAGATAGTGTATCCGGTTGATATACAATGGGCCCCATGATGGTGAGCACTCTGCCCGGCTCAGCGCAGGCGACGCGAGGCGGCCGACTCCCGGACTTCCTGCTGGTGGGCGCTCCCAAGGCGGGTACGACGGCCCTGCACGCGGCGCTGGCTCGGCACCCCGAGCTGTTCCTCAGCAAGGTCAAGGAGCCGAAGTACTACCTGTGCGGCGACTCCCCGCCGCCGGCGTACCGCGGGCCGGGCGACGCGCACAGCAACCAGGAGTGGATCTGGCAGCGCCAGCGCTACCTGGACCTGTTCGCCGACGCGGGCGCGGACCAGCTCGCCGGCGAGAGCACGCCGTTCTACCTCTACCACCGCGACGCGCGCCGGCGGATCGCCAGCGACCTGCCCCGCGCCAAGCTGGTCGCCGTGCTCCGCGACCCGGTGGACCGGGCCTACTCGAACTGGATGCACCTGTGGGCGGACGGGCTCGAGCCGTGCCGTGACGTGGTCGAGGCGTGCGACCGCGAGGCAAAGCGCATCGACGACGGGTGGGCGCCGTTCTGGCACTACCGCGCGCTGGGGATGTACGGCCGGCAGCTCGACGACCTCTTCGAGCACTTCCCGCGTGAGCAGGTCCTGCTGGTCCGCTACCGGGCCCTGGTCGAGGACCCGCACCCGACGCTGAACCGGGTCTGCCGGTTCCTCGGGATCAGCGAGGACGTCGTCACCGAGATCCCGTCCGGCAACTCACGGCCGTTCGTGCACCCGAGCCTGCGGACCCAGCTGCTGGGGCCGGTGGTCCGGGCCGGCGCCGCCGCCGGTCAGTTCCTCCCGCCCAAGGCCTGGCGGATCGCCAGCAAGCCCCTGGTCGGTCAGCTGCACCAGCGCGGCAACCCGGCGCGGCCGCGGCTGACCCCGGAGCAGGGGGACGTGCTGCGCCGGCCGTTCCTGGAGGACATCGACCTGCTCGAGAAGATCACCGGCGAGTCCTACGACGACTGGCGCCACCACCGGGAGGGGCACTCGTTCCACACGAGGGCCCAGCAGGTCAGCCGATGACGCTCGTCATCAGGTCGTGCGCCCCGTCGGGCCGGGCCGCCTCGAAGTAGAAGCGGGTGCCGCCCTCCGGCAGCGGGACCGCGGCGACGTAGCGCAGCGCGCCGTCGCTGTGCGGCGAGCGGGCCGGCGGACCCTCCTCGGCCACCAGCGTGCGGCCGTCGGTCGAGCGGGCCACCCCGGTGGCCTCGTGCCAGTTGTCCTCGGCGCGGGCCCGTCCGTCGTACAGCACCACCAGCGGTGACTCGCTGAGCACCGCGGTCACCCGCGTCCCCCGCTCGTCCCAGGTGCCCGGGGTCGGGGCGAGCACGGTGCCGTGCCAGTCCCAGACCAGGCCGTCGGCGCTGGTCGCGTACGCCGTGGTCATCCGGTCCTCCTGCCCCGGCTGGTCGAGCGGGTGCACGCAGACCCACATCCGCCAGCCGCTCTCGTCGACGAGGACGACCGGGTCCTTGACCGCGAACTGGTCGTCGCCCGGCAGCACCACGGTGCGGCGCCCGCCCTCGAGGCCCGCCGGCTCGTCGGCGTCGACGGCCTCGATCCACCAGTGCTTGGTGCCGGGGGTCGCGCAGGAGACGTACAGCCGCCACCCGCCGTCCGGGCGGCGCAGCAGGACCGGGCGCTCGAAGGACTCGGCGCCGAACTCGTCGCGGCGGACCTCGGCGACCGTGACGAAGTGCTCGCCGTCCTCGGAGCGCGCCACCACAACGGAGACGCCGCGGCCCTCGCGCAATGGCCGGCGCACCCGGTAGGTCAGCCAGTACACGCCGTCGACCAGCACCGCACTGGCGGCACCGGACCAGTTCCCCGGCTCGGTGCCGGGAGCGGGAACCACGACGGTGGCGTCCTGGAAGGACGGAAGGGCGAGCGTCTGCGTCATGAGCAAATACTACTGAACCGCTCGACAAAACGGTGGAAAACTTGCCGATGTCAGGAAAGACGCCAGTCGACGGGTTCGCCGCCCTGCTCCTCGAGTAGCCGGTTCACCCGGCTGAACGGCCGCGAGCCGAAGAACCCGCGCGAGGCCGAGAGCGGGCTCGGGTGCACCGACTCGACCCACGGCACCTCGCCGAGCATCGGCCGCAGGCCCTGCGCGTCCCGTCCCCACAGGATCGCCGCCAGGGGCCCCCCGCGCCGGGCCAGCGTCCCGATCGCCCGCTCGGTGACCGCCTCCCAGCCGCGGCCGCGGTGCGAGGCGGGCGCGCCGGGCGCGACGGTCAGCACCCGGTTCAGCAGCATCACGCCCTGGTCGGCCCAGGGGCTCAGGTCCCCGTGCGTGGGGACGGGGCAGCCGAGGTCGGTGCTCAGCTCGCGGTAGATGTTGACCAGGCTCTTCGGCAGCGGCCGCACGTCCGGCGCCACCGAGAACGACAGCCCGACCGCGTGCCCGGGGGTGGGGTAGGGGTCCTGTCCGACGACCAGCACGCGCACGTCGGCCAGCGGACGGCTGAAGGCCCGGAAGACGTGGTCGCCGTGCGGCAGGTAGCCGCGGCCGGCGCGGAGCTCCTCGCGCAGGAACCGGCCCATCGCCGCGATCCGATCCTCGACCGGCGCGAGCGCCTCGGCCCAGTCGGGAGCCACCAGGCCGCGCTCGACGAGCCCGGACAGCGTGCTCACCGGGGAAGCCCGCCGGGACTGCGCCGCAGCGTGGCCAGGACCTCGGCGGCGTCCGCGCGCATGCCGGCGGCGAGCGGGTGGTAGGCCAGGGCCCGGGTCCGGTCGGTGACGGCCCCGTTGACCCACGGGTGCGCGGAGCAGATGTCGTGACCGGCCGAGTCGGCGTACATGTCGACGTACAGCGCGCCGGCCCGGGAGGCGGCGCGGGACAGGGCACGGTCCAGGGCCCGGCTGATCCGCCGACCGACGGGGTAGTCCCCGACGGCCAGCGGGAGGTCGGCACAGGTCCCGCGGTCCGGCACCAGCCGCAGGTAGCCGACGAGCACCACCGTCGCCCGCGGCGCCCGCCGGTGCACGGCGCGCAGTGCGGCCGCGACGCGCGCGCTGATGGTGGCCGTGGCGGCCCCCAGGTCCGGGCCGTGGCGGGACAGCTGCCGGCCGCAGGGCGAGCCGCTGGGATCGCCCGAGCGGAGCCTCGTGCACGTGGTGATCAGCGTCCCGAACAGGTCGAGGTCGTTGCCGCCGATCCCCACGGTGACCAGGTCGGTATGACGCGTGACCGCGTGCAGCTGCGGCGGCACGCTGGCGCCCCGGAAGGGGTGCTGCACGTGGCTGAGGTCGCCGGTGGTCGCGCCGCTGCAGGTGACGTCCACGAACCTCCCGACATGCAGCCTGGCCGCCAGGAGCGAGGGGTAGTTGTGGTCCGAGCGCGCGCAGCCACCGGCCAGGTCAGTGGTGGGGATCAGCGGACCGGCGCTGTAGGAGTCCCCCAGCGCGACGTAGCGCTGGTAGCCGTCGGCCGCCCGGGTCGACGCAGCGGTCCTGCCGCCCGATGCAGGGCCGGCCGCGGTCCCGGTGGAGGTGCACCCGGCGAGCCCGAGGGCGAGCAGGGCGGCGGCCACAGCGGTGCCCAGCCGGCTGCGCGAGGAGAGATCCACGCGGCTGACGCTACGGAAGCGGTCCAAAGCCGGGACTAGGGTGGCCCGGGAAGGGATGTGTCCGCATGCTGAGGATCTCCCTGCTGGGGGAGCAGGTCATCGAAGACGACGCCACCGGCGAGATCCGGTCCCGGTCGTCCCGCAGCCTCGCGCTCGTCGGCTACCTCGCGCTGCACGCCGGCACCCCGCAGAGCCGTCAGGTGATCGCAGGCGTCCTGTGGCCCGACTCGTCCGACGCCCAGTCGCTGACCAACCTCCGGCGCGAGCTGCACCACCTGCGCCGTGTGCTCGGCGAGGACGGCTCCCTGCAGGCCACCTCGATGGACCTGTGCTGGCGCGACACCGACACCTGCCGGGTCGACCTGCGGGTGCTCAGGACCCGCCTCGAGCAGGCCCGCCGCCCCGACGGCGACGCGGCGGCGGTCGCCGAGCCCGCGGCCGAGGGGATCGCGGCCTACCGCGGCGACTTCCTGCCCGCCGTCTACGACGAGTGGGCGGTGGACGCCCGCGACCAGCTGCGCCGCGAGTGCGTCGACCTCTGCGACCTGCTCACCGTGACCGGGACGGACGGCGGTGACCCGGCGAGCGCGCTGGCCGCGGCCCGGCGACGCGTCGTCCTCGCGCCGCTGGAGGAGGTCGGCTACCGGTCCTTGATGAGGCTGCAGCTCCGGCTCGGGGACCGCGGAGGCGCGATCAGCACCTACCACCACTGCGCCTCGGTGCTCGAGCGGGAGCTCGGCGTGGCTCCCGACCCGCAGACCCGGAAGCTGCTCGAGCAGCTGATCGGGTCCTCCGAGACCTCCGCCGGCGACCGCACCGAGCCGGGGGAGCCGGTGACCCGTGCCGCCGCCTCGGTCCCCCTCGTCGGCCGCTCCGCGCCACTGGGAAGGCTGCGCCACGGCTGGGAGGCCACGGTCCGCGAGGAGCGTCCGCGGCTGGTCGTCGTGCGTGGGTTCGCCGGGGTGGGCAAGAGCCGGCTGGTCGCCGAGCTCGCCGACCAGGTACGACGTACCGGCGGCGTGGTGGCCGCGAGCCAGTGCTTCGACACGTCCGGGAGGCTGGTGCTCGCTCCGGTTGCGGACTGGCTGCGCACCCCGGAGCTCCGGACGGCTGCCCAGGGCCTCGACCCGGTCTGGCGGGCCGAGGTGGACCGGCTGGTCCCCGACCCGTCGGGCGAGCCCGCTGCGCCCACCACCGGCGACCGGGCAATGGTCGACGCCTGGCAGCGCCATCGGTTCTTCGAGGGCCTGGCGCGGGCCTGCCTCGCGGTGCGCCGCCCGCTCCTCGTGGTCCTGGACAACCTGCAGTGGTGCGACCAGGAGACCCTGTCCTGGATCTCCTTCCTGCTCGGCTTCGCTCCGGACGCCCGGCTGATGGTCGCGGCGACCCTGCGCGAGGAGGAGTCCGGCCCGGTCCCGTCCGCGGCAGCGGACTGGCTCTCCGGGCTGCGGACCGGCCGGCTCGTCGAGGAGCTGGCCCTGGCGCCGCTCGAGCCCCAGCACACGGCTGCGCTGTCCGCGGCCGTGACCGGGTCGCGGGTCTCGGGACCGGACTCGGAGCTGTTGCAGGAGACCACGGGCGGCTTCCCGCTCTACGTGATCGAGGCCGCCCGGATCGCCGGCGGACCGGACGAGGCGTCCGGTCCCAGCGAGGAGCTCGGTGCGGTGCTGCGCCGGCGGGTGGCCGAGACCTCGCCGGCCGCCCAGGAGACCGCCGGCCTGGCGGCCGCCCTGGGCCGGGACTTCACCCTCGACGTGCTCACCGAGGCCAGCGACCTGGACCTGGAGACGGTGGCCCGGGCCGTGGACGAGCTGTGGCGCCGCCGGCTCGTCCGGGAGCTCGGCTCGGGGTACGCCTTCTCCCACGACCTGCTGCGCGACGCCGCCTACGACCTCGTCGGGCCACCCCGGCGGTGGCTGCTCCACCGCAGGCTGGCGCAGGCGCTGGAGCTCACCTCCGAGGGGCGCGAGGACGACGTCGCGGCCCTGCTGGCCGAGCAGTACGAGCGCGCCGGGCAACCCGAACGCGCCGCGGTGCACTACGCGAGGGCTGCGGAGGTCGCAGCCGCTCGGTACGCCGCCACCGAGTCCATCCGGCTGCGTCGCCGGGCCCTGGACATCATCCGTGCCGGTCCGCCCGGGCGCCGGCGTGACCTGCACGAGCTGGACTGCCTGCTGTCGATGGCGGCGCCGCTGAACGCGTCCCAGGGGTACGCCTCCCGCGAGCTGACCACGGTCCTCGAACGTGCGGTCGCCCTGGCGGACTCGACCGGGTCCCGGGACAAGCTCGTGAAGGGCCTGCTCGGGCTGTGGGCCTCCCGCTACGTCGAGGGCAACATCCTGGAGTCGCTGAGGGTGGCCACCCGCGCTCTGGCCGTCTCCGAGGCCGACGACGTCCTGCTCGGTGAGGCGCACTTCGCGTTCGCCGGGTCGTCGGCGGGCCTGGGCCGCCCGGCGCAGGCGGTGGAGCACTTCGACGTCGCCCACGACCGGGTCCGGGGCGCCGAGTCGCTCGCGGTCGGCTCGATGCCGGATGTGCACGCGCTGGCCTGGGCGGCCCATGCGCACTGGCTGCTCGGACAGTGGCAGGAGGCGGCGGACCGGGCCGCCCAGGCCGTGGCGCGGGCCCGCTCCGGGGCGCACCCCTACAGCCTGGCGGTCGCGCTGGCCTACGCCGCGCTCACCTACCAGCTCCTCGGCGAGGAGGAGGCGCTGAGCGACGCTACGGAGGAGCTCGCCGCGCTCAGCAGCAGGTACGGCTTCGCCTACTACGGCGAGTGGGGGCTGATCCTGTCCGGCTGGCAGCAGGGAGGGACCGAGGGGGTCCAGGCGATCCGGAAGGGCATCGACAACCTGCGCAACCAGCGGTCGATGGCCAGGATGCCCTACTGGCTGTCCTTGCTCGCCGACGCGCTGGTCGGCACCGGCCACCCAGAGGACGCGGTCGCCACCTTGGACGCGGCCCAGACGTTGGCCGGGGCCCGCGGCGACGCCTGGTGGCTGCCGGAGATCCTCCGGATGCGGGCGGCGTACGCAGACGGGCCGGGCGGCCAACGGGCGGAGCTGCTGCGCTCGGCGTACCGGCTGGCTCGACGCCAGGGGAGCTCGGCGCTCGCCGACCGCGCCCGGGACGATGTGCAGGCGGACGCTCGCGGAACGCTGGCGGAACGCTGAGCTCCTAGGTTCGAGAACACGTCCATCCCGGACGCCCCCGACCGAGGAGAGATCATGGCCATCATCAGCCCGCCCGCTGCGATCGAGGCGGACCTGCCGCTCGACGACCTGCGAGCGATGCTGCACGGCATCGTCGTGACGCCGCAGGACCCCGAGTACGACGCCGACCGCGCCGTCTACAACGCGATGATCGACCGCCGTCCCGCGGTGATCGTCCGATGCCGCGACGCGGCCGACGTCGTGGCCTGCGTGCGGTTCGCCGTCGCCCACGACGTGGAGCTGACCGTCCGCGGCGGCGGGCACAACGCGGCCGGGCTCGGCGTGGCCGACGGTGCGCTCGTCATCGACCTGCGGGACATGCACAGCGTCACGGTGGACCCCGCCGCCCGGACCGTCCGCGTGGACGGCGGCTCGGTGTGGGCCGACGTCGACCACGCCACGGTCGGCTTCGGCATGGCGACCCCCTCGGGCTTCATCGCCTCGACCGGCGTCGGCGGCCTCACCCTCGGCGGCGGGATCGGCTACCTCACCCGTCGCTTCGGGCTCACCGTCGACAACCTCCTGTCCGCCGACATCGTGCTCGCCGACGGCACGCTCGTGGTGGCCGACGAGAACCGGCACCGCGACCTCTTCTGGGCCATCCGCGGCGGCGGCGGCAACTTCGGCGTGGTCACCTCGTTCACCTTCCGCTGCCACCCGATCGGTGAGCAGGGGATCGTGATGGGCGGCCCGGTCTTCTACGACCTTGCCGACACGCCCGCGGTGATGCGCTGGTACCGCGAGCTGCTCCCCAGCCTCCCCGAGGAGCTCAGCGGCTGGTTCGGGCTGGTCACCGTCCCGCCGGTGGAGCCGTTCCCCGAGGAGTTCTGGGGCCGCAAGGCCTGCGTGATCATGTGGTGCTACACCGGGCCACACGACCGCGCCGAGGACGTGCTCGCACCCGTCAAGGAGTTCGGTGCACCGTTGATCGTCGGCATCCAGCCGATGCCGTTCACCGCCCTGCAGAGCGCCTTCGACGGCCTCTACCCGGCCGGTCTGCAGTGGTACTGGCGCGCCGACTTCTTCAACGAGATCACCGACGCCGCCATCGACGTGCACCTCGAGTACGGCAACCGGCTGCCGACCGGGCACTCCACCATGCACCTCTACCCGATCGACGGCGCGGCGACGCGGGTGGACGAGGACGCGACCGCGTTCGCCTACCGCGGCGGGGGCTGGGCCGGGGTCATCGTGGGGGTGGACCCGGACCCGGCGAACGCGGCCACCATCACCGAGTGGAGCAAGGCGTACTGGGAGGACCTCCACCCGGAGTCGGCGGGCGGGGCCTACGTCAACTTCATGATGGACGAGGGTGCCGACCGGGTGCGGGCGTCATACCGCGGGAACTACGCCCGCCTGGCGCGGGTCAAGGCCGTCTACGACCCGACCAACGTGTTCCACGTCAACCAGAACATCCTGCCGGCCTAGCGGCGGGACCCACGCGCCTGCGCGACCTCAGCCCTGATCCTCGAGGTCTCGCAGGTGCTTGTGGTGTGGGGGCTTGGCGTCGGCCAGCACGCGCAGGAACCGCTGGGCCCAGTCCTGCACGTCGCGCTCGGCCACGGTCCTTCGCATGGCCTTCATGCGGCGGGCCTGGTCCCGGGGCTCGGCGTTCATCGCGGTGACGATGGCCTGCTTCATGCCGTCGATGTCGTAGGGGTTGACCAGGTAGGCCTGCCGCAGCTCGTCGGCCGCGCCGGCGAACTCCGAGAGGACGAGGGCGCCGCGGTTGTCGTAGCGGCAGGCGACGTACTCCTTGGCGACCAGGTTCATGCCGTCGCGCAGCGGGGTCACCACCATGACGTCAGCGGCCCGGAACAACGCCGCCATCTCGTCCTTCGGATAGGCGTTGTGCATGTAGTGCACGGCCGGACTGCCGATCTCACCGAGGTCGCCGTTGAGCCGCCCGACCAGGCGGTCGATCTCGTCGCGGAGCCGCCGGTACTGGTCGACCCGCTCTCGGGACGGCGTCGCGACCTGGACGAACACGGTGTCCTCGACGGAGACCTCACCGTCCTCGAGGAGCTCGCCGTAGGCGCGCAGCCGGTCGAAGATGCCCTTGGTGTAGTCCAGCCGGTCGACGCCGAGCAGGATCTTGCGGGGGTTGCCCAGCTGCTCCCGGATCTCCGTGGCGCGCTCGGTCACGGCCTCGGAGCGGGCCAGCCGGTCCAGGCCCTTGGTGTCGATCGAGATCGGGAAGGAGCCGGCCTGCACGACCCGGCCGTCCGGCAGATAGATCTGGTCCCGGTGGGTCTTGTGACCGACCCGCTGCCGGACCAGACGGACGAAGTTCTGGGCGGCCCCGGGTCGCTGGAACCCCACGACGTCCGCGCCGAGGAGGCCCTCGAGCAGCTGGCGCCGCCACGGCAGCTGCTGGAACAGCTCGGCGGGCGGGAACGGGATGTGCAGGAAGAAGCCGATCCGGAGGTCGGGCCGCAGCCCGCGCAGCATCGCCGGGACCAGCTGCATCTGGTAGTCGTGGACCCAGGCTGTGGCGCCCTCCGCCGCGACCTCGGCGGCCCGCTCCGCGAATCGGCGGTTCACCCGCACGTAGGCGTCCCACCACTCCCGGTGGAAGGCAGGCTTCGCCACCACGTCGTGGTAGAGCGGCCACAGCGTCGCGTTGGAGAAGCCCTCGTAGAACTCCTCGACCTCCTGCTCGCTGAGCGGGACCGGGACCAGGGAGAGGCCGTCGTCGACGAACGGCTCGTGCGTGTCGTCCGTGCCGCCGGACCAGCCGATCCAGGCGCCCTCGCTCTCGCGCATCACAGGCTCGATCGCGGTGACCAGGCCACCGGGCGAACGGCGCCAGTCCTCCGACCCGTCGGGGTTGACCACCCGGTCCACGGGCAGCCGGTTCGCGACGATGAGGAACTCGGCCTGCTTGACCTTCGTCCGGGCGCTCATCGTCACAACCTACCCACAGGCCGCGTCCTCACTCGGCCGCTCGGTCGGCCGGGTAGCGGACCCCGATCCGCTGACGGATGTCGTCCGTCAGGCGCATCATCGCCACGGTCTCGTCGAGCGGGACCAGCGGGCTCTCCGTCTCACCGTTGCGCAGGCACCGCACCACCTCGAGCGCCTCGTTCGCCAGGCCGGTGCCGATGAGGTCCTCGTGCAGCCGTTCGGGCTCCCAGGCGCCGCTCGCCTTCCGGTCGGCGTCCGCGGAGGTCCAGGTCACCGTCGTCGGGTGGTAGAACGCCGGGGGCAGGTCGATGCGGCCGCGGTCCGTGGCGATGGACGCCGTACGCGGTGCCCAGGCGGTCATCGTCGCCGTCAGGGACGCGACCGCGCCGGACCCGTAGCCCAGGCTGAGCGCCAGGTTGAGGTCGACGCCGGCCTCGGAGAGCGCTGCCGCGGCGGCCACCGAGGACGGTGTGCCGAGGAACAGCTGCGCCAGGGTCAACGGGTAGACCCCCATGTCGAGGAGCGCCCCGCCCCCGAGCGCCGGATCCAGCAGCCGGTCGGTGGCCGGCTTGTCGACCACGAAGCCGATGTCCGCGCGCAGCTGCCGGACCTCCCCGAGCCGTCCGGAGGCGACCAGCTGCTGCAGCCGGCGGATCAGCGGGTTGCAGCGCATCCACATGGCCTCCATGAGGAAGAGGTTCTTCTCCCGCGCCAGCGCCACCAGGTGCTCGGCGTCCGCGGCGTTGAGGGTGAAGGCCTTCTCGCAGAGCACCGGCTTGCCGGCCTCCAGCGCGAGCTCGACGTGCTGGCGGTGCAGCGCGTGCGGGGTGGCGACGTAGACGACGTCGACCGCCGGGTCCTCGACGACCGAGCGGTAGTCGCCGTAGGCCGTGCTCACCCCGTGCTCCCTGGCGAAGGCCTCCGCCGCCTCCAGGCGCCGCGCGCCCACGGCGGCCACCTCACACTCCTCGAGGAGGGCCAGGTCCTTGACGAACGAGGTGGCGATCTTGCCGGTGGCGAGCACTCCCCAGCGCACCGGGCGGTCCGCCGGGAGCGGCTCGGTGCGGGAGGGTCCGGGGGAGACCTCGAGCGGTTCCAGGTCGTCTGTCAGGCTGGTCATGGACCCATTCTGGCCCGCGCGGACACACCCGCTGTGCCGCCGCCCGGCTAACTACATCGCTGTGGTTCGGTCGCTATGCTGGATCCGGACCAGCCAGTCACCAGCCCGAAGCACAGGAGCCGCCCCATGGACGCCGCGAACGCCGTCAGCTCCGGACCCGACCTCGCGACCGAGGGGCTGTCCGAGCGGGACCGCGAGATCCTCAGCTTCGAGCGCCAGTGGTGGAAGTACGCCGGCGCCAAGGAGCAGGCCGTGCGCGAGAAGTTCGACATGTCGCCCACGCGCTACTACCAGGTGCTCAACGCCCTCATCGACCGTCCCGACGCCCTGGTCTTCGACCCCCTGCTGGTGCGCAGGCTGCGGCGGTTGCGGGCCGCCCGCCAGCGGGCCCGCTCCGCGCGCCGTCTCGGCTTCGAGGTCTGAGATGCCCCTGGCCGCCCGCCGCGGCGACCAGCGCGGCATCGCGCTGTCCTCGCCGCTCGCGCTCGTCTCCGCTGCGGCCGTGCTGCTGGCCGGGGCCGCCTTCGTGCTCACCGACGGCCCTCGGCCGGACGCCCCGCGCGAGGTCTCCGCGCCCGTGACCGCGAGCCCGGCGCCGACCCGCACCGCACCCACGCCCGTCGTACGCACGAAGAAGCCGGCTCGCAAGCTGCGGGTCGTGCGCCGGGGCGACACCTACGTCGAGGTGTTCAACAACTCGGGGATCAGCGGCCTGGCGGCCAGCACCGCAGCCCGGGCGTCCGGAGCCGGCTGGCAGGTCGTCGGCTCGGACAACTGGTACGGCACGATCCCGGCCACCACGGTGTACTACCCGGCCCGGCTGCACCCGCAGGCGCGGATGCTGGCCCGGGATCTCGGCATCCACCGGCTCCGGCCCGCCATCGCGCCGATGCGCGGGGACCGGCTGACGGTCATCTTGACCAGCGACTTCTCCTGACGTCGGCGTCGGTTCGGCCCTCTGGTTGGGTTGGGTCCATGGACCTTGGGACGGAGCAGGCCAGAGCGCACTACGACGGGGTCCTGGCCGTGGCCCGAGACGCCGTCGTCGGGCTGGACTTCGACGGCACGCTCGCCCCGATCGTCGAGGACCCGACCCGGGCGGTGATCCACCCGGACGCCCCCGAAGCGCTCGTCGCGCTCGCCGGCCAGGTCCGGGCCGTCGTGGTGATCACTGGCCGCCCTGCCCGCCAGGTCGTCGACCTCGGCGGCCTCGAGGAGCTCGCCGACCGGCTCCCCGACGGGACGCACTTCGCGGTGATGGGCCAGTACGGCCACGAGCGCTGGGACGCCGCGACCCGCCGGTTCACCTCGCCGGAGCCCCCGGCCGGCCTCCAGGCCTTCCGCGAGGAGCTGCCCGCGATCCTGGACGCCGAGGACGCCTCGGACGCCCTGGTCGAGGAGAAGGGGCTCGCGGTGGCGGTCCACACGCGTCGCCTCCCGCACCCCAAGCGGACCTTCCGCCGGCTCGAACGAGCCCTGGGCGACGCCGCCGAGCGGCACGGTCTCACCCTGGAGCCCGGCCGGCACGTCCTCGAGGTGCGGACCCCCGGCATGGACAAGGGGGTCGCGGTCCGCACCGCGGTCGAGGAGTACGACGCCCGCGGGGTGGTCTTCGCCGGCGACGACCTGGGGGACGTCGAGGCGTTCGAGGCCGTCGGCGAGCTGCGTGAGAGTGGCCTGCCGGCCCTCCTGGTGTGCTCCTCCTCCGAGGAGCAGGAGGTCCTCGCCGACCTCGCCGACGTGGTCGTCGACGGGCCCGGCGGCGTCGTTCGCCTGCTCGCCGACCTGGCTGCCGACGCGGGGGCCTGAGCGCTTTCCTGGTGGGTCTTCCCGTCTCGCCATCTGGGCCTGCTGCGCACATGCTGAGACGGCTGCGTAGGCTGAGCACCGCTCATCGAGAGGGGCAGAGGGACACGGCCCGCTGAAGCCCCGGCAACCCGCCACCGAGCTCACCTGCCATCTCGGGCAGGTCCGACCCCGGTGCCAAAGGTGCTAATTCCGTCCCGCGCCGAGAGTCGGCTGCCGGGGAAGATGAGAAGGAGGCCCTCCTTGAGCACGTCGGTTCTTCCCGGCTCCAGCACCCCCCAGCGCGACGGGCTCCGTCCGGGCGCGTTCGGCAACGCCATACACCTGGTGTGCCGCGAGTGCCGCGCCACCCAGCCCCTCGGCCCCTTCTACGCCTGCCAGGAGTGCTTCGGCCCGCTCGAGGTCGGCTACGAGTTCCCCGAGATCACCCGCGCGCAGATCGAGGCGGGCCCCAAGAACATCTGGCGCTACCAGCCGCTGCTGCCCGTGCCCACCGACATCGCGGCCAGTCGGAACATGGAGCCGGGCTACACACGGCTGCTCAAGGCGGACAACCTCGGCCGCGAGCTCGGCCTGAAGAACCTCTGGATCAAGGACGACTCCGGCAACCCGACGCACTCCTTCAAGGACCGCGTCGTCGCGATGGCGCTGTCGGCGGCCCGCGAGCTCGGCAGCAAGGTCTTCGCCTGTCCCTCCACCGGCAACCTCGCCAACGCGGTCGCGGCCGCCGGGGCCCGGGCCGGCCTGCGGACCGTGGTCTTCATCCCGGAGAACCTCGAGCGCCCGAAGGTGCTCACCACTGCGGTGTACGGCGGCACGCTGGTCGCCGTACGCGGCAACTACGACGACGTGAACCGCCTCGCTTCCGAGATCGCCGGCGAGGAGGAGGGCTGGGCGTTCGTGAACGTCAACGTGCGGCCCTACTACGCCGAGGGCTCCAAGACGCTCGGCTACGAGGTCGCCGAGCAGCTCGGCTGGCGGCTCCCGCAGCAGGTGGTGATCCCGGTGGCCTCCGGGTCGCAGCTCACCAAGGTCGACAAGGGCTTCACTGAGCTGGTCCGGCTGGGGCTCGTCGAGGACTCGCCGTACAAGATCTTCGGCGCCCAGGCGACCGGCTGCTCGCCGGTGTCCGCGGCCTTCAAGGACGGCCACGACGTGGTGCGCCCGGTCCGGCCGGACACCATCGCGAAGTCGCTGGCGATCGGCAACCCGGCCGACGGCCCGTACGTGCTCGACGTCGCGCGCCGCACCGGAGGTGCCGTGGAGGACGTCAGCGACGACGAGGTCCGCGACGGCATCCAGCTGCTGGCACGCACCGAGGGCGTCTTCGCCGAGACCGCCGGCGGCGTCACCGTCGCAACCCTGAAGAAGCTCGTTGAGAATGGTCGGCTCGACCCCGAGGCCGAGACCGTCGTCTTCAACACCGGCGACGGACTGAAGACCCTGGATGCGATCGCCGACCGGGTGGGCCCGGCTGCGACCATCGAGCCGAGCTACGCCGCCTTCACCGCGGCCGGCGTCGCCTGACCTGCGCCCAGACCACGCAACCCGAGGAGAGACATGAGCGTCAGCGTGCGGATCCCCACCATCCTGCGCACCTACACCAACGGTGAGTCCGAGGTGTCCGCGGACGGGGGGACGCTCTCGGAGGTGCTGGACTCGCTCGAGACCAGCTATCCCGGGATCCGCGCCCGCATCCTCGACGACCAGGGCGCCATCCGCCGGTTCGTCAACGTCTACGTCGGGAACGACGACGTGCGGTTCCTCGAGGCCCTGGACACCTCCACCCCGGACGGTGCCCAGGTCTCGGTGATCCCGGCGGTCGCAGGTGGCTGACCGGGCGCCGGACGGCGTGGCCTGATGCCCCGCACGCTCGCGACGGCCCGCACCGTCGGACGCGACGAGCTGCTCGAGTTCGTCCGTCCCCGGCACCGGGCGAGCCTGGTGACCCGGCGACGGGACGGCGGCCTCCAGATGTCGCCGGTGACCTGCGGCCTCGACGGCGAGGGCCGGATAGTGGTCTCGACGTACCCCCAACGCGCGAAGGCCCGCAACGCGCGCCGCGATGCGCGGGTCTCGGTCCTGGTGCACTCCGACGCCTGGGACGACCCCTACGTCCAGGTCGACGGTGAGGCCGAGGTCTTCGACATGCCCCACGCGGTCGAGCCGCTCGTCGACTACTTCCGGTGCATCAGCGGGGAGCACCCCGACTGGGCGGAGTACCGCGATGCGATGCGCCGACAGAACAAGTCGCTGATCCGGATCACCGTGCAGCGCTGGGGTCCGGTCGCCACCGGCGGCTTCCCGCCGGACCAGGCCGAGGACTGAGGCCGCTGGGGGTCGCCGTACCCTCCGATCGGACTGGGGTCGGCGTTGCCGGCCAGGCTCCTTGCGCGCTGCGCACCGGCGACCCTCGGGCGTGCCCTTCTCTGTGGAAGGAGACGGCGCCTGTCGCCCGGCGGCGACCGCTCGGACGTGCACTCGGCCGGGACGAAACGGCTATGCGGGTTCGAATCGGACAGCCAGCGGTCCGAGTGCACGTCCGAGCGGTCACGTGAGGTCGGCACTTGAGTGAGTGTTCGTCTGGGGGAAGGCGACAGCGCCTGTCGACCCCGACGGGGACCCGGAAGACCCCCGGAAACGACGGTGGCCGGAGAGCGCTTGCGCGTTCTCCGGCCGAAACCCCGTCGCACCCACGAGGTCTGTTCAGGTTAGGCCCGCGGCGGAAGAGGGGTCAATGGCCCGACCCGGCCATTCCCTTCGGTCTAGACCTTCGGTAAGGAAAGCATCTCGGAGGCCTCCGGTGGTGCCCGGCCAGAGCAAGGGACCCGCCTTGCACTCGCTAGGGGCGAGTGCTAAACATGGGTTAGCACTCTCAGGACGAGAGTGACAGTGGGTCGGGAAGATGAGGTCCCAGGCGCCGGCGGGAAGGGTCCGCCGGGTCAGCGGGGATCGTCCGTCGCGGGCATCCCCCGAGCCAGTCCATTCATTCCAGCGTGAGGAACCGCGGAGAATGCCGAAGCTGATTGCGTTCAACGAGGAAGCACGGCGCGGCCTGGAGCGTGGCATGAACACGCTCGCCGACGCCGTGAAGGTGACGCTCGGCCCCAAGGGCCGCAACGTCGTCCTCGAGAAGAAGTGGGGAGCCCCCACGATCACCAACGACGGTGTGTCCATCGCCAAGGAGATCGAGCTCGAGGACCCCTACGAGAAGATCGGTGCCGAGCTCGTCAAGGAGGTCGCCAAGAAGACCGACGACGTCGCGGGCGACGGCACCACCACCGCCACCGTGCTCGCCCAGGCCATGGTCCGCGAGGGTCTGCGCAACGTCGCAGCCGGTGCGAACCCGATGGCCCTGAAGCGCGGCATCGAGGTCGCCGTCGCGTCCGTCTCCGAGCAGCTGCTCGGGATGGCCAAGGACGTCGAGACCAAGGAGCAGATCGCCTCCACCGCCTCCATCTCCGCGGGTGACGCGAGCGTCGGCGAGATCATCGCCGAGGCGATGGACAAGGTCGGCAAGGAAGGCGTCATCACCGTCGAGGAGTCGAACACCTTCGGGCTCGACCTCGAGCTCACCGAGGGCATGCGCTTCGACAAGGGCTACATCTCGGCGTACTTCGTGACCGACACGGAGCGCATGGAGACCGTTCTCGACGAGCCCTACATCCTGATCGCGAACTCGAAGGTCTCCAACGTCAAGGACCTCCTCCCGCTGCTGGAGAAGGTCATGCAGAGCGGCAAGCCGCTGCTGATCCTGGCCGAGGACGTCGACGGCGAGGCGCTGTCCACGCTCGTGGTCAACAAGATCCGCGGCACCTTCAAGTCCGTCGCCGTCAAGGCTCCGGGCTTCGGTGACCGTCGCAAGGCCATGCTGCAGGACATCGCGATCCTCACGGGCGGCCAGGTCATCTCCGAGGAGGTCGGCCTGAAGCTGGAGTCGACCGGCATCGAGCTGCTCGGCCAGGCCCGCAAGGTCGTCGTGACCAAGGACGAGACCACCATCGTCGAGGGCGCCGGTGACGCCGACCAGATCCGCGGTCGCGTCAACCAGATCCGCACCGAGATCGAGAAGAGCGACTCCGACTACGACCGCGAGAAGCTGCAGGAGCGCCTGGCCAAGCTGGCCGGCGGTGTCGCGGTGATCAAGGTCGGCGCGGCCACCGAGGTGGAGCTCAAGGAGCGCAAGCACCGCATCGAGGACGCCGTCCGCAACGCGAAGGCGGCCGTCGAGGAGGGCATCGTCGCAGGCGGTGGTGTCGCCCTGGTGCAGGCAACCGACGCTGCGTTCGAGAAGCTCGACCTCGTCGGTGACGAGGCCACCGGCGCCAACATCGTGCGTGTCGCCACCGAGGCCCCGCTCAAGCAGATCGCGATCAACGCTGGTCTTGAGGGTGGCGTCGTCGCGGAGAAGGTGCGCGGACTGGAGTCCGGTCTGGGTCTGGACGCGGCCACCGGCGAGTACGTCGACATGATCGCCGAGGGCATCATCGACCCCGCCAAGGTGACCCGCTCGGCGCTGCAGAACGCCGCATCCATCGCCGCGCTGTTCCTCACCACCGAGGTCGTCGTGGCCGACAAGCCGGAGAAGGCCACGCCTGCTCCCGGTGGCGGCGACGGCGGCATGGGTGGCATGGACTTCTGATTCCAGGCAAACCAAGAAGGGGGCGGCCCGAAACGGGCCGCCCCCTTCGTGGTTTCTCAGCGCTGAGGGACGCTCCCCCGATGTGGTTGACCTCGTCTCGTCGCGCTCAGCTGGTCGGCGCGAGCGAAACGACGGAGCATTGGTCAGCGGACTACACCAGGCTGGGCGCCTCGTCCCAACGCCCGCGAGCGTGCGCGGCCGGATACGGGGCAGCACGCCAGTCCAGGCCAAGCTCGGCGGCGGCTCGCAGCGGCCAGCTCGGCTCGCGCAGGGCGGCCCGCGCGAGCAGCACCGCGTCCGCATCGCCGTCTGCCACGATGTCATCGGCTTGCTGCGGGGTGAGGATCATCCCGACGGCCGCGGTCGGAATGGTGGCCTCGGTCCGGATCTGGCGCGAGAACGGCACCTGGTAGCCCGGCCCTACCGGGACATCGGTCACGACGTTCCCGCCGGAAGACACATCGATGAGGTCGACGCCGGATTGGCGGAGCAGCTCCGAGAGCCGAGCCGACTGCGGAGCGTCCCAGCCACCCTCGACCCAGTCGGTGGCCGACAGCCGGACGAACAGCGGCTTGGTGACCGGCCAGACCTGCCGGATGGCATCGACGGTCTCGAGTAGCAGGCGCACGCGACCGTCGAAGTCGCCCCCGTAGCCGTCGGTGCGGGAGTTCGAGATCGGCGAGAGGAACTCGTGCAGCAGGTATCCGTGCGCTGCGTGGATCTCCACCACGTCGAAGCCCGCCTCGTCTGCTCGGCGAGCGGCTGCGGCGAAGGCTTTCACGGTCTCCCGGATGTCGTCGGTCGTCATCTCGGCGGGTTCGGCATAGCCGGAGAATGCGACCGCCGACGGCGACAGGGTCGCCCACCCGCCGTCGGAGGCGGGTACGCTGCCGGTCGGCTCGCCGGGGAAGCCGCGATAGGTCGACGCCTTGCGGCCGGCGTGGGCCAACTGGATCCCGATGGCCGCGTCCTGGGTGTGCACGAAGTCGACAATCCGCGCCC
>JAWWPF010000109.1:0-15731 GCA_033850795.1 Nocardioidaceae bacterium | reverse complement strand
GACCGGGTGGCGGTGCTCAAGGACGGCGTCCTCCAGCAGGCCGACACGCCGCTCAACCTCTACGACAAGCCGTCCAACCTGTTCGTGGCCGGTTTCATCGGGTCCCCGGCGATGAACCTGCTCAACGCGCACAACGTCGACGGACACGCGCGCATCGGCGACGTCGAGGTGCCGATCGACCGGACCGCGGCCTCCAAGGCCAAGGGCGACGTCACCGTGGGCGTGCGGCCCGAGGCGTGGCGCATGGTCGGTGAGGGCGAGGGCATCCCGGTCAAGGTCAACGTCGTCGAGGAGCTCGGCGCGGACGGCTTCGTCTACGGCAGCAGCGGCGCCGAGGGCACTCCCGACCAGGTCACCATCCGGATCGACGGCCGTCGCAGCCACCACAAGGGCGACACCATCTACGTGACCACCGACCCGTCGAGCGTGCACGTGTTCGACAACGAGACGGGGCTGCGTTTGTAGCGGTAGCCCCGAAAGGGTTGACTGCCCACATGCGCCAGCTGTCAGCGCTCGACGCCCAGTTCCTCAACGTCGAGTCGCCCACCACGGTGGGACATGTGGGAAGCCTGATCGTCCTGGACCCCTCGACCGCCCCGGGCGGCGAGTGGAACCTCGACTCGGTCAGGGCGGTCCTCGAGCCCCGGCTGTACCTCGCCGCGCCGTTCCGACAGCGCCTGGTCGAGGTACCGCTGGGGCTCGGCCGTCCCTACTGGGTGGACGACCCGCACTTCGACATCGAGTTCCACCTCCGTGAGCTGGCGCTCCCTGCCCCCGGCACGCGCGAGCAGCTGGCCGAGCAGGTGGCCCGCATCCATGCCCGCCAGCTCGACCGGAGCCGGCCGCTGTGGGAGGCCTACGTCATCACCGGGCTCGAGGGCGGTCGGTCCGCGTTCTACTCCAAGATCCACCACTCGGCCATCGACGGTGTCTCGGGCGCCGAGATCCTCGAGACCGTCATGGACGTCACCGTGGAGCCCCGGGTGGTGCCGCCCGAGGACCGGCCCTTCGTCCCGCGTCCCATGCCGTCGAGGGTGGACCTGGTGCGCCGCGGAGCGCGGGCGCTGGCGAGCAACCCCCTCGAGCTGGTGACCACCGTCCCCAGGTCCCTGCAGTACGTCGACCAGCTGCCCGGGGCCGCCAACTTCCCGGGAACCCGGCTGATCAGCACCTCGGCGGCCCTCGTCGGCCGGATCCTGGGGGAGGCGGCCCGGGCGGACATCGACGCCCGCGAGCTGAAGGCGCCGCGGACTCCGCTGAACGGGGCCATCACCGCTCACCGACGCTTCTCCTTCGGGTCGCTGCCGCTCAGCGAGGTCAAACGCGTCAAGAACCACTTCGCGATGACCGTCAACGACGTCGTGATGGCGCTCACGGCGACGGCGCTGCGGCGCTGGCTGCTCGACCACGATGCACTGCCCGACACACCGCTCGTCGCGGCGGTGCCGGTGTCGATCCGGGCCGAGGACCGGGCCGGCGCCGGCGGCAACCAGGTCTCGGTGATGCTCGCCGAGCTGCCGACGCACCTCGGGGATCCCGCCGAGCGCCTGGAGTTCATGCGGGAGTCCATGCTCGAGGCGAAACGGGCCTTCGACGCCGTACCCGCCTCTCTCCTGCAGGACCTGTCCGCGCTCGTCCCCACGGCGCTGTCGGGCCTCGCCGCCCGCGCTCTGTTCAAGCTGGCGACCGTGCCCGGAGTGCTGTTCAACCTGTTCGTGAGCAACATCCCCGGACCGCAGCTGCCGTTGTACATCGCCGGTGCGCGCGTCGAGGGGGTCTTCCCGGTCTCGGCGGTCACGGACCTGACCGGCGGGCTGAACATCACGCTGTTCTCCTACGACGGGTCGCTGGACTTCGGGCTGATCGCCTGCCGGGAGATGGTGCCGGACGTGTGGAACCTGATCAGCTACCTCCAGGACGCCATGGAGGAGATGCTGCGGCTGCTGCCCGACGACGCGGCCGAAGGCGTCAGGAGCCCGGTGCGGCCGAGCCGTGCCGCCCGCACCGCGACGAGGGGCGCGGCCGCCCGGAAGTCACACGGGACAGCCGCACACGGGACGGTGGACCACGGGTCGGTCGCCCACGGGACGGCCGCCAAGAAGGCCGCCGCGAAGAAGACCGCCGCGAAGAAGGCCGCGGCGAAGAAGGCCAGCGGGAAGAGGACCGCCGGTCAGCGGACCGCGGGACGGACGACCACCGGAAAGGGGTCTGCCGGGAAGGGATCCGCCGGCTAACCGCCCCGAGGTCCGCCGCGCCGCGCGCGGTCGGCATCGGCCGCTCGACCGGCGCTCGAGGCCGTCCGGCGGATCGCCTCGACGAAGGTCTCCCGGAGGGGGCCCGGCACGTCGTGCCCCATCCCCGGCACCAGGATCAGCTCCGAGCCCGGGATGGCGCGGGAGGTGGCCCGGCCGCCGGACACGTGGACCATCTTGTCGTTGAGCCCGTGGATCACCAGCACCGGCATGGTGAGCTCGCGGAGACGTCGGGAGCGGTCGGGCTGCGCCAGGATCGCCATCATCTGCCGGGCCACGCCGTCGGCGGTGACCCCCCGGTCCCAGGTCTCGGCGGCCCGCGCCTGGACGGTGTCCCGGGTCTCCGGGTAGCCGGGAGAGCCGATCACCTTCCACAGCCGCGCCGAGCTGGCGACGTACGCCTCCCGGCTCTGCACGCTCCGCGCCGCCAGCAGGGGCAGCAGCCGCGGGTCCTGCCAGCCGACGCTCCGCCGCCCCGTCGTGGACATGATCGACGTCATGGACAGCACCCGCTCGGGGCGCAGCAGGGCCATGGTCTGCACGATCATCCCGCCCATGGAGACGCCGACGACGTGGGCGGCGCCGATGCCGAGATGGTCCAGCAGGCCGAACGCGTCACCGGCCATGTCGTCGAGGGTGTACGGCGCCCGCGAGCGCCGGCCGACGAAGCCCTCGGCCAGCGTTCGTCGCGTGACCCGGCCTTGCACCCGCGTGGAGCGACCGGTGTCGCGGTTGTCGTAGCGGATCACGAAGAAGCCGGCGTCCGCGAGCATCCGGCAGAACTCCGGGTCCCACCAGGTCATCGGCCCACCCAGCCCCATGACCAGGAGCAGCGGGTCGGACGTCGCGTCCCCGAAGGTCTGGTAGCACAGCTCGATGCCGCTGGGGAGGCTGGCGAGCTGCTCCTCCGACGCGCCTTCGGGCACCGGGACCGAGGGGGAGGACGAGGTGGTCGACATCGAGGCTCCTGGTTCCTCGGGGAGGCTACCGGCCGGTATCCCGCCAGTATAAGGACGCAGTGGACGAGGACCCGAAACGGTAACGATGCACGGCTGCCGGGAATGCATCGCCCCCGTGTGGCTACCGTCACGCCATGGACTCGCCCCTGGGTTCCTTCCTCTGTCCGCCCGGTTTCGCCGGGCCGACCGGGCTGAGGGCGCTGGCCCGGGAGAGCAGCGCGGTGTCCGAGGCGGCCCGGTTCGTACGGCGCACGGCCGTGCAGCGGCTGCACCGGCGTGAGGTGCCATACGGCTCGAGGGCTCCCGAGGACGGGCTGGACCCGGTCGTGCTGGTCCCGGGCTTCCTCGCCGGCGACGGGGCCATGACCCTGATGTCGCGCCACCTGAGGGCACTCGGCTACCGCACCTACCGCTCCCTGATGTACGCCAACGTGGGCTGCAGCCGGCAGGCGTCCGAGGCGCTCGAGCGACGCCTCCAGGCGATCGTGCTCAAGCGCGGTCGCAAGGTGATGCTGGTGGGCCACAGCCTGGGCGGCCTGATGGCGCGCGGGCTGGCGGCGCGCCGCCCGGACCTGGTCGACGGCGTCATCACGCTGGGCAGCCCGGTCCTGGCGCCCGGCGCGGCCCATCCGCTGCTGCTCTTCGACCTCAAGATGATCACCCGCCTCCAGCGCGCGGGCCTCGGCGGCATGATGGGTGAGGACTGCACGTCCGGCGACTGCGCCCGCCTCAGCTGGGAGCAGGCGCGGGCGCCGCTGGCCCCCGGGGTCTCCTTCACCTCGGTGTACTCGCGCCGCGACGGGATCGTCGACTGGCGCAGCTGCCTGGACCCGAAGGCCCGGACCGTCGAGGTCGCCACCAGCCACGTGGGCATGACGTTCGACCCGGTGGTGCTCGACGTGGTCACCGCCGAGCTCGCCACCGCCCGGGAGCGGCGGGTCAGCCGGCCGGCCAGGTCGGCGGCAGCTCGCGCCGTGTCGGCGGGTTAGCACCGCGACGCGAGCACGTCACCGCCGCGGCCGCGACGGCCCCACGGACCAGCAGCTCCACCCGCGCATCGTCCAGCGCGGCGAGCGTGCCTTCTCCGCCGCGGACCACGTCCCAGTCCCAGAGGAGCGCCAGCATCGCTGCCATGAAGGAGTCACCCGCGCCGACGGTGTCCACGACATCGGTCGGCGGCGCAGGCACGTCGACGCTGGAGCCCTCGGTGAACGCCGTCGCTCCGGCGGCGCCGCGGGTCAGCACGACCAGCTCCGTCCTGCCACCCAGCAGGGCGTGGCAGACGTCGTCCTCTGTATCGTCCGGGCGCAGCAGCCGCAGGTCCTCGTCGGACAGCTTGACCAGACGCGCCCCGCTGCCCATCTCGCGGACGTCGCGCCACGCGGCGTCGCGGTCGGTGAGGAAGAAGGGTCGGACGTTGGGGTCGTAGCTGACGAACACGTCGGCGTCCGCCGCCTCGCGCACCAGGTGCGCCACCGCGGTCCGGCCCGGCTCGAGGGTGGTCCCCAGCGAGCCGACGTGCAGGCCGAGGGTGCCCGTGGGCAGGGAGGGGGTGGCGAGGTCCCACTCGATCTCGAAGTCGTACGTCGCGGCGTGGTGCGCGTCGAGGTGAGCGGTGGCCGTGCTGGTCACGCCGCCCGGCACCACGGACCCGGCTGCCAGGGCGACCCGGCTGTCCTCGACGTGCTGCAGCACGAGCCGCCCCAGCTCGTCGTCGCCGACGCGGGTGGCGAGCGTGGTGGGGACGTCGAGACGGGCCAGCCCGACGGCCACGTTCAGGCAGGACCCGCCCACCGCGTCGTGCCGTCCGCTGCCGTCCGCCGGAACCACGATGTCGACGAGGGACTCACCGGCCACCACGAACGTGGAGGACCCGGCTGCCCCGGGAATGTCATGCCCGGGAACCGTCATCTCAGTGGCCGAAGTCCACGGCCGCGTAGGCGCGGAGCTTCTGGAGCTTGTGCTCGGAGGTGATCGAGCGGATGGTGCCGCTTCGGGAGCGCATCACCAGGGAGTGCGTGCGTGCGCCGCCGGCTCCGTAGCGGACGCCCTGCATGAGCTCACCGTCGGTGATGCCGGTGGCCACGAAGAAGACGTCGTCACCGGTGACCAGGTCGTTGGTGCTCAGGACGTGGTCCGGGTCGAGGTCGTGGCCCGCGTCGAGCGCGCGCTGCCGCTCCTCTTCGTCCTTGGGCCAGAGGCGTCCCTGGATCACGCCGTCCAGGCACTTCATCGCACAGGCGGTGATGATGCCCTCAGGCGTCCCACCCACCCCGAGCAGGAGGTCGACACCGGTGCCGGCCCGGGCGGCCATGATGGCTCCGGCGACGTCACCGTCGGTGATGAACTTGATGCGGGCCCCGGTGGCCCGGATCTGCTCGACGATGGACTCGTGCCGGGGCCGGTCGAGCAGCACCACGGTGACGTCCTCGGGCGAGCTGCCCTTGGCCTTGGCGACCTGGTGGATGTTCTCGGCGACGGGGTAGCGGATGTCCACGACGTCCTTCGCCTCCGGACCCGTCACCAGCTTCTCCATGTAGAAGACCGCTGACGGGTCGTACATCGACCTCCGGGGAGCCACCGCCATCACGGCGATGGCGTTCGCCATCCCCTTGGCGGCCAGCGTGGTGCCGTCGATCGGGTCCACCGCCACGTCGCACTCTGGGCCGGTGCCGTCCCCGACGGCCTCGCCGTTGTAGAGCATCGGGGCGTTGTCCTTCTCGCCCTCGCCGATGACCACGACCCCCCGCATGGTGACCGTGGAGATCAGCGTCCGCATCGCGTTCACGGCCACTCCGTCGGCGCCGTTCTTGTCGCCACGACCGACCCACCGTCCGGCCGCCATCGCGGCGGCCTCGGTGACCCGGACCAGCTCGAGAGCCAGGTTGCGGTCCGGTGCCTCGTGCGCGGCGGACAGGCCTGGTGAGAGCGCGCTGGGGTCTGACATAGGCGGAGTTTAGGGCATCGCCCGGAGGGTGCGTGGTCGGCGAGCTCACGGCGGCGATGGCCGAACGCGGAGCCGCGCGTGTTTTCCGGCCCCACCGGGTACCGGCCATCCGCAGCGGCGACGAGAGGATGCAGATGACCAGGTTCGGCTACACGTTGATGACCGAGCAGTCGGGTCCGCGGGAGATCGTGCGGTACGCGGCGGCCGCCGAGGAGGCGGGGTTCGACTTCGAGGTGATGAGCGACCACTACTCGCCCTGGCTGACCGAGCAGGGGCACGCGTCGTACGCCTGGAGCATGCTGGGCGCGATCACGCAGGTCACCGCCCGGGTGGAGCTGATGACCTACGTGACCTGTCCGCTGTTCCGCTACCACCCGGCCGTCGTGGCCCAGAAGGCCGCGACGATCCAGCTGCTCAGCGAGGGCCGGTTCACGCTCGGGCTCGGTGCAGGGGAGAACCTCAACGAGCACATCGTCGGCCAGGGCTGGCCGCCGGCCAACGTGCGTCACGAGATGTTCGGCGAGGCGCTGGACATCATCAGCGCGCTGTTCGACGGGGGCTACGTCAACTACGCGGGAGCGCACTACCGGGTCGACTCCGCGAAGCTGTGGGACCTCCCGGAGGTCCGGGTGCCGATCGGCGTCGCCGTCTCCGGCGAGCAGTCGATCGAGAAGTTCGCGCCCCTCGCCGACCACCTCATCGCCGTCGAGCCGGAGGCCGACCTGGTGCAGACCTGGGACAAGACGGTCGGGGGCCGCGAGACGCGCAAGATCGGCCAGCTGCCGATCAGCTGGGACCCGGACCGCGAGGCCGCGACCGAGCGGGCCCATCGCGAGTTCCGCTGGTTCGGCGGCGGGTGGAAGGTGAACGCCGAGCTGCCCGGACCCTCCGCCTTCGCCGGTGCGACGCAGTTCGTGCGACCCGAGGACGTGGCCGGGTCCATCCCGTGCGGCCCTGACCTGCAGCCGATCCTCGACGCGGTCGCGGAGTTCACCAAGGCGGGCTTCACCGACGTCGCGGTGGTACAGATCGGCGACGAGAAGCAGTCGGACTTCATGCAGTTCGCCGAGAAGGACCTGCTGCCGGCGCTGCGCGGGTCCTAGACCGCTACCGGAGCACGGGGGCCCACGCCCACAGCACCACGACGCCCACCACCAGCGCAGGCGCGGTGACGAGGGCCGACAGCGAATGGAACGTGCGCGCCGATGCGGGCGCTCCGCGACGGACCAGCGTGCGCCGCCACAGGAGGTTCGCCAACGACCCCGGGTAGGTCAGACCGGAGCCGACCCCGAGGCCGACGAGCGCGGCGAGCACGGCGGTCACCCCCAACGGGGCGACGAGCGGCACGAGGAGCAGCGTCGCCGGCAGGTTGTTGAGCAGGTTCGCCAGCACCGTCGCGAGGACCGCGACCCCGAGCAGCGACGCGAGCCCGGTCCCGTGCGGCAGCACGGAGCGGACCAGCGCGCCGAGGAAGGAGTCGGTCAGCCCGGCCACCACAACGCCCAGACACAGCACGAAGAACCCGAAGGGCAGGTGCGCCGACTCCAGCACGTGCCACAGCCGGACCCGCCGCCGCGACAGACCGTAGCCGCTGAGGACGACCGCAGCCGCGCAGGCCACCCAGGCAGGCTGCACGCCGAGCGGGGAGAGCGCGGCGAAGGCGACCAGCATCAGCGCCACCACCACCAGCGGTACGACGGGCAGGGCGAGGACCTCCTGGGTCTGGCCGGGGGACACCGGCTGCCTCAGCTCCCGGCGGAAGAACATCCGGTGACCGGCGTACTCGACACCGATCACGGCCAGCCACACCGGGGCCATCAGCGCCGCGAACCCCAGGAACGAGACCGAGGGGATCGCGGGTACGGCGAGCAGGTTCGTCAGGTTCGAGACCGGCAGCAGCAAGGAGGCGCTGTTGGCCAGCCGCACGCAGGCGTGCACGACCGGCCGCGGGCTGGTCACGGTGCTGGAGGCGGCCGCCGCGACCACCGGGGTGAGCAGGACCACGGTCGCGTCCAGGCTCAACGCGGCCGTGGTGAGGGAGGCGGCGACGAAGGTGAGCGCGAGCATCCGCCGGGGGCTGCCACGGCTGGCCCGCGCCACCAGCGCACCCACCGCCGCGAACACGCCCTCGAGGGCGCACAGCTCCGCGACCACCAGGATGCCGGCCAGGAAGAGGACCACCGGGAGCAGCAGCCGGACCTGCTCGAGTGCACCGGAGATCGACACCGCTCCGGTGGCGAGCACCACGCCGGCGGTCAGCCCGCCGACGAGCACCTCGACCCAGCCTCGCGGATGCAGGAACGCCACGAGGAGCAGGACCGCCAGGGCCACCACCGCGACGACGTCGACGAGCGCGGGGGGCACCGCGGAAGCCTACGCCGGGGCGCCGGCTCGGGCCCCGCGCGACCCGGTTGGCCCCGGTTGGCCCCGGTTGCGAGGATGGCGACGTGAGCCAGCAGAGTGCCCGGTACCAGCGTTCGGCCGGCGGCATGGTCGGCGCCCTGTTGCTGCTCGTCGTGCTGATCCTTGCCTACCTGGGCCTGCAGGCACTCACCGGCAACAGGCACCCGGACCCGGTGCACACGGTCGCCTACGGGCAGGACGTGCCCGCCGCTCGCAAGGCCGCCGACTTCCCGCTGCTGGCGCCGCCACGGCTCCCGCAGGGGTGGCGGGCGACGACGGTCAGCTTCTCCGGACCGCCGGACGCGCACTGGCACCTCGGGGTGCTCACCGCGGCGGACCGCTACGTCGGGCTCGAGCAGGGCCACGACACCGTGCGGTCGATGGTCCAGGCGTACGTCGACAAGGCGGCGGACCGCGGCAGCCCGGTGGACGTCGAGGGGGCGGCGTGGGCGTCGTACACCGACCCGGGCGGAGACCTCGCCCTGGTGCGGCGTACCCGGGGCACCACGACCCTCGTGGTCGGCCACGAGGTGCCGCGCTCGGACCTGGTGTCCTACATCGAGAGCTTCCGCTAGCCCCCCTCGGCCTCGTCGGCCGCGTCTGGGGCCCCGTCGTCGGCTCCGTCCCTGGAGGCGACCGCCGCATCCAGGCGCTTGCGGGCTCCGTCGAGCCAGCCCTGGCAGATCTGCGCCAGCTTCTCGCCGCGCTCCCACAGTGCCAGGGACTCCTCGAGGTCGGTGCCACCGGACTCGAGCCGGCGCACCACGTCGACGAGCTCCTCCCGTGCCTCCTCGTAGCTGGGGCGCGTCTCGGTCATCGGTCCTCCTCCTTCGTCGGCTCGGCCGTGGGGGCTTCCGGCAGCACGCCGGTCACCACGACCTCGATGCGGCCCTCGGCGAGCCGTGCCTGCAGCGGCTGGTCGGGTCGCACCTGGTTCGCGTCGGTCACCACGTGGCCCTCCGCGGTCTGCACCACGGCGTAGCCACGCTTCAACGTGGCCAGCGGCGACAGGGCACGGATCCGCGCCAGCTGGTGGTGCAGGTCGTTGCCGGCCCGGTCCAGCTGGTGGTGCACGGAGCGACGGGCCCGGTCCCGGAGGGCGGCCACCTCCTGTCCCCGGCTCGCCAGGGTGCTGCCCGGATCGGCCAGGGAGGGGCGGCCGCGGACGGCGTCGAGGGCATGCTGCTCCCGGGTCAGCCAGGCCTCGAGGAGCCGGCGTCCGCGGTCCCGCAGCTGCTCGATGCGGGCCAGCTCCTCGGCCACGTCGGGGACCACCGTCTTGGCCGCGTCGGTCGGGGTCGAGGCGCGCACGTCGGCCACCAGGTCGAGCAGGGGGCTGTCCGGCTCGTGGCCGATCGCGGACACGACCGGGGTCCGTGCCGCGAAGACCGCACGCAGGAGGCCCTCGTCGGAGAAGGGAAGCAGGTCCTCGACGCTCCCGCCGCCTCGCGCGATCACGATGACGTCGACCGCGGGGTCCCGGTCGAGCCGGCCGAGAGCCTCGATGACCTCGGCCGCCGCGTTGGTGCCCTGCATCGCCGCGTAGCGGACCGCGAAGCGGACCGCCGGCCAGCGGCGTCGGCTGTTCTCGACGACGTCACGCTCCGCGGCCGAGTTGTGGGCGGTGACCAGGCCGACCGTCCCCGGGAGGAAGGGGAGCCGCCGCTTGCGCTCGGGCGCGAAGAGGCCCTCGGCGGCGAGCAGCTGCCGGCGTCGCTCGATGCGGGCCAGCAGCTCGCCCAGGCCGACCATCCGGATCTCGCGGGCGTAGAGGGACAGGCTTCCGCGGTTGGCGTAGAAGGAGGGCTTCGCGTGGACCAGGACGGAGGCACCCTCCACCATCGGCGGGTTGAGCGAGTCGAAGACCTGGCGTGAGCAGGTGAGGGGGATGGAGATGTCGGCGACCGTGTCCCGCAGGGTCATGAAGACGGTGTTCATCCCCTGGCGCCGGTTGAACTGCGCGACCTGCCCCTCGACCCAGACGGCGCCTAGCCGGTCGATCCAGCCGGAGATCGCGTTGGCGATCTGCCGGACGGGTGCCGGCTGCTCGGGGGATGTGTCGATTGCCACGCCAGAACCCTAGGCGAGAGCACCTACGATGGGTCCATGACCACTTCGGACCTGGGGATGCCGCCTGTCCTGGCGCCCCGCCAGGCCGACGAGGTGGAGCGGGCGGTGCTGCTCGCCGCCCCGCGAGGCTACTGCGCCGGCGTCGACCGGGCCGTGATCACCGTCGAGAAGGCGTTGGATCTCTACGGCGCTCCCGTCTACGTCCGCAAGCAGATCGTGCACAACAAGCACGTGGTGTCCGGGCTCGAGTCGCGCGGTGCGGTGTTCGTCGAGGAGCTCGCCGAGGTCCCGACCGGCGCGACCGTGGTGTTCTCCGCGCACGGCGTCTCGCCGCAGGTGCACGAGCAGGCCCGGTCGCGGCAGCTCAAGACCATCGACGCCACCTGCCCGTTGGTCACCAAGGTGCACCACGAGGCCCGGCGGTTCGCCGCCGAGGACTACGACATCCTGCTGATCGGGCACGCCGGTCACGAGGAGGTCGAGGGCACCGCGGGGGAGGCCCCGGGTCACATCCAGCTCGTCCAGACCCCGCAGGACGTCGCGGGCATCGAGGTCCGCGACCCCGCCCGAGTGTCGTGGCTGTCGCAGACCACGCTGTCGGTCGACGAGACCATGACGATCGTCGACGCCATCCGGGACCGGTTCCCCCAGCTCCTCGACCCGCCGTCGGACGACATCTGCTACGCGACCCAGAACCGCCAGAGCGCGGTCAAGGAGATCTCCCGCGACGCCGACCTGGTCCTCGTCGTCGGGTCCGGGAACTCCTCCAACTCCGTCCGGCTCGTCGAGGTCGCGCTGGAGGCGGGTGCCAAGGCGTCGTACCGGGTCGACGACGCGAGCGAGATCCAGGAGTCCTGGCTCGAGGGGGTCGAGACCGTCAGCGTGACCTCCGGCGCATCGGTGCCCGAGGACCTCGTCGACGGCGTGCTCGCCTTTCTCGAGGAGCGCGGCTACCCGCAGGCGCGCGCGGTGCACACCGCCGAGGAATCGCTGATCTTCGCGCTCCCACCCGAGCTGCGCCGCGACCTGCGCGCGGCGGAGAAGGCCAAGGCGCAGTAGCGGTCGACCGGCGGCCGAAGCGGGCCGTGCCGTTCTCAGCGAGGGCTGTGCGCGGCCGACCGTGTCGGCTCGGTGGCGCCGCCGGCGCTGTGGGCCCGGATCGTGCCGGCGTTCCTGATCGCGACCTGGCGCAGCGCCAGAACCCCCAGTGTCAGCCCGTAGCCGGCCACCAACGCTCGGGCGTGGTGGGCCAGCCCCGACACGAGCGCCTGCAGCAACCCGTCCGTCGGGTCGGCGACCGATCCGCGGTCGAGCACCGCGAGCAGCGCGACCGTGGCTCCCATCAGCAGCGGGGGAAACACCCCGACCATGAAGAAGTCCCGGGGGCGTACGGCGAGCGCGGCGCCGATGCAGACCAGCACGAACGCGATATCGAACAGCAGGCCGAGGTCGGTGGAGATCTGCAGGTCCAGGAGCAGGGCGGCCAGCACGACCAGCCCGGCGACCGGGGTCACCAGGAGCCCGGGTCTGCGACCTTCTTCCCAGAGTGTCCGGCGGTGAGGCGCGACAGTGCTCACCCCAGCACCGTAGGCGCCGGCCGGCGGTGTCACGGGGCGACGCGCCGCAGCGGTGCCTCCTCGGCCGTCGGTGGACCGTCCAGCTCCGGGAGCTCGTGCCGCGGCTCCGCCACGGTGTCCAGCAGCTCGGCCGCGGTCAGCGGTCGGAGACCCTCGATCACCGGCGCCGGGGCCTCGATCACGTCGCCCCCCACACCGAGGTCGGTGAATCGGCGCGCGGACACGAGAACCCGGTTCTCCAGGGACCCCACGGCCCGGTTGTAGGCGCTCACCGCCGCCGTCAGGGACCGGCCGAGCCGGTCGAGGTGGCCGCCCATCGTGGCGAGCCGTTCGTGCAGGTCCCGACCCAGGTCGTGGACCTCCCGGGTCTTGTCGGCGAGCGTCTGCTGGGTCCATGCATACGCCACGGTCCGCAACAGGGCGATCAGCGTGGTCGGGGACGCGAGCACCACCATGCGCTCCGCGGCGTCCTCCAGCAGCCCCGGGTCCACCTCGAGCGCCGCGGACAGGAACGACTCGGCCGGCACGAACAGCACCACGAACTCCGGGGTGGCGGGCAGGGCGCGCCAGTAGGCCTTGCCGGCCAACGCATCCACGTGTGTCCGCAGCTGCCGCGCGTGGCGCTGCAGATGGGCGCTGCGCTCCTCGTCGGAGTCCGCGCCGGTGGCGTCGAGGAAGGCGTCGAGCGGGACCTTGGCGTCCACCACGACGTGCTTGCCACCGGCGAGGTTGACCACCAGATCGGGTCGCAGGGACCCGCGCGAGCCGTCGCCGCCCTCGGACCGGGTGCTGACCTGCTCGTCGAAGTCACAGCGGTCCACGAGGCCCGCGAGCTCCACCGCACGCCGCAGGTGCAGCTCGCCCCACCGTCCCCGCACCTGCGGGCGGCGCAGTGCGGTGGACAACGTGGCGGTCTCGCGGCGCAGGGTGTCGGTGGAGAGCCGGACGTCGTCGACCTGCTGCTTGAGCTGGCTCTGCCACGAGACGCCGTGCTGCGCCATGTCGCGGAGCTGGTCGTGGAGCCGTTCGAGGCGCTCACGGACGACCGCGGACTCGGCTGCCCGCGTCTCGGCCGACTGCAGCTCCAGGGCGCGGTCCCCCCTGCCCGTCCCGGCGGCGCGGAACCAGAGAGCGCACGCGACCGCGCCGAGGGCGATCCCGACCGCGAGCACGGCGAGCAGCGAGACGGTGGTCCCCACGTCGATTCCTGAGTGCATGGGTCGAGGATGACGTGACCCGCCGACAGTTCTCCGGACCTGCGCGGGTGTCGCGGTTCTCGGCCGTGGGTAGGAGCCATCCATGACGACGTCGGCCACGCCTGGGAGGGCCGTCCTCGGGACGGCCGCCGAGAGCCATGAGCGGTTCCGGCCCGGCTATCCCGACGAGGTCGTGGACCGGACCCTGGCCTACGCCCGCCGCCGGGTCGCCCGCGCGGTGGAGATCGGCGCGGGGACGGGCAAGGCGGCGCGGGCCTTCGCCAGCCGCGGGGTCAGGGTGACCGCTCTCGAGTCCGATCCCGAGATGTTCGCGGTCCTGCAGCGCGAGACGCTCGGCATGCAGGTCGAGCCGGTCCCGTGCGGCCTCGAGCAGTACGACGGACCGCAGCCGGACCTGGTGTACGCCGCCACCTCCTGGCACCGCACGGATCCGCGGACTCGATGCGTCCGGGCGGCGGGCCTGCTTCCCGAAGGCGGTGTCCTCGCGGTGTTCGGCAGCACCGTGGAGGTGATCGACCCCAGGGTGCGGGCCACGATCGAGCGGCTCGCCCCGCCATACCAGGGCGACGACGGCGGCGTCGACCAGTCCGGGGAGGTTCGTCACGAGCTCGGCTCCTGCGGGCTGTTCACCGGCACGCAGGAGCACGTCGTGGCCCGGCGGGTGCTGCGGCCGCAGCGCGAGTACGTCGGCTACCTCTCCACGGTCGCGGGATACCTCGCGCTGCCACTGGAGAGTCGTCAGCGGGTCCTGCACCTCCTTGCCGAGCTCCTCCCGGCCCAGGTGCCGCTCGAGCTCACCTTCCGGCTGCACCTCGCCCGTCGCTGAGGGTGCCCGACCGGTCCTCGAGCGAGGGCTAGGTCAGGTGCACCCACCCGCCGACCGACGGTCGGCCGGCGCTGTCATCGACGAACAGCAGGTACCAGCCAGGAGGGGCGAGGTCGACGTTGCTCGGCAGCGTCACCTGCAGGCCACCGGCCACGGCCGTGCTCTGCAGCTTGAGGACCCGCGCGTTGGCGTCGACGGAGTGCGTCGCCGACCCGGGGCGCATCAGCACGGCGGTCGCGGCCGTCGAGCCTGCCGCAACGGTGGTGCCCACGGTGTAGGCCGTCCCGTAGTGGACCTCGGTGGGGTGGGACGTGATCGTCGGCCGGGTGCCCTTGAAGAGGTACGGCGGGGAGAAGATCTCGATGCGCAGCTCGAAGTTCGCGTCGCCCGAGGGGTCGCCGCCGAAGGTCACGACGCGGCCATCAGGCATGGTGATCGAGGAGGAGTGGTAGGTGCGGGGCACCGTCGGCGGTGCCATCGCCGTGAGCTTGCGGGTGCTCGGGTTGAGGATCGACGCCTCGAAGACGGGCGTGTTCGTCCCGCCCCCACCTCCGGTCTCGAGAGCGGTCAGGTCCGGGAGGTGCGAGACGGAGACGTAGCTCTTGGCCGCCGCCAGGGGCGGTCCGGCGACGGCTGAGGGCGCCGCCGCGTTGAGGTCGATGAAGTAGGTGGACCGGACGGCCGGGAAGCCACCGCCGGCCACCCACGCGAGCTGTTTGTCGGCCGACCCGACGATCGCGCTCATCCCCATCTGGCGGTGCGCGAGGTCCAGCACGGCGTTCGGGTCCTTCACGGTGGTGGAGGCCCCCGTCGACGGGTCGAAGAGGACCGGCGCGACGAGGCGGTTCGGGAAGCCGTAGTGCGCACCGGTGTAGGCCACCCGACCGTCCTTCAGCAGGTGCAGGCTCGGGTACAGCGGCAGCTTGCGCGCGGCGAGCGGGGACCAGGCGTTGGCGGCGGGTGTGTACATCTCCGGGGTTGCGGGGGTCGCCCCCGTGGCGTCCTGCCCGGAGTAGGCCAGCACCCGGCCATTGCCGTCGAGCAGCCCGGTCGGGTACCAACGTCCCTGCTTCATCGTCGGCAACGGGACCCAGGTGCTGGTCGATACGACGAACTTGTAGGCCTTGTTCGAGCCCTCCCAGGGCCCGCTGGCGTCCTTGTAGTGGATCGTGCCACCGAGCACGATGACGTCGCCGTCGGCGTCCACGAGGTGGCCGCTGCAGAAGGCGTCGTACGGCACCGGCAGCGAGGTCAGGGCATCGGTGGCCGGGTCCCACAGGTAGGCCTTGAAGTTGCCGATCGCGTGGTCGTGAGCCACGTTGCCCGAACCGGCGATCAGCAGGAACTTGCCGGTCCGCAGCAGGGTCGCGTGAATGGCCCGCAGTGGCAGCTTGTAGGCGAGGGTGGTCCACCGGCCGAACACCGCGGGGTCGAGCGCTGCGGTCACCTTCCCCGGCGCGGGCTTCGGGAGTCCGTGCGC
>JAWWPF010000097.1:0-7672 GCA_033850795.1 Nocardioidaceae bacterium | reverse complement strand
CAGCTCGGCGTCCCCGAGGCGCGGCAGCGGATCTTCCAGAGCGACGCCGCCGCGCTCGAGGAGGCCAAGCGGACCAACGGGATCGGCCTGGCCATCCGGTTCGCGGTCGCGGCCGACCTGGCCGCGGGACGCCTCGCGCTCGTCGAGGGACCGGGGATGCGCACGCTGGGGAGGTGGGCGGCCATGGCCCTGCCCGCACACAGCCAACCGCCGGCCGCGGCCGAGCTGCTGCGCTTCATCACCACGCCGCGGGCCACCCAGGCCATGGTGCACGGGGCCGGCGTGAAGCTCGGCCGGTTCAAGCCGTCGGTGCACGTCACGCTGTGGAGCTAGCGGACGGCCAGGATCGCGTCGAGTGCGTCGGTCATCGCCCGCAGGGTGTGCGCCGGCAGGAACTCGTCGCAGAACGGGAGCGCCGCCGCCATCGACCCCACCAGGGGCTGGAACCCCTCGGCACCGGCCCGCGGGTTGAGCCAGACGAGTCGGTGCACCCGGCGCCGCAGCCGGGTCAGCACGGCGGCCAGCCGGTCGGGGTCCTCGCTGTCCCACCCGTCCGAGGCCAGCACCAGCACCCCGCCGCGCAGGCCCTCCGCGTGCCGTGAGCGCAGCAGCGTCGCCAGGCTGGAGGCCAGCTGCGTGCCGCCGTACCGGTCGACCGCCAGCTCGGAGGCCTCGGCGACCGCGGCGGCGACCGAGCGCTGCCGCAGAGCGGGGGTCAACCTGGTCAGAGACGTCGAGAAGGCGAAGGTCTCCGCCCGCCGGGAGCGGGCCAGGGCGCGCATCAGGTGCAGGTACGCCGTCGAGTACGGCCGCATCGAGGCGCTGACGTCGGCGACCATCGTGACCGTCCGCGGGCGGCGTCCCGGGGCCGAGCGCCGGAGCTCCACCGGCTCCCAGCCGGTACGGCGCGACGCCGCGATCGTCTCGCGCAGCTCCACCCGCGAACCGGAGGGCTGCAACCGCCGGCGCCGGCTGCGCCGGGAGGGCCACTGCTGCCAACAGTGCTCCAGCCAGCCGCCGATCCGGGCCAGCTCCGCTTCGTCGAGGTCCTCGAAGGGGACGTCGACGACGGCTTCGAGCTCGCTGGGCAGCAGCTCGGGCAGCGCCGGGGCGTCACCGTCCGCGGCCGCCGGGTCCTCGGCCTTGACCAGGTGCGGCAGCGTGTGCCAGGGCAACCCGTTCCCGGTCTCCGGCTCGGAGGGCGAGGGCGGCGGAAGACCGGGCAGGTCCTCCCCCCGGTCCGGTCCGGCCTGGGGCGCGGCCGCCTGACCCTCGACGGCGAGCGGCGCGAGCGCGAAGACCGACCGGAACACGGCGTCGAAGGTCGCGAGGTCACGGGGCCGGCTGACCAGCGTCACCCGAGCGGTCCAGTAGAGCTCGCGGACGTTGCGGGCCGGGATCAGCCGCAACGCCTCGGTGAGCGAGGTCAGCGCCGTGAGGCTGACCGGCACGCCGGCGCCGCGCAGCCGGTCCCCCAGCGCGACGACGAACGCGGCCCGGTCCACGGCCCGCAGCAGGATCGCCGGCGCGGGACCGGTCGGCAGGGTCACCGGGCTCCAGCGCCGAACCCGTAGGAGGCTGCGGCCTGCAGCACCGCGTCGCGGTCGTCCGGGGTCTTGGCGAGCGCCCCCACCGAGGCCACCACGTCGTCCCGCATCAGCTCGCTCACCCGCAGCACCGCCAATGCCGCCACCCAGTTGATCGCCTCCGCGATCCCCGGCGGCTTGTCCACGTCGAGGGAGCGGATGTGCCCGACGAACTGGGCCGCGGACTCGATGAGGTGCTGGTTCGCCGACGGGACAGACCGGCGCAGGATCTGCACCGCGCGCCCCGGCGCCGGGAAGTCGAGCCAGTGGTAGAGGCAGCGGCGGCGCAGCGCGTCGTGGAGCTCACGGGTCCGGTTGGAGGTGAGGACCGCTACCGGCGGGGTCGCCGCGGTGAACGTGCCGAGCTCTGGGACCGTCACGGAACCCTCGCCGAGGAACTCCAGAAGCAGCGCCTCGAACTCGTCGTCGGCGCGGTCCACCTCGTCGATCAGCAGCACGGGAGGCAGCGGTCCGTCGTACCGCACGCAGCGCAGGATCGGCCGCTCGACCAGGAACTCCTCGCTGAACAGGTCGGCCTCCTGCAGCGGCTGGTGCTGCGACTCCGCGAGCCGGATCGCGAGCAGCTGGCGCTGGTAGTTCCAGTCGAACAGGGCCTCGCTCGCTGAGAGCCCCTCGTAGCACTGCAGCCGGATCAGGGGTACGCCGAGCGTGGCGGCCAGCACCTTCGCCGCGGCGGTCTTGCCGACCCCGGGCTCGCCTTCCAGCAGCAGGGGCAGGCCGAGCTGCAGCGCCAGGTACACCGCGGTCGACGTGCCCTGGTCGGCGAGGTAGCCCTGCCGGTCGAAGCCGCGGCGGACCTCCTCGGGACTCTCCAGCGTGGTGAGCTGCGGACCGTCCCCGCTCACGCCGGCTGCGCCAGGAGGAACGTGTCGCGGCAGCCGGGGTTGCAGAACCAGTGGTCGACGCCACCCACGTTGGCGTGGGCGGTGTCCTTCGTGACCGTCACGGTCATCCCGCAGACCGGGTCGACGGCCTGCCGTGGCGGGGCCGCTGCGTCCGGCACGGGAGCCGCGGTCAGGCCGTCCACCCGGATCCCCCGCACCACCGCGGCCATGATCGACAGCGCGATCTCCGGCGCGGTCCGGGCGCCGATGTCCAGGCCGACATGAGGGAAGACCCGCCGACGGTCGGCCTCGGAGAGGTCGAGCTCCGCCAGCAGTGCCTCTCCACGGCGCCGGCTGCAGACCAGGCCGACGAAGCCCACTCCGGCGTCGAGCGCGGCACGGACGGCGCCGACCTCGTCGCCGCCATGGCTCGACACCAGGGCCGCGACGGCCCCCTCCGGCCCGGCGCCGGTGCCTGCTCGCTGGACGACGAAGCCGAGCAGGGGCGCCAGCTCGGCCACCGCGTCCGCTGTCGGGGACGCCCCGTCCACGTGCAGCACCGGGGACGGCAGCAGCGGCTCGAGGTAGATCTCCATCGCCCCACCGGACAGGCACGGGTTCACCACGATGCTGGCGCCGGGCGTGGGCGGGAAGGACTCGGCGGTGTCCGGCAGGACCCGCAGTAGGATCCCCTCCCCGGTCTCCAGCGCGCCCAGCGCGGCGGTGCGGACCGACCCGGCCGCGCACTGCCCGCCGACGAACCCCTCCATCGACCCGTCCGGGAGCACGATCGCCCGGTCGCCGGCCTTGGCCGAGCTCGGCGGCTGGGCGCGCACCACCGTCGCCTGCACGAACGGCACCCGGGACCGGGTGAGCTGCTCGATGCGCTCCGAGAGCTGTGTGGTCAGCTGGGTCGTCACGATGTCGTCACGGGGCCTTCCTGCTCAGATCGGTGGAGTCGCGCGGCCCTGCATGGCGGCCCACACCCGCGACGGGGTGAGGGGCATGTCGGCGTGCCGGATCCCGTAGGGCTTCAGCGCGTCCACGACCGCGTTGACGACGGCCGGCGGCGAGCCGACGGTCGCGGACTCGCCGACGCCCTTGGCGCCGATCGGGTGGTGCGGCGACGGCGTGACGGTGTGGCCGGTCTCCCAGTGCGGGACCTCCAGCGCGGTCGGGATGAGGTAGTCCATCAGGGACCCCGCGATGCAGTTGCCCTCCTCGTCGAAGGAGATCATCTCCATCAGCGCCATACCGACCCCGTCGGTGAGGCCACCGTGGATCTGCCCCTCGATGATCATCGGGTTGATCCGCGTGCCGCAGTCGTCCACGGCGACGAAGCGGCGGACCTTGACCACCGCGGTGCCCGGGTCGACGTCCACGACGCAGAGGTAGGCGCCGAACGGGTAGGTCAGGTTGGACGGGTTGTAGCAGATCTGTGCCTCGAGCCCGCCCTCGATCCCCTCGGGAAGGTCGCCGGCGCCGTGCGCGCGCATCGCGATGTCCTGGATCGTCACGGTGCGACCGGGGTCGCCCTTGACCCGGAAGGAGCCCTTCTCCCACTCGAGGTCCGCGACCGAGACCTCCAGCATCCCGGAGGCGATGATCCGGGCCTTGTCCCGGACCTTGCGCGCCACCAGAGCCGCGGCTGCCCCGGACACCGGCGTCGAGCGGCTGCCGTAGGTGCCCAGGCCGAAGGGCGTCTGGTCGGTGTCGCCGTTGACGACCTGGATGTCGTCGGGCGGGATCCCGATCTCCTCGGCGACGATCTGGGCGAACGTCGTCTCGTGGCCCTGCCCCTGGCTCATGCACGAGACGCGTACGACGGCCTTGCCGGTGGGGTGCACCCGCAGCTCGCAGCCGTCGGCCATCCCCAGGCCCAGGATGTCCATGTCCTTGCGGGGACCGGCCCCGACCGCCTCGGTGAAGAACGCGAGGCCGATGCCCATCAGCTCGCCGCGCTCACGCTTCTCGGCCTGCTCGCGCCGCAGGTCGTCGTACCCGGCCATCTCCAGCGCCAGGTCGAGCGCCTTCGCGTACTCGCCGGAGTCGTAGACCCACCCGGTCTTGGAGGTGTAGGGGAACTGCTCGGGTCTGATGAGGTTCTTGCGGCGCAGCGCCACGGGGTCCATGTCGAGCTCGTAGGCGAGGCAGTCGACGATCCGCTCGACGAGGTAGACCGCCTCGGTGATCCGGAAGGAGCAGGCGTAGGCCACGCCTCCCGGCGCCTTGTTGGTGTAGACGGCCGTCATGTGCGCATAGGCCGCCTCGATGTCGTAGCTGCCGGTGAAGACGCCGAAGAAGCCCGCGGGGTACTTCACCGGCGCCGCGGTCCCGTTGAAGGCGCCGTGGTCGGCCAGCACGTTGGTGCGGATGGCGAGGATCCGGCCCTCCTTCGTGGCCGCGATCTCCCCGCGCATCACGTAGTCGCGGGCGAACCCGGTGCTGACCAGGTTCTCCGTGCGGTCCTCCATCCACTTCACCGGCTTGCCGGTGAGCAGCGACCCGACGATGGCGCACACGTAGCCGGGGTAGATCGGCACCTTGTTGCCGAAGCCGCCGCCGATGTCGGGCGCGATCACCCGGATCTTGTGCTCGGGCAGGCCAGCCACGATGGCGTAGAGGGTGCGGTGCGCGTGCGGTGCCTGGCTCGTGGACCACAGCGTCAGCTTGCCCTCGACGCGGTCGTAGTCCGCGACCGCGCCGCAGGTCTCCATCGGCGCCGGGTGCACCCGCGGGTAGACGATGTCCTGGGTGACCACCACGTCCGCCTTCGCGAAGACCGCCGCCGTGGCCGCCTCGTCACCGGTCTCCCAGTCGAAGCAGTGGTTGTCGGTCTTGCCCTCGAGGTCGTCGCGGATCACCGGGGCGTCCGGAGCCAGTGCGGTGCGGACGTCCACGACCGGCGGCAGGATCTCGTAGTCGACGTCGATCAGCTCGAGTGCGTCGCGGGCGGCGTACCGGTCCTCGGCGACGACGAAGGCCACCTCCTGGCCCTGGAACCTGACCTTGTCGGTCGCCAGGACGGCCTGCACGTCGTTGGACAGGGTCGGCATCCACGCCAGCCCCTTCTCGGCGAGGGCGGCGCCGGTCACCACCGCCTTGACCTTGGGATGCGCCTCCGCGGCGCTGGTGTCGACGCTGAGGATCCGGGCGTGCGCGACCGGGGAGCGCAGGATCGCCAGGTGCAGCATGCCGGGGAGCTGTATGTCGTCGACGTAGCGGCCCCGGCCGCGGATGAAGCGGGGGTCCTCCTTGCGCAGCATGCGGCCGTGGCCGAGCGGCTTGTGGTCGTTGTCGGGACGGTCCAGGTCCTCGGCCTCGCGGGGCTCGCCGACCAGCGTCATGACGGGCTCACCGCCGTCTCGACCTCGGCGCCGGCCGGGTGGGCGGCCGCCCACTGCACCGACCGGACGATCGTGGTGTAGCCGGTGCACCGGCAGATCTGCCCGGAGATGGCCTCGCGGATCGTCTCCTCGGAGGGGTTCGGGTCCTTGTCGAGCAGCGCCCGGGTGGTCATCAGCATGCCGGGCGTGCAGAAGCCGCACTGCAGTCCGTGGCACTGCATGAACCCCTCCTGGATGGGGTCGAGCACCCCGTCCTGCTCGAGCCCCTCCACGGTGCGGACCTCGTGGCCGCCGGCCATCGCGGCCAGGACCGTGCAGGTCTTCACCGGCTCGCCGTCCAGCCAGGCGACACAGGTCCCGCAGTTGCTGGTGTCGCACCCCCAGTGGGTTCCGGTGAGCCCGAGGACGTCGCGCAGGAAGTGGACGAGCAGCATGCGGCCCTCGATCTCCCGGGTCACCGGCTCCCCGTTGACGGTCATCGACACCTGCATGTCACTCGCTCCTGTCCCGGTTGCCCTGCACGCTGTCGCCCTTGACGCCCGCCTGGATCCGCTCGACGGCCCGGCGCAGGGTGCGGCGCGTCAGCTCGTCGGCAAGGTGCCGCTTGTAGTCCGCGGTGCCGCGGTTGTCCGTGGTGGGCGAGCAACTCTCGGCCGCGATCGCGCCGGCCCGGACGAAGAGGTCCTCCGACGGGCGCTCGCCCCGCAGCGCGTCGGAGATGGCGGGGATGCCGGTGGTGTTGGGCCCGACGGCGGCCAGCCCGACCCGGGCGTCTGAGATCACGTCCCCGTCCATCCAGACCGCCGCGCCGGCCGAGGTGACCGCCCAGTCCCCGGCCCGGCGCTCGACCTTGGCGTAGGCGCTCGACCCGTGCGGCCGCACCGGGACCCGGATCTCGGTCAGCATCTCGTCGTGTCCCACGGCCGTCTCGTAGGGGCCGCGGTGGAAGTCCTCCATGCTGACGACCCGCTCGCCTCCGGCGCCGCGGATGACGCAGGACGCGTTCAGCGTCGTGCACACCGCGGAGAGGTCCTCCGAGGGGTCCGCCTGGCACAGGGAGCCGCCGATGGTGCCGCGGTTGCGGACCACCGGGTCGGCGATCACCGCTTCGGCGTCGGCGAAGATCGGGAACAGCGCCGCCAGCTCGACGGACTCGAGCAGCTCGCGGTGCCGGGTCATCGCGCCGATGCGCACCTCGTCCACGCCGACCCGGACGTAGCCGAGCTGGTCGTGCAGGTCGTTGATGTCGATGAGGTACTCGAGGTTGGCCAGCCGCAGCTTCATCATCGGGATCAGGCTGTGCCCGCCCGCGACGAGCCGGGCCTCCTCCCCCAGGCGCTCCAGGAGCCCGATCGCGTGGTCCACGCTCGTGGCTCGTTCGTACTCGAACGGTGCCGGAACCTGCATGGCACACTCCTTTACGCCTCGATTGACGCTGGCGTGGTCACCCTCGACCTCGTTCGTGGAAGCGTCAACAGCCGCCTAAGCAGTTGGTTGATTCGGGCAACCGGGCCTTCGGAGGACACCGGCCATCATGGCGACCACCCCGTTGAGGCGGCTCCCATTCCGGTTGAGGCGGCGCCCGTTCCCGTTGAGGCGGCGCCCGTTCCCATTGAGACGGCTCCCATTTCGGTTGAGACGGCGCTGATTCCGGTTTAAAGGACGCCGGCCAGCATGGCCGCCATACCCGCTGCCAAGACACCCTCTATGAGCCCGAAGGCACGGTGCGTTTTCGGCGTGGTGCGGGGAATGGTTCGCGCGGCCGACGCGACGGCCACGCACACCAGAGCCGCGACGAGGGCCACCGTGAGCAGTCCCGGGCTCGCGGCGGGGAGCGGACGAGACGGTCCTGCGACGTGCCCCGCGTGGCGGGGCAGCAGCATGACGACCATCG
>JAWWPF010000078.1:0-15557 GCA_033850795.1 Nocardioidaceae bacterium | reverse complement strand
ACCACCAGCGCCGGTGCCAGCACCCGCACGGGTACGCCGGCCAGCACCCCTGTCAGCGCCAGCGCGGCGAACAGGCAGGCGTGGACGAGCTTGTCGTTGACGGCCACGTCCGGGGTGTCCGAGCCGGGCGAGAAGAGCACCACGAGCGAGGCGAGACAGGCCAGGGTGAAGAGGATCCTCAGAAGATGACCACCGAGCGGAGCACGTCGCCGTGATGCATCTTCTCGAAGGCCGCCTCGACGTCGCCGAGCCCGATCTCCTCGGAGACGAACGCGTCGAGGTCGAGGCGGCCCTGCTGGTAGAGGTCGACGAGCATGGGGAAGTCGCGGGACGGCAGGCAGTCGCCGTACCAGCTGGACTTCAAAGCGCCGCCGCGGCCGAAGACGTCGATCAGCGGGAGGTCGGGGACCTTCATGTCGGGGGTCGGCACGCCGACGAGTACGACGGTCCCGGCGAGGTCGCGCGCGTAGAACGCCTGGCGCCACGTCTCGGGGCGGCCCACCGCGTCGATGACGACGTCGGCGCCGAACCCGCCGGTGAGCTCCTGGATGGCCTCGACGGGGTCGCGGTCCTTGCTGTTGACGGTATGCGTGGCTCCGAGGCCGGTGGCCCACTCGAGCTTCTGCGGGTCGATGTCGACCGCGATGACGGTGCCGGCGCCGGCCAGCCGGGCGCCGGCGACCGCGGCCGCGCCCACCCCGCCGCAGCCGATCACCGCGACGCTCTTCCCGCGCCCGACGTTGCCGGTGTTGATCGCCGCGCCGAGGCCGGCCATCACGCCGCAGCCGAGCAGGCCGACGGCGGCCGGACGGGCAGACGGGTCGACCTTGGTGCACTGGCCGGCGTGCACCAGCGTCTTGTCGGCGAACGCCCCGATGCCCAGGGCGGGCGTGAGCTCGGTGCCGTCCTTCAGGGTCATCTTCTGGCTGGCGTTGTGCGTGTTGAAGCAATACCACGGCTCGCCGCGGCGGCAGGCCCGGCACTCGCCGCATACCGCGCGCCAGTTCAGGACCACGAAGTCGCCGGGCACCACCTCGGTGACGCCCTCGCCGACGGACTCCACGACGCCGGCCGCTTCGTGCCCGAGCAGGAAGGGGAAGTCGTCGTTGATGCCGCCCTCGCGGTAGTGCAGGTCGGTGTGGCAGACCCCGCAGGCCTGCACCTGCACGACGGCCTCTCCCGGGCCGGGGTCGGGGATGACGACGGTCTCCATCGTGACCGGCTCACCCTTGGCCCTCGCCACGACGCCACGGACCTGCTGCATGCGACCTCCTGCACTCGGTGTCCGCGTCGCCTCCGCGACGCGCTGCTCGTCGCTGCGGGGATGCGCCCGTACGACCTACCCGCAGGCTAACCGGCGAGCAGGAAGCCGACGGCGGCGACATAGGCCACCACCAGCAGGGCGCCCACCGGGGCCGGGAGGATGCCGGTCCGGTAGGAGGTGAACAGCAGGAGCGGGAGTACGGCGGTCAGGGCTGCGACGTCGAGGATCAGGTTGTGGCGGCCGAGACCCAGAGGGCTGACCAGCGCAGCGAGGCCGAGGGACACCGTGGAGTTGTAGGCGACGGCGCCGACGGTGCCGGCCACGACGAGCTCGGTCAGTCCGCGGCGGCGGGCGGCCCAGACCAGGGCGACCATCTCGGCGCTCGTCGCGAGGGCCAGGACGGTCAGCCCGATCACGGACTCGCCGACGTGGAACACGTCCACGAGGCCCTCGGCGCCGCGTACTGCGAGGGCACCGCCGACGACCATGCCGAGGACGCCGAGGAGGACCAGCAGCAGGGCACGGCCGGTGGCCGCCTCGTCGGGCGGCGGCTCATCGAGGTGCTCGAGCTCGGCCAGCTCGCCGATCAGCGGGGGCTGCTTCTCGCGGCGCCATACCCAGACGACGCCGGCGGCGTAGACGAGGACGAGGAGCAGGCCCTCTGCGCGGCCGAGCACGCCGTTGCGCATCAGCAGCCAGGAGAGGGCGCCGAGGACGGCGGCGGCGACGCCGTACTCCAGGCCGCGACGACCCACCGGGAGCCGGGTGACCAGCGCGGCGAGGCCGAGGGTGAGCGTGAGGATGACCAGGTTCGCACCGACGGCGTCGCCCGCGGCCAGCGCGGGGTGTCCCTGGCCCGAGGCGAGCATGGCCGTGATGGCCTCCTCGGGCTCGGCGCCGGCGAGGAGGATGCCCAGGGCCAGCACGCTGACCCCGAGCCGGGCGGAGGCGCCGGTCACGTGCTCGGCAAAGCCCTCGGCTCCTGCGGTGAGCAGTCCGGCGCCGACCACGAGCAGGGCGATCGACCCCAGGACGCCGAGTAGTTCGGACACCCGGCCATTGTCCTTGGCCTTGCGGTGCTCGTTGAGAAGGCGCGCGTTCCCGTTGAGGCGGCGCGCGTTCCCGTTGCGTCGGCGGGGATTCCCGTTGAGTCGGCGGGGATTCCCGTTGAGACGGCAGCAATTCCGTCGTACGGCGGAAAGCAGCGCCCTCTCAACCGGAACGGGCGCCGTCTCAACCGGAACGAGCGCCCTCTCAACGGGAACGAGAGCCTCCTCAACGGGAACGAGAGCCCTCTCAACGGGAACGAGCGCCGCCTCAACGAGGTCAGGCGAGGACGGAGGTCACCGGGAGGGACGAGTCGGCGGGCAGGTCGAGGGCCGACGGCCGGCGGCCGCGGGCCACCATCTCGGTCCCGAGGGCGGCGACCATCGCGCCGTTGTCCGTGCACAGCCCCGGTCGCGGCACCCGGACCCGGATCCCTCGCGCCGCGGCCCGCTCCTCGGCCAGGGCCCGCAGCCGCGAGTTCGCCGCGACCCCGCCGCCGACCAGGATGTCCGAGATCCCCTCACTGACCGCCGCGTCCACCGCCTTGCGGGTGAGTACGTCGCACACCGCCTCCTGGAACGACGCGGCGACGTCCTCGACCGGCACCGGCTCACCGGAGCGCTGGCGCGCCTCCACCCAGCGCGCGACGGCCGTCTTGAGGCCCGAGAACGAGAAGTCGAACCGGTGCCGCTGCAGGTCCCGCTGCGACGTGAGGCCGCGCGGGAAGTCGACGTACACCGACGATCCCGACCGCGCGGCCCGGTCGATGTACGGCCCGCCCGGGAACGGCAGGCCGAGCAGCCGGGCCACCTTGTCGAAGGCCTCACCGGCGGCGTCGTCGATCGTCGCGCCCAGGGGCACGACGCCGTCGCCGTGCCCGGTCACGTCGCTGACCCGCAGCAGAGACGAGTGCCCGCCGCTCACCAGCAGCGCCACGCACGGCTCGGGCAGCGCGCCGTGCTCCAGCTGGTCCACAGCGACGTGCGCCGCGAGGTGGTTCACCCCGTACAACGGCTTCCCCAGCCCCACGGCCAGCGCCTTCGCCGCCGCCACGCCCACCAGCAGCGCGCCGGCCAGCCCCGGGCCGCTGGTCACCGCGATCGCGTCGACGTCGAACAGCCGGATCCCGGCGTCGGCGCAGGCCCGCTCCAGGGTCGGCACCATCGCCTCGAGGTGCGCCCGGGAGGCCACCTCGGGGACGACTCCCCCGAACCGCGCGTGCTCCTCCACGCTCGAGGCGACGGCGTCCGCCAGCAGCGTGTGGCCGCGGACGACCCCCACGCCCGTCTCGTCGCAGGACGTCTCGATCCCCAGGACCAGCGGCTCATCGGTCATGGCGGTCATTCTCGCCGCAGCCCGCCGGACGCGCCGACGCCGGGAGGGCCCGCTGCATCACGACGGCGTCCGACCCGTCGCGGTAGTAGCGCCGCCGGCGGGCCACCTCGGCGAACCCCTCGGCCGCATAGAACGCCAGCGCCGCGCCGTTCCCGGCCGCGACCTCCAGGAGCATCCGGTCCCCGGCAACGAGCGCGCAGGCCCGCTCGAGCAGGGACCGCGCCAGACCCTCCCGCCGCCGCGACGGGTGTACGGCGACCCGCTGCAGGTCCACCACGTCGCCCGCGGACGCCGTCACGACGTACCCGACGACGCCCGGGTCGCACGCGACGACCGCCACCCGTCGCATACCCGTGAGCTCCTCGCGCACGGACGCCTCGGACCAGGCGTCGACCCCGAACAGGTCCCGTTCGAGGGCGACCACCGCCGGCACGTCCTCGGCCGTGGCGGGTCGCAGGATCACGTGACCGGCTTGGGACTGCCGGGCACCGCCGCGTCCGGACGGCGCAGGTAGAGCGGCTCTGGGTCCACGAGCTCGGCCCGCTCGTCGGTGACCACGGCCGCCAGCACGCCCGCATCCGGGTACTGCGGCCCGACCGGGCGGGGGAACGCCTCCGGGTAGAGCAGTGCACCATCGCCTACGACCGGCCCGTCGCTCGCCACGTCCGCGGGGCGGGACACGTGCGGGCCGTCGAGCCGCGCACCGGTCTCGTCGTACGACGCCCAGTACACCTCCTTGCGACGGGCGTCGGTGGCCACCAGGAACGGCGCCTGCACCGCGCCGGAGTCGACCGCGGCGGCGGCGAGCACGTCGAGCGTGCACACGCCGTACACCGGTATGTCCAGCGCCAGGGCGAGGGTGCGCGCGGTGACCAGGCCGACGCGGAGGCCGGTGAACGGTCCCGGCCCGACGCCGACCGCGACCGCGGTGAGGTCCTGCCGGGCCACCCACGCCTCATCCAGGAGCGCGGTGATTCCGGGCGCGAGCAGCTCGCCGTGCCGCCGGGCGTCGACCCTGGTCAGCGACGCGACAACCCGCTCACCGTCGTGCAGGGCCACCGTGACGGCGGGCGTGGCGGTGTCGAAGGCGAGCAGCACGCGGACGAGGTTACGCGTCCGCCGCCGGGCGCAGCGCGGCCTCCAGGTCGACCCCGTCCCACCGGGGCCCGACCGCGGTCACCCGGAGCGTGCGGGTCTCGGCGTCCGGGTGCGCGTCGCCGTGCGGACGCAGGATCTCGATCTCCAGCCGGTCCTCCGCCAGCGCCTCGGCGACCCCGCTCCCCCACTCCACCACCGTGACCGCGTCCGCTAGCGAGGTGTCCAGGTCGAGGTCGTCGAGCTCGGCGAGGCCACCCAGCCGGTACGCGTCCACGTGCACCAGCGCGGGTCCGCCGACGACCGAGGGGTGGACCCGCGAGATCACGAACGTCGGCGAGGTGACCGGCCCGCGGACCCCGAGCCGGGCGCCGATCCCCTGCGTGAAGGTGGTCTTGCCGGCCCCCAGGTCGCCGCTGAGCACCAGCAGGTCCCCGGCCCGCAGCAGGCCGGCGACGCGCTCCCCGAGCGCCCGCGTGTCCTCGGCGGTGGCGGCCCGGACCGGCGCGCTCACGAGACCCGCGCGGCCGGCCCGGTCGCGGCCGCCGCGAAGAGCTCCTCGAGGGCCAGGTTGACCCGGTCCTTCTGCTCGAGGATCGCCATGTGGCCGGCTCCCGGGCACTCCACCAGGACCGCCTCCGGGATCCGGGCGGCCATCGTGCGGCTGAGCTCCACGGAGGTCAGCAGGTCCTTGGTGCCGGTGATCACGTACGTCGGGATGCCGGCGAACCGCTCGAGGACCGAGTACTTGTCCAGGGCGTCGAAGTTGGGGAAGAACTGCGCGAGCACCTCGAACGACGTCTCGGCCAGCATGTTGTCGAGGAACTCGACGTACGAGGCCGGGACGTCCTGCCCGAACGCGAACTGGCCGGCGACCACGAAGCCGACGTTCGAGCCGCGACGCCGCACCCGGTCGACGAGCCCCGGAGCCAGGGCGAGCGCCGCGACCACCCGGGGCGCGAGCTGGCGGCCGACCGAGTCGGGGATCAGCCGGCTCACCAGGTGGTGCGTCTTGAGCCCGCCGGCCGTGGTCGAGATCAGTGCCGCGCCGACCACCCGCTTCTCGAAGACCTCGCGGTGCCGCTCGGCGAACGCCATGATGCTCATGCCGCCCATCGAGTGGCCCACCAGCACCACCGGTCCCTCGGGGACCAGCGCCTCCAGCACCCGGAGCAGGTCGTCGCCGAGCTGGTCGATGGTGGCGTGCTGGTTGTCGGACTTCTCCGAGCGTCCGTGCGAGCGCTCGTCGTAGAACACCATCCGGTGCTTGCCGCGGAAGTACTCGCGCTGGAAGTGCCAGCAGTCCAGGTTCAGCGCGTAGCCGTGCACGAACACGATCGTCGGCCCGTCCTGCCGGTGGCGACGGCGCGCGGTCGAGCCCACGGACCCGTCGCCGTACGGCGCGACCTCGTCGACCTCGGCATGCAGCAGCAGCCCGTCGTCGGTGCGCACCGACACCGGGTCACCGCGCAGGCCACCGAGCCGGTCGGCGTCGGCCGAGGCCGCCCGGCGGGCCTTGACGACGCGCCGCTCCGCCACCACCGCGCCTGCGGTCGCCGCGGCGGCCGTCGCGCCCGCACCCGCCAGCGCGACCTTCACCCAGCGTGGGCCGCTCACGTGTCCACCAGCCCTTCCGTCGAGACGTGGCGACGGACGAAGCGCCCGCCGATCCGGGAGACGATCTCATAGGAGATGGTGCCGCAGGCCTCCGCCCAGTCCTGCGCCGTCGGCGCGCCGTCCTCGCCGGAGCCGAACAGGACCACCGGGTCCCCGGGCCGGGCCGACCCGTCCTCGAGGTCGACGACGAACTGGTCCATGCACACCCGGCCCGCGACCTGCCGCCGTCCCCCGGCGGCCAGCACCGGCGCCGTCGAGGAGGCGTGGCGCGGCACCCCGTCGGCGTACCCCACCGGTACCAGCCCCACGGTGGTGTCGCGGGGCGCGGTCCAGGTGTGCCCGTAGGAGACCGCCGCGCCGGCCGGGAGCCGCTTGACCATCGCCAGCCGGGCCCTCGCGGTCATCGCCGGCACCAGGCCGAGCTCGGTGGTGGTCACCACCTGCGGGGCCGGCGACAGTCCGTAGACGGCGATCCCGCAGCGCACCAGGTCGTAGGCCGACCAGGGCCGCAGCAGCGTGCCCGCCGAGTTCGAGAGGTGGCGAACCTCGGGCTCGAGGCCCACCGCGTCGACGGCCTGGAGCGCCTGCACGAACGCCTTCTCCTGCGTCTCGTTGGCGGGGTGGTCCGGCTCGTCGCTGCAGGCGAAGTGCGACCAGACCCCGGTGACCTGCACCGCTCCGGTCTGCTCGGCCTCCGCGGCCGCCTCCACCAGCGCCGGCCACTGCGCGGGCGCCGCGCCGCCCCGGTTGAGGCCGGTGTCGACCTTCAGCTGCACGCGGGCACGCCGGCCGACCGCCCGGGCCGCGGCGGCGATGGTCTCCAGCTGGGCCGTCGAGTACGCCGTGACGTCGATCCCGGCCTCGACGGCGTCGGAGTAGTCCTCACCGGGGACCGCCAGCCAGGTCAGCACCGGCCCGGTGTCGCCGGCGCGGCGCAGCGCCAGGGCCTCCTCGAGGACCGCGGCCCCCAGCCAGTCGGCGCCGCCGGCGCGGGCCGCCCGCGCGGACTCCACCAGCCCGTGGCCGTAGCCGTCGGCCTTGACGACCGCCATCAGCGCGGCGCCGGCTCTTCGCCGCAGGAGCGCGACGTTGCGCGCGATCGCGTCGAGGTCGACGACGATCTCGGCCCGCGAGTCGAGGTCCGGCAACGTCATGGCTGCCCATCCTGCCAAAGCGTCCGGTCAGGCGGCGCCGAGGAGCGCACGACACACCTCCGGCACCGCGGCCGCGACGTCCGGCGCGGTGACCGGCCCGCTGCGCCCACCTCCCCCGGCCAGGACGGCGGCGGCACCGTGCAGCCACGACCCGACCGACCCGGCGTCGAGCGGCTCGCAGCCCGCGGCAAGCAGCGAACCGCACACCCCGGCCAGCACGTCCCCGCTGCCGGCCGTGGCGAGCCACGCCGGCGCGCCGGTGGTCACCCGGACCTCTCCGCCCGGCGCCGCGACCAGGGTGTGCCGTCCCTTGAGGAGCACCACCGCGTCGTACCGCTGCGCGGCCAGGGTGGCGAAGTGCAGCTGCCGGGCCTCCACCTCGGCGCGCTCGACGCCGAGCATCCGGGCCAGCTCGCCGGCGTGGGGCGTCAGCAGCGCGGGGACGCCGAGGGGGCCGGTGACGTGGCTGAGCCCGTCCGCGTCCACGACGACCGGCACGCCGTCGTGGAGCGCGTCGGCCAGCGCCTGCTCGGCATCGGCGCCTCCCCCCGAGCCGATCACCCAGGCCTGCACGCGGCCCTCGCCGACCACGACCTCAGGGTGCCGGGCGCGGACCAGGTCGGCGGCCCCGCCGAGGTAGCGCACCATCCCGACCAGGCCGTTGCTCGCGCCCGAGACGCAGAGGACCCCAGCACCGGGGTACTGGGCGGAGCCGGCCCGGACGCCCACGACTCCGCGGGTGTACTTCTGGGCCGCCGAAGCGGGCCGTGGGAGCAGCCGCACCACGTCGGCCTCCTGCAGCGCGTGGACCGGCGCGGCGGGCAGCGCCAGGCCGATGTCCACGCGGTGCACCGCCCCGCAGGCGGCCGCGGCCGGGTCCGCGAGGTGCGCGATCTTGTGGGTCCCGAAGGTCACGGTCACCTCTGCGGTGACGTGCGGCCCCTGCACCTCACCGGTGTCGACGTCGACCCCGGAGGGGGTGTCCACGGCGATCACCGGGACCCCCTCGAGCGCCGAGACCACGGCGGCGGCGTGCTCCCGGAGCGGCCCGTGCCCGCCGATCCCGACGATCCCGTCCAGGACGACGTCCGGGCGCCGGGCCTCGTCCACGGATCCGACCACGCGGCCGCCCGCGCCGAGCAGCGCCTTCACGGCGGCCGGGTCGGCGCGGTCCGGGCTCAGCAGCAGGGCCTGCACCCCAACCCCTCGCCGGGCCAGCACCGCGCCGGCGTACAGCGCGTCGCCGCCGTTGTCGCCGGAGCCGACGAGCAGCAGCACCCGGGCGCCGTACGCGCCGCCCAGGTAGTCCAGCACTGCGTACGCCAGGCCGTGCGCCGCCCGCTGCATCAGGGTCCCGGCCGGCAGCCGCGCCATCAGAGCCGCCTCCGCCTCGCGGACCTGCTCGACGGTGTGGGCGGCTCGCATGCGCGTCAGCCTATGCGCCCGCGCTGACGACCCGTGCGAGCCAGGTCAGGACTCGAGGACCACGACCGCGGAGGCGATGCCGGCGTCGTGCGAGAGCGAGACGTGCACGTCCTTGACGCCCATCTCGTTGGCCCGGCCCAGCACCGAGCCGCGGATGTCGAACTGCGGGTCGCCGGTAGGCGCGTTGACGATCTCCGCGTCCAGCCAGCTCATCCCCGTCGGCGCCCCCAGCGCCTTGGCGAGCGCCTCCTTGGCCGCGAACCGGGCCGCGAGCGAGGCCAGCGGCCGCTCCCGCTCCGCAGGCGTGAACAGCCGGGTCCGCATCGCCGGGGTGCGCACGAGGGTCTCCCCGAAGCGGGCGATGTCGACCACGTCGATGCCCACGCCCAGGATCATCGCCTCACTCCACGGTGACGGACTTGGCCAGGTTGCGGGGCTGGTCGACGTCGTGGCCCATCTGGGTCGCCAGCTCGCAGGAGAACAGCTGCAGGGGTACGACGGCCACCATCGGCTGCAGGAGGGTGGGCACCCGGGGCAGCCGGATCAGGTCGTCGGCGTACGGCGTGACCTCCTCGTCACCCTCCTCGGCGAGCACGATGGTGCGCGCGCCGCGGGCCCGGACCTCCTGGATGCCGCTGACCATCTTGTCGTGCAGCTGGTCGCGCCCCTGAGGCGGCACGACGCAGAAGACCGGCAGGCGGTCCTCGATCAGCGCGATCGGACCGTGCTTGAGCTCGCCGGCCGCGAAGCCCTCGGCGTGGATATAGGCCAGCTCCTTGAGCTTGAGGGCACCCTCGAGGGCGATCGGGAACCCCGCATGCCGGCCGAGGAAGAGCACCGACTTCGCGCTGGACAGCTCCCGGGCCAGCTCGTGGATCTGGTCGGCGGTGTCGAGCAGCGCCTGGACGTGTGCCGGCATCTGCTCCAGCTCGCGGATCACCTCGGCGATCTCGTCGCCATACCTCGTCCCGCGCACCTGCGCGAGGTATAGGCCGAGCAGGTAGCAGGCGACCAGCTGGGTCATGAACCCCTTGGTCGAGGCGACGCCGATCTCGGGTCCGGCATGGGTGTAGATCACCGCGTCGGACTCGCGGGGGATCGTCGAGCCGTTGGTGTTGCAGATCGCCAGCACCTTGGACCGCTGCCCGCGGGCGTGCCGGATCGCCATCAGCGTGTCGGCGGTCTCCCCGGACTGGCTGATCGCGACCACCAGCGTGTCGCGGGTCAAGATCGGGTCCCGATAGCGGAACTCGTGGGCCAGCTCCACCTCGCACGGGATGCGGGTCCAGTGCTCGATGACGTACTTCGCCACCATCCCCGCATAGTTCGCCGTCCCGCAGCCGACCAGGATGATCTTGTCGACCGCGCGGAGCTCGTCCTCGCTGATCCGCAGCTCGTCGAGCTGCAGCGCACCCGACGCGTCGTGGCGGCCCAGCATCGAGTCGGTGATCGCGCCCGGCTGCTCGTAGATCTCCTTGCGCATGAACCAGTCGTAGCCGCCCTTCTCGGCCGCCGACAGGTCCCAGTCGACGTGGTACGGCGTCGCCTCCGCCGGACGGCCGCTGAAGTCGGTGACCTCGACGCCCTCGCGGGTGATCGTGACGATCTGGTCCTGGCCGAGCTCGAGGGCCTCACGGGTGTGCTCGATGAAGGCCGCGACGTCCGAGGCGAGGAAGTTCTCGCCCTCGCCGACCCCGACGACCAGGGGCGAGTTCCGGCGGGCGCCGACGACCCGGTCCGGGTCAGTGGCGTCGACCGCCACCAGGGTGAAGGCGCCGGTCAGCCGGCCGCACACCACCTGCATCGCGTCGGTGAGCGTGCCGCCCTGCTGCAGCGCGGACTCGAGCAGGTGCGCCGCGACTTCGGTGTCGGTCTCCGAACGCAGCTCGTGGCCGGCCCGTTCGAGCTCGTCGCGGAGCAGCGCGAAGTTCTCGATGATGCCGTTGTGCACCAGCGCCACCCGCCCGTCGGCGCCGAGGTGCGGGTGCGCGTTGCGGTCGTTGGGGGCACCGTGGGTGGCCCACCGGGTGTGGCCGATCCCGGTGCTGGACCGGGGCAGCGGAGTCTCCGCCAGGGCCTTGTCGAGGTTGGCCAGCTTCCCCGCGCGCTTGTCGTAGGAGATCGTGCCGTCGTGGACCAGGGCGATGCCGGCGGAGTCGTAGCCCCGGTACTCGAGCCGGCGGAGGCCCTCCACCACGACGCCTTCGGCCTGCTGGGGTCCGACGTACCCGACGATTCCACACATGGTGCCGACTCTACCGGCGACGCCGTCCCTGACCGGGTCGCCGCGACGCGGTCGCCGCGACGGGGTCGCCGGACGCCGGGAACGGGTCGCCAGGAGTGCGTCGCCGCCGGGCTGCCAGAATGCCGCGCATGGCTTCGGGAGGCGGCACGGGCGTCGACACGCAGCCGAGCCCCTTCCTCGAGCTCGACCGGGACGACTGGGCAGCGCTCGGCGCGGCGACCGAGCAGCCGCTGTCGGCCGCCGAGATCGAGAAGGTCCGCAGCCTCGGCGACGAGCTCGACCTCGACGAGGTGCAGCAGGTCTATCTTCCGCTGTCCCGGCTGCTGAGCATGTACGCGGAGAGCGCCGCCGACCTGCACCGGGCACAGGAGGGCTTCCTCCGGCTGCGGCAGCCGCCACGCACCCCGTTCGTGATCGGGCTCGCGGGCTCGGTCGCGGTGGGCAAGTCCACGACTGCGCGCGTCCTGCAGCAGATGCTGGCGCACTGGCCCGAGCACCCTTCGGTGGCGCTGGTGACCACCGACGGGTTCCTCTACCCGAACGCGGAGCTGGAGCGACGCGGACTGCTGGCGCGCAAGGGGTTCCCGGAGTCCTACGACCGCAGCGCCCTGCTGCGGTTCGTGATCGACATCAAGTCCGGCAAGGACGAGGTGGAGGCTCCGACGTACTCCCACCTCGTCTACGACGTCGTGCCCGACCAGCGGGTGGTCGTCGCGCACCCCGACATCGTGATCATCGAGGGACTCAACGTCCTGCAGCCGGCCCGGCCGCGCGCCGATGGCCGCACCGGCCTCGCGATCAGCGACTTCTTCGACTTCTCCGTGTACGTCGACGCGGCCACCGCGGACATCCGGGGCTGGTACGTCGACCGGTTCCTGCGGCTGCGCGAGACCGCGTTCCGCAACCCAGCGTCGTACTTCACCCGCTACGGAAGCCTCACCGAGGACGAGTCGGTCGCCGAGGCGAACCGGATCTGGGACTCGGTCAACGGGCCCAACCTGAAGCAGAACATCCAGCCCACCCGGGGCCGGGCGACCCTGGTGCTCCGCAAGGCGGCCGACCACTCGGTGCGATTCGTGCGGCTCCGCAAGCTCTGAGCGCTGCCCTGCGTGCGCGGGTACGACGGACGGGGTCTGCGAGACTTCGACCGTGCTGCATCTCCAGCTCCGCGTCCCCGACGAGCTGATCCAGGACGTCCTCGCGCTGCTGACCTCCGACGACACCGTGACCAACATCGGGGTGCTCTCCGGCGCCTACGCCAAGCCGCACGGGACGATGGTGATCGCCGACGTCGCGCGTGAGGCCGCGAACCCCGTGGTGGCCGGGCTGCGCGCCCTGGACCTGGACCGCGACGGCTCGATCATGCTCTCCGAGCCGAGCACCATCCTGTCGCGGGCGGCCGACCGGGCCGAGGAGGCGGCCCCTGGAGAACCGGACGACGGCGTGGTGTGGGACGTGGTGGAGAACCGGCTCTGGATGGAGAGCAGCCTCTCGTGGGCGTTCGCCGCGTTCCTCACTCTGGCGACCCTGATCGCCGGTGCGGGACGGCTCCTGGACCAGCCGATCCTGATCATCGGGGCGATGGTCGTGGGGCCGGAGTTCTCCGCCGTCGCCGCGATCTGCCTGGCGCTGGCCCGGCCCAGCCTCGCGCTCCTGCCGCAGGGGCTCACCACGCTCTTCGGCGGTTTCGCGATCGCCATCGCGGTGTCGGCTCCCCTGTGGCTCCTGGCCCACGCGGTCGGGCTCGCGTCGAAGGCCGACGCGGTCGGCGGCCCGGCCACGGACTTCATCGTGCAGCCCGACATCTGGTCGTTCCTGATCGCGCTGCTCGCCGGGATCGCGGGTGTGCTGGCCCTGACCACGTCGAAGTCCGGCCCGCTGGTGGGCGTGTTCATCTCCGTCACGACCGTGCCCGCGGCCGGCACGGTGGCCCTGTGCCTCGGCGTCGGCCTGTGGTCGGAGATCCCGGGCGCGCTGCTGCAGCTCGGCGTCAACATCGCCGGGATGGTGCTCTCCGGGACGCTGACCCTGGTGCTCCAGCGGGTGGTGTGGACCCGGGTGCAGGGGTCCGTGCGGACGGTGAACCTCGGCCGGTGAGCCGGGCCGTCCCGCGGGCCGCCGACCGGTTCACAGCTTCTTCTGGAACTCCCCGAGGCGGCCCACCGGACGGAACCCCAGCGCCTCGTTCACCGCGATCATGTGCCGGTTGACGTCGGCGTTGTAGGTGGTCAGGACCTTGCGGCCCGGCTCCTGCTCCTGGAAGTGCCGCAGGTTGTGGACCTTCGTGGCCAGGCCGAGCCGGTGCCCGCGGTGTGCGGGACGCACCAGGGTGCCCCACTGGTAGGCGCGCTCCGGGTCGTGGCCGGGCACGGCGAGCTCGGAGTACGCGACCAGCTCGCCGTCGGACGCGAGCGCTACGGTGCTGTACCTCGTCCGGCCGGAGGCCTCCATGACCTTCTCGTGCGCCCGGATCCGGGCTGCGTCGAAGACCTCCTCCTCCAGGTCCAGCTCACCCGACGGCGCCTCGGCCGTCAACGAGCCGAGCAGCGCACCGAACCCGTCGATGATGTCCTCGGGCACCGGCCCCCGGAACCGCCGCAACGTGTAGCCGGCGTGGTGCGGCGCCGACTCCTCCTCGAGACGGTCGAGCACCGCTGGGTCGACGGGCAGGTCGAGGACCCGCTTGACGTCGCCGAGGGAGAACGTGAAGCCGTGCCCGGCGAGGAAGCCGCCGTTGACCGTGCCGGCACCGTCGGTGGGTTCGTCATACCTCCAGGACGCCTCGGCCTGCAGGATGGTGCGGCCGTGCCGGACCGCCAGGGCGGTGAGGTGATCGAGCATCGCGGAGCCGTGGCCCCGGCCTCGGGCGTCGGGCCGGGTCGCCACCTCGACCCGCGCCACCCTCAGGTTGTCCATCTGCGGGAGCTCGAGGACGCCCACCACGACGGGTACGCCGTCGACGTACCCGCCATACGCCTCGACCCGCTCGCCGGGGCCGTCGGCGAGGAACTCCGCGCGCATCTCCTCCAGGAGCCACGGCGTCGGGTAGTCCTGGCCGAACAGCTGCGCCTCGTGGTAGGTCGCGTGCCAGGCGGCCATCGCGTCGGAGTCGCGGGCGTCGAGCGGGCGGATGTCCGGCGGAGCGCTTCGGGGCGGGGCTGCCGCACGGATGTCCACGAGCCCAGGCTAGGGAGCCGGTCGGCGGGTGCGCACCCGAATTTGTGCACGGCTGGCAAGCGCGGGGCCCGAACTCATATGCCATTCACAGCCCTGCGACAGCGGGATCTGAGGACGGGTCCTCATGGTGTCTCGTGGAGGCGAGTCGCCCGAGTCGCCGGAGTAGGAGATCCGATGAGGATGTCAGGGACCACCAAGAAGTGGATCGCCGGCGGCGCGCTGGTCCTGGCGGGGTTCGGCGCGGGTGCCGCTCTCGCCGTCACGAGCTCGGCGTCGGCCTCCTCCGGCGCCAACGGCTCGAGCAACGGATCGAGCAACGGGGAGGCTCCCCGCAGCTTCGACCCGAGCAAGAGCATCCGTCCCGACGAGCATCTGCTCACCGGCACGACGGCCAGCAAGGTGCGGGCCGCCGCCCTGGCGAAGTACCCCCGGGCGACGATCCAGCGGGTGGAGACGGACTCGGACGGGGTGTACGAGGCGCACATCGTCACCTCGGGAGGCGGGGAGCTGATCGTGCAGGTCGGCAAGAACTTCAAGGTGACCGGTACCGAGCAGGGCCACGGCCCGGGTCACGGTCCCGGTGACGGACGCGGCCTGCACCACGACCACGACGGCGACGAGAGCGGGAACGCTCCGTCGCAGAGCGCCTTCGGCGCTTGACCGTAGGCGCTTGACCGTAGGGGAGTGAACGCCCCGTCGTCCGACCGGGACGGCGGGGCGTTCGCGGTCCGGACCCCGCCACCCGGCGAATCCGCACGCCTCAACCCCGCCCACCCGGTGCATCCGCGCCGGGTCGAGGGGGTCGAGACGTGCCGACGCGCCGGGTCGGCAGTTCAGCGGGTCAGGCCGAGGGCGGGGCGTCCCAGACCACGGTCAGCTCGTCGCGCTGCGCGAAGCGTTCGAGGTGGACCTTCACGACCTCGGCGAAGCGGGTCAGGTCCTGGTCGGCCGGGACCTCCACCTGGACTGCCAGGGCATCGGCGAGCGGGCGCAGCGTGAGGACCTGACCGGTGGACCACCGCTGCACGATCGCGCCGTCCTCCTCGGTGACCGGACCGCGGCTGCTCCAGTGGCTGGTGAGCTGCTTGGCGTAGCGCTCAGGGCGGTCGGTGGCCATCGATCCGTTGATGCTCGGCATGGATCCTCCTGGATCGGTCACTCGGCTCGGCGGGAACAGGCGGCAGGAACACTGCCAGAG
>JAWWPF010000049.1:0-6583 GCA_033850795.1 Nocardioidaceae bacterium | reverse complement strand
CGGGTGAGACCTCCGGGCGGCTGCCGCTCGGCCCCCGGGGCGGCAGCCGACCGGGCCATTCTTGTCGGGCCGTCTCGTCGGGCCGTCTCGTCGGGCCGAGGTCACATCCTGGCCATCTGGCCGGGGTGAGCACCGAGACTCGACGAGCACTCTCGGAGGCAGTCACCGACCCGTACTGCGGAAGCGAGCTCCCATGTCCTCCCTCACCACCTCGACCAGGCTGACCAGCCCGACCGAGGCCACCCGGCGCAGCGCCTCGACCAACCTGTCCCTGACTCGGCTGTACGCGATGCGCGGCGGCTATCTGCTGATGGGCGTCGGGCTGGCCATCGTGAAGTGGCCCCTCCTGTCGGCGACGCACACGATGCCGCTGTACGAGGGGGTCACGCTGTGCCTCCTGACCGCCATGTCGCTGCTGGCGTTTCTCGGGCTGCGCTACCCGGTCAAGCTGCTGCCGGTGCTGCTGTTCGAGACCGCCTGGAAGCTGCTGTGGCTCTCCTTGGTCGCTTTCCCGAAGGCCCTCGCCGGCAGTCTGGATGCAGCCACGACAGACACCATGATCAGCTGCTCCCTGGTGGTCCTCATCATCGCTGTCACCCCGTGGCGGTACGTGTGGCGCAGCTACGTCCGCAGCACCGGAAACCGCTGGCGCTGACTCCGCCATCCACGCTCAGCGTACGACTGCCCGCTCGCCGCCCGGTGCCCTCCTCCGCGCCGACGGCCATCACCGCCGCCGCTTGACCCTGACGTCCTGTAGGCAGACAGCCGAGACCGTCAACGGTTTGTGGCTGATGCCTCGGGACGCGAGGTAGTCGGAGGCCAGCAGTTCACCCTCGACAGCGGCGGCCTCATCGGCTTCCGCGGCGGACTCCTCCGAGACTTCCAGCAGGTACCGCAGGGTGAAGCGCGTCAGGCTCGCGGCGTAGGTGAACGTCCCCTGTGGCGTGAACGTGGAACCGAACACGTCATGGTCAGCCTGCTCGGCGCGGAGCTGGGCGCGGACGGCCGGCGTCAGAGCGGCGAAACTGGCCGCTGACGTGCACCCGGTAGGTCCTCGTCGTCACTGGTTGGCTCCTTCGGGCTCGCCGGCCCTCTTGATCTGTTCGAGAAGCCAGTCCCGTAGGACGCCGTTGATCCGGATGCCCAGCTCGACCTGGGGGGCGAACACCTCCGGGTCGGTCGCAGGCTCCATGCCGCTTCGCAGCTCCTCGAGTGCGGTGAGCTCGTGCTCGACATGGGCGAGGTCTCGCTGGTAGGTGGCTCGCCTGTCGGCTTGGTCCAGCAGCGGGGTGAGGAACAGACGGAGGCCGCTCTCGTTGCGCTGGGACCGGTCAGGTTGGGCCTCGACCAGCCAGCGACGGAGCTCGGCGCGTCCGGCTGGTGTGATCGCGTAGGTCTTGCTGCGCCGGGCTCCATGTCCGACGACCTCCACCAGGCCGGCGGCCTCCAGCTTGGCGAGCTCGGGGTAGATCTGGCTGTGCCGGGCCTGCCAGGACGTGCGCAGTGACCGGTCGAAGGTCTGGGTCAGCTCGTACCCCGTCGAGGGACGGCGTTCGAGAAGCCCGAGGACCGCGTGGCGCAGAGACATGCGCACACCCTATCGGAGATGTGTCTACCTTGACATGTCAGGTGTGACATGTACCGTTCAACATATCGGCTACTCCACGAGATCCAGCCGCAGACGAAGGAAACAGCTCATGGCAGCTCGAATCGGTGTTGCGCCGCCCGCTGCGCAGCCACCCACACCCGGCGAGGCGACCGCGATCGCGATCGCATACGAGACCTTCGGTGGCCCGTCCGATCCGGCGGTGCTGCTGGTGATGGGCTTCGGCACCCAGATGCTCGGGTGGGACGCAGACTTCTGCCGCCTGCTCGCCGCCCGCGGCCGCTACGTGATCCGGTACGACAACCGTGACTGCGGGCTGTCGACGAAGCTGGACGAGCACCCGCTGCAGCTCGAGGACTTCATCGCCGCGGTGACGTCCGGCGACGTCGACCGTGCGCTCGCGATGGCGCCGTACTCGCTGCGCGACATGGCCCGCGACGGCATCTTCGTCCTCGACCAGCTCGGCGTCGATCGAGCTCACATGGTGGGCTCCTCGATGGGCGGCATGATCACCCAGAAGATGGCGATCGAGTTCCCGGACCGGGTACTCACGCTGACGTCGATGATGTCGTCGACCGGCGAGCAGGAGTACGGCCAGTCCACCCCCGAGGCGCGACACGTGCTCTTCTCCGGTCGACCGGCCGACCGTGACGGCTACGTCGCGGCCGCAGAGCGCGAACTGGTCTGGGCTTCACGTCGCTACGGTGACGCGACCCAGCTGCGTGTCCTGGCGGCGGCCAGCTACGACCGCGCCTACTACCCAGCCGGTGTGCCCCGACAGCTGGCCGCGATGATCCTCGACGGTTCCCGCGCCGAGGCCCTCAAGACCCTTGACGTCCCCACCCTGGTGGTCCACGGCCTCGACGACACCCTCATCGACCCCAGCGGGGGCCGGCGGACCGCCGAGCTGGTGCCTGACAGCCGGCTCCTCCTGGTCGAGGACATGGGTCACGACCGCCCTCCGGCGCTGTGGCCGCACCTCGTCGATGCCATCGCCGCGAACACAGACATCGGCTGAAGCGTCGCCTGGCAGCCACACCCGCTCACGTGACGCCATCCCGGCTCTTTGACCGGGGCGAGCAGCTGGCCGGCTCGCGAAAGTGAAGTCATCGCCTCGGCACGACGCCGCAGCGGACCACGAACCCGGTGCCAGACCCGGTAGGAGCTAGGAGCCCACGATGACCCATGAAGGACCGTCCGGCGGACACGCCGACCCCGCACCTGAGCAGTCGTCAGCCATCAACCGCCACGCGAGCTCGGCCCGGGCCCCGCACCGCCGGATCCGTCGCGTCCTCGGTGTGACCGGCACCGTGCTCCTCACCGTCCTGGCGCTGGCGACCATGCTGGTTGCCGGCGCGAGGGTCAGCAGCCGGGGCATGCACGAGGCCGTGCCCGCCGGTCGGGGCCACATCGTGCAGGAGGCCGCCTCTGACGTCGCGACCGCATCCGCCGGTGTCACCCGGCACGGCCGTCCGATCGTGGTGGCCATCGTCGCCGGAACCTCCGGGACCGTCGCCAGCGACCTGCTCGCCCCCTACGACATCTTCGCGAGCTCGCCGGCGTTCCGACCCTACGTCGTCGCCGCCCACACCGGTCCGGTCCCGCTCGAGGGTGGTCCCGCGGTCGTGCCGACGCACACGTTCGCCGACGTCGACGCTGATCCGGCCCTGCGACCCGACCTGGTGGTGGTGCCCGCGCTGAGCAAGCCCACCGGCCCGACCGAGTCGGCGCTCCGCGACTGGGTGATCACGCAGCACGACCGGGGCGCGCAGGTGCTTGGTGTGTGTGCCGGAGCCGTCGTGCTCGCCGAGACGGGGATCCTCGACGGGCTGCACGCCACCAGCCACTGGTCGCGGATCAGCGCTCTGAAGAAGAGCCGGCCGTCGGTGCACTGGGTGAGGGGCCGCCGATGGGTCGAGGACGGGTCGGTCACCACAACCGCTGCCGTCAGCTCCGGTGTCCCGGGTTCACTGCACCTCGTCGCCGAGCTCGCCGGACCCGCTGAGGCGCAGCGCGTCGCGGACCTGCATCCCGAGCTGGGCTGGACCCCCGGTCAGTCGACGGTGATCGCCAAGGACCACTTCGCGATCCGCGACGTGCCGGTCGGACTGAACTTCGTCGAGCCGTGGTTCCGGCCCACCGTCGGCATTGCCCTCGACGACGGTGTCGACGAGCTGGACGCTACCGCCGCCTTCGAGGTGTACATCCAGTCCGCGGCCGCGCGCGCGGTCGCCCTCTCGACCGGGAACACGGTCCGCACCGGGCACGGCCTGACCCTGCTGACCACCAGCACCCACGACGCGCCGTCGCTGTCGCGGATCGTGGTGCCCGGCGTCCACGACGTCGACGCGGGCATGCAGCGTTGGGCAGCCAGCCGGCACGTCGACGTCGAACCGCTCAAGCGCGAGAGAGGCGACGTCGGTGCTGGGCGCAGTGGCGGCGGGTTCGCGGCGGCGCTGCAGAACCTCACCGACCACTCCGGCGTGACCACCGGCGCATCGACGGCCAAGATGATCGGCTACCCCACCGATCACGTCGACCTCGCGGGCGGTCACAACATCGTCACCAGGGCGGTCCTGCTCCTCGCCCTCAGCGCCATCCTCGCCGTCCTGGTCGGGCGGGCGCCGGCACTGATCAGCAGGCGCCGACGTCGCCGGACGGGGCAGGTTGCCGCGACCGCGTGAGACACGGCAGACGCACGAGCAGAACCCCGCAAGAGGCGGCCCGGTGCAGTCGAGCACCGGGCCGCCTTGGCGCGAGCATCCGTTCAGCACGCACCAACCGACCATCGCCCGGTAACTGAACCTGGCCATTTCAACGGCGCGACCGGTGCCCGATCTTCGTAGCGTCGCCGACATGGACACCACCGAAGCCCCCACCCTCCCATCGCACGGAGCACCCGCCTCGAGCAACAGCTCCGACGCCCCTCTCGACGTGCTCGTCATCGGCGCCGGCCAAGCCGGACTCTCGATGGCCTGGTACCTGGCCCGCCGAGGCGTGCGCTACCTGGTCATCGACGCCGCTCCCGACATCGGGCACTCCTGGCGGACCCGCTGGGACTCACTGAAGGTCTTCACCTCCGCGCGCTACGACGGCCTGCCGGGCGAGGACTTCCCCGGCAACCCGGACAGCTACCCGAGCAAGGACCAGGTCGCCGCCTACCTCACCGACTACGCCCACCGGCACGCGTTCCCCATCCTCACCGACACCCGGGTGACCCGACTCGTTCCCTACGCCGGCGGCCTGGCCGCACACACCACTCATGGCATCGTGTACGCCCGCCGGGTCGTGGTGGCGACCGGCGCCTTCCACGTCCCGTTCCTCCCGGTCATCGACGCTTCCTTCTCCGTCCCGGCCGTGCACAGCTCGCAGTACCGCCGCCCCTCCGACCTGCCGCACGGACGGGTGCTGGTGGTGGGCGGAGCCAACTCCGGCCTCCAGATCGCCGAGGACCTGGCCTTCAGCCGCCAGGTGGTGCTGGCCTCCGGGACCAACCCGCCCGCGGTACCGCAGCGGCCGCTCGGACGGGACCTGTTCTGGTGGCTGACCCGACTCGGGTTCATGGAGAAGGGCCCCGACTCGCGGCTGGCCCGGCGGATGCGGGCCCGCGGCGACCTCGTCGTCGGCACCAACCGCAAGGAGCTGCGGGCAGCCGGCGTCGACTTCCGGCCACGGCTCGTGCACGCGTCCGGTCGCACGGCGACGTTCGCCGACGGCACCGAGGTCGATGTCGACGCCGTGGTCTGGGCGACCGGGTTCCGGCCCGACTACTCCTGGATCGACGCGCCCTCGGTCACCGAGGAGTCCGGGATGCCCCGCCACGACGGCGGCCGCAGCCTCGCCGTGCCCGGCCTGTGGTTCCTCGGGCTGCCGTGGCAACGCACGCGTGGGTCCGCCCTTCTGGGCTTCGTGCAACGCGACGCTGCCCACCTGGCTGCCCAGATGTTCGACGGGGCGCCGATTCGGCGAACCGTTCCCGAACTGACAGTCGGGCGACCGCCCGGACCGAGGCTCTCGACATGCCCAGCACTCCGGCACACGATGAGGGCCTTCGAAGATCGCCGGACCAGCGACGACGCCACCGGCCCCGAGGGGCCTCACGACGGGAGCACCGCATGCACCGGATCGGCCTGATCGGCGGGATGAGCTGGGAGAGCAGCGCGCTCTACTACCAGCTGCTCAACCAGGGGATCGCGACGCGACTCGGCGGTTCCCACTCGGCCGAATGTGTTCTCTACTCGGTGGACTTCGCCGAGATCGAGGCCTTGCAGTCCTCCGGCCGGTGGGCGGACGCCGGCCGGCGACTGGCTCAGGCAGCGCAGTCGCTGGAGGCAGCCGGCGCCGACTTCGTGCTGATCTGCACCAACACCATGCACAAACTGTACGACGACGTGCAGGCGGCCGTCTCGATCCCGCTGCTCCACCTCGGCGACGCGACCGCGGCCGCAGTCCGTGCCGCAACCCTGACGCGGGTGGGTCTGCTGGGTACCGCGTTCACGATGGAGCAGACCTTCTACCGTGACCGGCTCGAGCAACACGGCCTCACCGTCTTCGTGCCCGGTCAGCAGGACCGTCAGCGGGTGCACGGCGTCATCTACGACGAGCTGTGCCACGGCATCGTCCGACCGGAGTCGCGCGCGGCCTACCGCGAGATCATCGGCCGCCTGATGGACGAGGGCGCCCAGGGAATCATCCTGGGCTGCACGGAGATCGAGCTGCTCATCAGCCAGCAGGACAGCCCGGTGCCCGTGTTCCCCACCACCCAGATCCATGTCGAGGCCGCCCTCGACCGTGCGTTGACCGCACCCGACAGGTGATGTCCCTCTCGCTCCTGAGCGATGCCGGCCGGTCGCGGATGACGGGCGAGATGTGCGCACCTCGAGGATGCGTACGAGGTCTGCTGGTGCCGAGGTCGCGAACCCCGGCCATTGTGCCGGCGCGACCGGGTCGCCCTCGGCGCGCCGCTGATGCCAGGAG
>JAWWPF010000023.1:0-26187 GCA_033850795.1 Nocardioidaceae bacterium | reverse complement strand
GAACCGGTCACCTGCCAGTCCCGACCGGCCGCGCGTTCGTGCAGCACCAGCGGCCCGTCGGCGAACGTGCTGCCGTCGCGGGTCGTCACGAGCCGCAGCCGGTCACCGGTGCTCGAGACGATCGACTTCACGCCGGAGGCGTCGGGCCAGGAGCTCCCCAGGACCTCGGGCAGGCGCGGGTCCGCAATGGGGCAGTGCGTGACGGCGACGACGTCGTGCGAGCGGTGCTTGCGCAGCCCCGGTGTGCCGTCCCGGGCGACGGCCCACTGGACCCGGGTACGCCAGCCCAGCCCGTCGACGTCCCCGGGCACCGGCTCCACCTGCACCGTCACGGCCAGCCCGGCCAGCCGCTGGAGCTGCTCCTCGACCACGGCGGCCTTCAGCGCGCGCTGGGCGGGCAGGGAGACGTGCTGGAAGTCGCACCCGCCGCACCGGTCCGGCCCGGAGAAGGGGCAGGGGCGCTCCACCCGGTCCGGTGACGGCTCCAGGACCTCCACCGCGTCGGCGCGCACGAACCGGTCGCCCTCGTGGCCCTCGGTCACCTCGACCAGCACCCGCTCGCCGGGCAGCGCATGGCGGACGAAGACGGCGAGGCCACGGTGGCGGGCGACCACGAACCCGCCGTGCGCGACCCGGTCCGCGCGCACGTCGTACCGCTCTCCGACCAGGCTGCGGCCACGCGCCTGCCGCGGCCGGGCCTGCCGCTTCGGGGTCACCCGGGGGTCACCGGCACCTCATCGGGGGTTCCCGGTGCGCTCCTTGCTGGAGGACCCGCTGCCGTTCCCGGCGCCCTTGGCGGTGCCGTTGCCGGTGCCGTTGCCGGTGCCGGGCTTGCCGACGTCGCTGCGCAGCACGCGTCCGCGGCGGACGTCCCCGGCCCGGACCTGGTTCACCGCACGCTCGGCGCGCTTCCTGGCCACCACGGAGGAGCGGAGCTGGTAGGGCACCGAGGTGACCATCACGCCACCCATGAACAGCAGCCGGCCCTTCAGGCGCAGGGCGGTCTGGTTGTGCAGCACCTGCTCCCACCAGCGCCCGACGACGTACTCCGGGATGTAGACGGCCACTACCCCGCGCGGGTTGCCGTCCCGGATGCTCCGCACGTACTCGATGATCGGCCGGCTGATCTCCCGGAACGGAGAGTGCAGCACCTTCAGGGGTACGTCGATGCCCCGCTCGTCCCACTCCTCCAGGATCCGGGCCGTCGAGGCCGAGTCGGCGTCGACCAGGACCGCCTCCAGGACGTTGGGACGCGCCGCCTTGGCGTAGGCCAGCGCCCGCATGGTGGGCTTGTGAACCTTCGACACCAGCACGATGGCGTGCACCCGGGTGGGCAGCACCTGGTCGTCATCCTCGACCGTCAGCTCCCGTCCGACGTTGTCGTAGTGCCGGTGGATGCTCTGCATCAGCATGAAGAAGGTGCCCATGGCCAGGATGGCGATCCAGGCGCCGGCGAGGAACTTGGTCAGCAGCACTACGACGAACACCACGGCGGTCATCGCGAGGCCGAAGGTGTTGATCGCCCGGGACCGGTACATCCGTCGGCGCACCGCCGGGTCGGTCTCGGTCCGCAGGTGCCGGGTCCAGTGCCGGATCATCCCGAGCTGGCTCAGGTTGAAGGAGACGAAGACCCCGATGATGTACAGCTGGATCAGCCGCGTCACCTCGGCGTTGAAGGCGAGGATCAGCGCGACCGCCATGAACGCGAGGATCAGGATGCCGTTGCTGTAGGCCAGCCGGTCACCGCGTGAGCTGAGCTGCCGCGGGAGGTAGCCGTCCTTGGCGAGGATCGAGGCGAGCACCGGGAACCCGTTGAAGGCGGTGTTGGCCGCGAGGACCAGGATGATGCCGGTCATCGCGATCACGAAGGAGAAGCCCGGGGAGAAGTTGCTGAAGACCGCCCGGGCGATCTGGGCGATGACCGTGTGCTGGTCGTAGCCCGCGGGCAGGGGGCTGCCGTCCGGCTGTCGCAGCCGGCCGAGGTCGCGCGGGTCGACGAACTTCAGGTTCATCTTGTTGGCGAGCGCGATGATGCTCAGCAGCATGGTGACCGCGATCGTGGCGAGGAGCAGGAGCGTGGTGGCGGCGTTGCGGCTCTTGGGCTTGCGGAAGGCGGGGACCCCGTTGGAGATGGCCTCGACGCCCGTCAGTGCGGCACAGCCGGAGGAGAAGGCCCGCGCCAGGAGCAGCACCAGCGCCACCGAGGTGATCTGCCCTTCGTAGCCGGGGGCCTTGATGAGCTGGAGATGGGCGCTCTCCACGTCCGGGAGGGTGCCCTGGAAGGACCGCACCGCGCCCCATACCGCCATCCCGAGGACCCCCACCATGAAGCCGTAGGTGGGAATCGCGAAGAAGGTGCCGGACTCGCGGACGCCACGGAGGTTGAGAGCGGCCAGGACCAGCACCAGGACGGACCCCCAGACCGCCTCGTGACCCGAGACGAAGCCGATCGCCGAGGCCGCGTTCTGCACCCCGGAGGAGATCGAGACCGCGACCGTGAGCACGTAGTCCACGAGCAGGGCGCTCGCCACCGTGACTCCAGCCGTCTGCCCCAGGTTCACAGTGGCGACCTCGTAGTCCCCGCCGCCGCTGGGGTAGGCATGCACGTTCTGCCGGTACGACGCCACCACGGTGAGCATCACGATGGCGACCAGGATCGCGATCTTCCACGACCAGGCGTACGCCGTCACCCCGGCCACCGACAGCATGATGAAGATCTCGTCGGGGGCGTAGGCCACCGAGGACAGGGCGTCGCTGGCGAAGACAGGGAGGGCGATCCGCTTGGGGAGCAAGGTCTCGCCGAGCTGCGTGCTGCGCAGCTTGCGTCCGAGCAGAACGCGTTTGAACCCGTCTCCGACTCCCACGAGCAGCAAGGCTAGACCAACCCGGAAGTCCTTCTTTGCGGTGTGCCTGGCAGCGCCGCCGCCTAGTAGTAGCGTCTGGTCCGTGCATGTCGTCATCATGGGCTGCGGCCGGGTCGGCTCGACGCTGGCGAAGTCCCTCGAGGACCGGGACCACGACGTGTCGATCATCGACAGCAACCCCGACGCCTTCCGCCGGCTCGGCCCGTCCTTCAACGGGACCAAGGTCACCGGGATCGGGTTCGACCAGACCGTCCTGGAGCGCGCCGGCATCGAGAAGGCCGATGCCTTCGCCGCCGTCTCCAGCGGCGACAACTCCAACATCATCGCCGCGCGGGTCGCTCGCGAGAGCTTCGGGATCCAGCAGGTGGTCGCCCGGATCTACGACCCGGGTCGCGCGGAGGTCTACCAGCGGCTGGGGATCACCACCGTGGCGACCGTGAAGTGGACGGCCGACCAGGTCCTGAGGCGGCTGCTCCCCGCCGGCGCGGAGCCGGACTTCCGCGACCCGTCCGGCACGATCCGCGTGGACCACGTGCCGGTCAGCGAGGCCTGGGTCGGGCACCGGACGGTGCAGTTCCAGGAGCAGTCCGGCAGCCGGATCGCCTGGATCGACCGGCTCGGCGAGGGCATGCTGCCGACCCGGGAGACGGTGATCCAGGAGGGCGACCTGCTCCACCTCGTGATGCGCGAGGAGAACGCCGACCGCGTCTACGAGGTCTTCACTCGCGGACCGGAGAGCGACTGATGAGGGTGGCCATCGCCGGCGCGGGCGCCGTGGGCCGCTCGGTCGCCCGGGAGCTGATCGGGAACGGTCATCGGGTGCTGCTGATCGACCGGGACCCCGCGGCCCTCAAGCCCGAGCGGGTCCCCGACGCGGAGTGGCTGCTCGCCGACTCCTGCGAGCTGTCCTCGCTCGAGGAGGCCCGGCTGGAGTCCTGCGACGTGGTGATCGCGGCGACCGGGGACGACAAGGTGAACCTGGTGACCTCGCTGCTCGCCAAGACCGAGTTCGCCGTGCCGCGCACGGTGGCGCGGGTCAACCATCCCAACAACGAGTGGCTGTTCACCGAGGCCTGGGGGGTCGACGTGAACGTCTCCACGCCGCGGATCATGTCCGCCCTCGTGGAGGAGGCCGTCACCGTCGGCGACATCGTGCGGCTGTTCACCTTCCGGCAGGGCAACGCGAACCTGGTCGAGATCACGCTGCCGGAGAACTCGCCGTACGTCGGGAAGCCGGTCGGGACGATCCCGTGGCCGAGCAACGCCTCTCTTGTCACCATCCTGCGCGACGGCCAGGTCTACCCGCCGAGCGGCGAGCAGCCCATCGAGCAGGGCGACGAGCTGCTGTTCGTCAGCTCGCCCGAGGCCGAGGAGGAGCTGCAGGACCTGCTCTCCCCCAACGGCGACTAGCTGGCGCCGCTGGGCCGGCTCGGTCGAAACAGCCGCGGCACCGGACAACCGTTCCGACGTGCACTCACGGGCCCGGTCGTCAGGCCGGCTCGGCGGTCCGGTCCTCGGCGGCGTCCTGCGCCACCGGCGTGCCGTTGCGGGCCAGCAGCCAGGCCATGCCGGCGAGTGCGAGGAGCTGAAGCGGCCAGCCCATGGCGATCTTGGTGAGCCCGAGCGCGGCCACCATCGGCCCGGCGTCGTCGGCGGCCTTGCCGGCCAGGTAGATCGGCAGCTGCACGACCACCCGCGCGATGCAGGGCAAGGCAAGCATCCAGGTCAGGTTGCGGCACAGCCGGACCACCTGGGGGTCCCGGTGCCACTCCGTCGGGTCGCCCGCCACGCTGCCCACCATGAAGCCCACCACGGGCCAGCGGACCAGGTTGCTGAGCACCATCAGGGCGCCGTAGCCGGCGTTGTAGATCAGACCGGGCAGGAAGTAGGCCAGGGCCTGCGCGTCGGCGCTCCCGCCATTGCGGGCCGAGCGCCAGGCGAAGAACGCACCGATCCCGATCCCGACCAGGCTGTTCAGCACGAACTGCACGGTCGAGCGCTGCGCCAGCCGCACCACGAGCAGCACCAGCACGGCCGCCACGCTGACCGCCACGGCGGTGCGCAGGTCCTTGGTGACCAGGAACAGCACGGTGAACGCGAGGGTGGGTACGGCGGCCTCGAGCATGCCGCGCCGTCCGCCGAGCGCACGCGAGAGCTGCGCGCGCACCACCTCTTCCACCGTGCCCTCGGCCACGGGCCGGTCGGGTGTCAAGCTCACCGAGCGGACTACTTGAGCTCGTAGCGGGGGTTGAACATCACCCGCATCCGGTTCTGGACGCCGACCCGGCCGGTCACCTTGATGGCGCGACCGGGCTCGATGCCCGCGATCCGCCGCCGTCCCAGCCAGACCAGGGTGAGCAGCCCCGACCCGTCGTACAGCTCCGCCTCGAGGGCCGGCACTCCACCGCGCGGCCGCAGGGTCACCGTCCGCAGGCTGCCCCGCAGCTCGACGCGCTGACGGTCACCGGCCTCCTGGATCGGGCAGCAACCGTCCTTGACGGTGTCCTCCTGGAGCTCGCGCGCCTCCATGTCGGCGCTGCTCGCCCACTTGCTGAAGCTCTTGCGGAGCCGGCTCTTGACCTCTGACATGACTCCAGGGTAACCGGGATCGGGCCGGGCTGATTCCCTCTGCACAGACGTCCGACCGGCCGCTGGTCGAGCCCGTCGGAACCGGGCCGAGGTCAGGCGCCGTCGACGGCACCGTCGACGGGGCCGTCGTCCGGGCCGTCGTCCGGGCCGGCCGGCTCGACATTCGGCGGCATGGTCAAGGGCAGCGCGTCGCCGGGTGGGATCGGGGTGCCGCCACGCACCACCACGACGTCACGCAGCGCGCTCTCGATGTCACCGTCCTCGAGGTGCTCGAGGGCCGGACGACCGAACAGGGTAGCCCGGAGCAGCCACCGAGGTCCGGGGATGCCCACGACCTTGGAGACCTGCTGCGCGAGCTGCCCGTCCGGAAGGGTCACGGCCAGCGACACGACGAGCTCGGTCCCGAAGGCGCCCTCGACCTCGGTCGCCGTGCCGCCCATCTGCGCCACCTCGGCGGCGACCGCGCGGCGCACGTCGTCCCAGATGTCCCCGTTGCGTGGCGCCGCGAACGCCCGGACCTCCGCAGCGCCTTCCTCGGCGGCGAGGATCACCGCCGCCACCTCCCCACTCGCCTCGTCGACCTGGAGCTGCAGCTCGAGGCCCTCCCTCGGCGAGATCAGCAGGCTGCCGAGGTCGACGCGGGTCTGGTCGTCCTCGGCCAGGGTGACCTCGGAGGCGTCCCACGGTCCGCTCGCACGCCGACCCGCGGCCTGCCCCGTCCCGGCCTCCGCGGGCAGCCCCGTCGTCGCGTCCGCCCCGTCCTCAGCTGGGTCCGCCGCCTCCCCGGCCACTGCGGCGTCGGCGTCCGCGGGCTTCTTGCGTCGGAACATTCAGCGCCTCTCCTTGCCGCTCGTCGCTGGGCCGGCGGCCAGCCCGCCGGTGGAACCGTACCCGCCCTCGCCCCGGGCGGAACCGGGCAGCCGGTCGACCTCGACGAAGCGAGCATGCTCGACCCGCTGGACCACCAGCTGCGCGATCCGGTCGCCACGACTCAGGTCCACCGCGCTCCGGGGGTCGAGGTTGACCAGCAGGACGCTCACCTCGCCGCGGTAGCCGGCGTCCACGGTCCCCGGCGCGTTCACCACGGTCACGCCGTGCCGCGCCGCGAGCCCGGACCGGGGATGCACGAGCCCGACGTAGCCGTCCGGAAGAGCGATCGCGATGCCCGTCGGCACCAGCACCCGCTCCCCCGGCTCGAGGCGCACGTCGACAGTGCTCACCAGGTCCGCACCGGCGTCCCCGGGGTGGGCGTACGACGGGAGGGTGACCCCGGTGTCGAGCCTGGTGATCAAGACGTCGACGTGCGGGTCCGGCATGGCCCGACCCTATCGACCACCGCTCCCGTGGCGGCGTCAGGATGTGCACCGCGGCCGTCTCGGTGCCAGGATGGGCCCCATGCCGACGCCGCCCTCGTACGACGAGCGCCTCGGCGTACCCGTGCGCTGGTGGTTGCTGGCCACGCTGTTCCTGGCCACCCTCCTCGTCGCGTTCCTGGTGTCGACCCCGACCTGGGTGGCACTCGGGAGCACGGCGGTCCTGGTGGTGCTCGTCGTGGCCGTCTTCGTGGGGTACGGACGGGCGCGGGTCCGCGTGAGCGACGGAGTGCTGGAGGCCGGCCAGGCCCGGATCCAGGTGCGGCACCTGGGGAGGATCCAGGCGCTCGACGCGGAGGCGACGCGGGCGCAGGCCGGGCGCGACGCCGACGCGCGGGCCTACCTGCTGATCCGGCCCTACCTGCGTCAAGCGGTTCGGATCGACATCGAGGACCCGGCGGACCCGACGCCGTACTGGCTGGTCGGCACCAGGCACGCCGAGCGGCTGACCGCCGCCCTCACGCCCGCCCGCAGCAGTAGTGGAGGCATCACCCCGTCCCGGGACGGGTAGGACACCGACGACGCCGCGAGGCGGACAACGCACGAAGGAGACGCAGATGGCTTCGGGCTCGAGGCTCTACACGGTCATGGGGCTGGTGGCGACGCTGGGCGCCACCATGATCGCCCGCAAGGTGATGACGGCGACCTGGAAGCTGTCGACGGGCAAGCAGCCCCCGAGCAACCCCGAGCACCCCGACGTCTCGATGGGCGAGGCGGTCGCCTGGGCGGTTGCGAGCGGGGTGGCCGTCGGGGTGGCCAGGATGCTGGCCGGCCGCAAGGCGGCCGACTACTACCGACGCTCGACGGGGCAGCTGCCGCCCAACCTCGAGGACGTCACCGTCTGACGGGCGGACGGCACCTCTCGACGAACGAGGCCGGGAGCCCCTGAGGGTCCCGGCCTGTCTCTTCAGCTGTCCCGGTCGGCGCCGCCGGCGAGGGTCAGGCGCAGTCCTTGCAGATCAGGTTCTTCGCGTCCGCGAGCTGGCTGCGGTGATGGACCAGGAAGCAGCTCATGCAGGTGAACTCGTCGTCCTGCCGTGGGCGCACCTCCACCGCGAGCTCCTCGTGGGAGAGGTCGGCGCCGGGCAGCTCGAAGGACTCGGCCGCCTCGGCCTCGTCCTCGTCGACCTTCCCGGAGTTCTTGTCGTGCCGGCGAGCCTTGAGCTCCTCGAGACTCTCCTCGCTCTGGTCTTCCTCGCTCTTGCGAGGAGCGTCGTAGTCAGTTGCCATGTCCCGTCTCCCTGCCCCTGGCCCGGCGCCGCACCGGGTGGGTGCTGCTGGCTGTGGCCGTTGCTGTGTGGTGCTGGTGCGTGGCGGATTGTGCACCATCGAGCCTCCCGTGTGCACGGCCATCCCAGATGGTGTGCCGCAGAACACTCTGCCCGGGGCCTCCCGGCCCGCCCAGCAGCGGCACAACAGCCGGTTCACTGCGGCTATTCCCGCAGGAACCCGCTCGCCCGCACCAGCTCGGAGAACTCCTCGAAACCGGCCGCCGGAGCGCACCAGTAGCACTGCTTGCCTCCCGCGCCCGGCGCGCTCTCCAGCGTCGCCCCCGCCTCCGTGGCGACGAGCCCTCCGGCCGCCATGTCCCAGGGGTTGAGCCCCTCCTCGACGTACGCGTCGAAGCGGCCCGCAGCCACGTAGCACAGGTCGAGGGCCGCCGACCCGATCCGGCGCAGGTCACGGACCTCGCGCATCATCGCCGTGACCGCGACCATCTGGAGCGCCTTGACCTCGGGCACGTAGCTGAACCCGGTGCCCACGAGCCGCTGCGAGAGCGGCGTGACGGGCGTGGACACGGGAAGCTCGAGCCGGCTGCCGTCGACGAAGGCGCCACCACCCCGGGTGGCGGTGAAGCGCTCACCGCTGCCCACGTCGAGGACCACGCCGGCGACGGACTCCCCGCCCACGGCCGCGGCGATGGAGACGGCGTAGGTGGGGATGCCGTAGAAGAAGTTCACGGTGCCGTCGATGGGATCCACGATCCACTCCACGCCGCTGGCCGCCTCGGCGCTCGCCCCCTCCTCGCCGACGAAACCGTCGTCGGGCCGGGCGGTGGTCAACCGGTCGAAGATCAGCCGCTCGGCGGCCTTGTCGACCTCGGTGACGATGTCCGTCGGGCTCGTCTTGGTGCCGGAGACCTCGACCACCCCGCGTCGTCGCTCCCGGACCAGGGCGCCGGCCTCGGCCGCGACGTCGACCGCAAGCGCCAGCAGGTCGTCGTACCCAGGTGTGCTCCCCGACCCGTCCGGCACGTCAGTCCCGCCCACCGAGCGCCGGCCGGTGCACCCGCAGGTTCGGGCAGCAGCCGGCCGGGCAACGGTCCCACGACGGCGGCTGCCCGCCGACTGTCGCGCGGGCCGCCTCCTCGCCGCGCTCGACGGCGGCCCGCTCGAGGAGCAGGTCCCGGACCATCGCGACGAAGCGCGGGTCGAGACCCGCGGTGGCCGCGCGCACGAACTCGACGCCGACCTTCTCGGCGGTGGCGGCGGCCTCGGTGTCCAGGTCGTAGATGACCTCCATGTGGTCGGACACGAACCCGATCGGCACCACCACGACGCCACCGACGCCCTGCTCGGCGAGCTCCCCTATGCGGTCGTTGACGTCCGGTTCCAGCCAGGGCACCTGCGGAGGGCCCGAGCGGGAGCAGAACACCAGCTCGGTGGGGTAGCGATGCCCGGTCTCCTGGCGGATCCGCTCCCCGATCTCCTCGGCCACGACCCGGTGCTGGGCGACGTAGGCACCGCCGTCCGGACCCGAGGTGTCGTTCATCGACTCGGGGATGGAGTGCGTGACGAACAGGATGTGCGCGTTCCGGCGGGCCGCGTCGCCCAGGTCGGCCAGCGCGCTGAGCGTCGCGTCCACCATCGGCTCCACGAAGCCGGGATGGTTGAAGTAGTGCCGCAGCCGGTCCAGCCGCGGCGCCTCGGCGCCGTCCTTGGACACGGCACCGGCGGCGGCGGCCAGGTTCTCGCGGTACTGCCGGCACCCGGAGTACGACGAGTAGGCGCTCGTCACGAAGCAGGCCGCCCGGCGCACCCCGTCGGCCTGCATCTGCGCCAGCGCGTCGGTGAGGTAGGGGTCCCAGTTCCGGTTCCCCCAGTAGACCGGGACGTCGATGCCGTTGGACCCGAAGTCCTCCTCGATGGCGGCGATGAAGCGCCGGTTCTGCTCGTTGATCGGGCTGCGTCCACCCAGGAGGTGGTAGTGCTCCCCGACCTCCTCGAGCCGCTCCCTGGGGATTCCTCGCCCACGGGTCACGTTCTCCAGAAAGGGGAGCACGTCCTCGGCGCGCTCGGGTCCCCCGAAGGAGACCAGCAGCAAGGCGTCGTAGGGGGCGGTGTCGAGGGGCATGGCCCAATCCTAGGATCAGCCGCGATGCTGACGACGTACCGCCGGGTGCTGGCCCTCCCCGGAGCCCTGTGGTTCTCGATGAGCGGGCTGGTGGCGCGGCTGCCGATCTCGATGGTCAGCCTCGGCATCGTCCTGCTGGTGTCCGGGCGGACCGGGTCCTACGCGCTGGCCGGGACCGTCTCGGCGGCCTACCTGATCTTCAACGCGGCGTTCGCCGTGCCCCAGGCCCGGCTGATCGACCGGCTCGGTCAGAGCCGCGTCCTCCCGGGCTGCGTCGCCGTCTTCACGCTGGGCCTCGCGGGCACGATGCTCACCGTCGAGCTGGACGCTCCGGTGCCCTGGTCCCACCTGTGCGCAGCCCTGGCCGGGGCGGCCCTCCCGCAGATCGGCGCGTCCGTACGGGCCCGATGGACCGCGATCGTCCCGGACAAGAGCGACCTGCGCACCGCCTTCGCGTTCGAGTCGGTGGTCGACGAGATGGTGTTCATCATCGGGCCGGCGCTGGTGACCGTGCTGGCAACGGTGGTCCACCCGCTGGCCGGCCTGACCGCAGCCGGTCTCGCCGCGCTGCTCGGCACCGTGGCCCTGGTCGCCCAGAGGAGGACCGAGCCGTCGGTCGCCGAGCGTCCGCACCGGCACGGTGGCGGCGCGATGCCCTGGCAGATGCTCGGTCCCCTCGTCGCCTGCGCCGTGGCCATGGGGTTCCTGCTCGGCGGCACCGAGGTCGCCACCGTGGCGTTCGCTGACGAGCAGGGCGCGAAGCCGCTGGCCGGCCTGATCCTCGCGCTGTGGGCGCTCGGCAGCCTGCTGGCCGGGGTGGTCACCGGTGCGCTGCGGACCTCCGCATCCAATGCCAGCCGCTTCCGGTGGGGGATGCTCGTCCTGGCGGTGCTGATGCTGCCGCTGCCGTTCATCCACGGCTTCGTGCTGCTGGCGGTCGGCCTGTTCCTCTCCGGCTTCGCGATCTCCCCCACCCTCATCGCGAGCTTCGCCTGGATCGAGGAGACGGTGCCTCCGGGACGGCTCACGGAGGGCATCACCTTCTTCATCACCGGGCTCGGCGCCGGGGTCGCCCCGGGCGCGGCGGTGGTGGGAGTCGTCATCGACCACGCGGGGGTCTCGGCCAGCTTCGCGGTCACCGTGGCAGTCGGGTTCCTCGGAGCCGCGCTGGCGTTCGCGGCGGCCGCGGTCAGCGGGGCGCGAGCAAGGCCCAGCGAATCGTCCGGGTGAGCGCGGCGCCGCCGGTCGCGACGACGACGCGCTCGGTCACCGGCAGGTACGGCAGCAGCAGACGCCGGCGCGCCCACAGCGGCATCAGCCCGACCGCGGACGCCGCGAGGACGCCGTATGGCGCCCGCGCCAGCACGGGCAGGGGCGGGTTCAGAAGCAGGAACCTCGCCGCCTGCCGCGCCCCGGCGGTCCCGCGCAGCTCCGGGCGGTACGCCGCCAGCGCGTCGCGCAAGGCGTCCTCGGTCCTCGGGGGGTCCACGACACCGAGCGCCTCGGCGACCCGGGCCGACTGGGCGACGTAGGTGTCCCTCCCGGCCGCGTCCAACGGGTCGGCACCGTAGCGCTGGTGCGCGGCCAGGAAGCTGTCCACCTCGGCGACGTGCACCCAGCGCAGCAGGTGCGGGTCGGACGCGGCGTACGCCCGGCCGTCGGGGGCTGTCCCGACCACCTTCTCGTGGATCCTGCGGACCGCGGCGACGGTGCGCTCCGCGTCCTCGGCGGTGCCGAACGTGGTGACCGCGAGGAAGTACGACGTGCGCTGCAGGCGTCCCCACGGGTCGCCCCGGAAGCCGGAGTGCTCCAGGACGCCGGCCATCGCGAGCGGGTGCAGCGACTGCATGAGCAGCGCCCGGATCCCGCCGACGAACATCGAGGAGTCGCCGTGCACGCGCTGGATGGGGGAGCCCGGCTCGAACCAGCGAGGGCCGGGGGTCAGGTGGATCCGGTCCCGGCGACCGGGCCCCTCCGGCCCCGCTACCCTGGCGAAGATCCGGTCCCCGATCGACCTCCGCAGGTCGTCGACGACGGCGGGCATGGTCGGCGCAGTCACACGCCGAGTATGCCGCGGCTGTGGTGAGCCTCCCTTCGCGAGCGTCGCGTCAGGTGCTCGCGGACCGTGGGGCCACCGGGGCGTTCCAGCCCCGCCGGAGCGCGATCACCCGCCAGCCGAAGCAGACGAGGGCGGCAGGCCAGGCGACCAGCCCCGTGCCGAGGCCGGCCTCGCGGCCCAGCACGGCGATCAGGGCGCCGACCAGCGCAGGGGTCGCGTAGAGCTCGCCGCGGAAGACCAGGGGGACCCGCCCGGTGAGCACGTCGCGGACCATGCCCCCGCCGATACCGGTGACCATCCCCATGAGCGCGGCGGGGAGCGGCCCGAGCCCCAGCTCGAGCGCCTTCAGCGCGCCGGTGACGCAGAACAGCGCGAGGCCGGCCGCGTCCAGCACGTTGATGACCGGCTCCTTGCGCCCGAGGGAGGGGTGGAAGAAGAACGTCATCAGCCCGGCTGCCACCGGCACCAGCAGGTAGCGCCAGTCCGCGAGGGCCGCCGGCGGCACCGCGCCGATGAGCACGTCGCGGATGAACCCGCCGCCGAGCCCGGTGGTCGCGGCCAGCACCAGTACGGCGAACACGTCGAGCTCCTTGCGGACCCCGACGAGGGCGCCGGTGATCGCGAACACGAAGATCCCCAGCAGGTCCAGCACGACGACCACGACGCCGGGATGGGTGACGGTGGCGTCCATGGGGCCCAGGGTAGGTGTCCAGGAAGGTGCCCAGCGCGGTCTGCGGGGCTGGTCGCCGAGTTGGCCCGCGACCCGCCCGGCCACTACCGTCCGCGGTGCCCGCCACCACGTAGGCTCGGCGCAGCGCCGCGTGAGCCACCTCAGGCGCGACCGGACGAAGGAGTGGGCGAGTCCCGTGAAGCCGCAGGAACTCACGCTCGTGGGACTGACGGAGGACCAGCAGAGGCTCGTCCTGGTCAGCGACTCGGGCGAGGAGTTCACGCTTCCCGCCGACGCCAGACTCCGGGCCGCGCTGCGCGGCGAGCACGCCCGACTCGGCCAGCTGGAGATCACCATGGAAAGCTCCCTCCGCCCGCGCGACATCCAGGCCCGGATCCGCGCAGGCGAGTCCCCCCAGGACGTCGCGGCGGCCGCGCAGACCACCCTCGACCGGGTGATGGGCTACGCCGTCCCGGTGCTCGCCGAGCGCGCGCACATCGCCGACCGCGCTCAGCGCGCGTCCGTGCGGCGATCCGGCGGTGAGGGTCCCAGCCGGGTGCTGGCCGACGCCGTGGCCGAGCGTCTGAGCGCCCGCAACGTCGACCCCGAGTCCGTGGAGTGGGACGCGTGGCGGCGCGAGGACGGCCGGTGGGCCCTGGTTGCCGACTACCGGTCCGGGGAGAGCCCGCGCCACGCCGAGTTCGTCTTCGACGCCCCGGGCCGCTATGTGGTCGCCGAGGACGACGAGGCGCGCTGGCTCGTCGGCGAGCAGACCGCGGTGCGTGGTCCGCAGCCCCGTGGCGCGGGCGGGCCGCGACGACTCTCGGCCGTCGGGACCGAGGACGAGCTGCCTCTCGGCGAGGACGCCCTCGAGCTGGTCAACCAGCCCGCCGGCGACGCTGCGAACGCTGATGACCGCGGGCAGGTCCTCAGCGGCGACGCCTCAGCCGACCCCGACGGGGACGCCGCGGGTGCCGGCGAGGCCGAGGGCGCGCAGCGGCCGCACGCGGCGCCGGCGGTGCAGCTCCCTCCGGTCGCGACCGGGGACGCCGACTGGATCGCCACCCAGGCGACCGAGCGCCCGTCCAGCCCGTCGAACACGTCCGGCCCGGCCGACCTGTCCGGCCCGGACGAGCCGGAGCAGCGCCGCGAGCGCGAGGACGCCGGGCCGGCGGAGGAGACGGAGCCGGTCGAGCTGGGCAGCGAGGCCGACGAGCCGAAGCGGACGCCGAAGCGGAACAGGCGCGCGTCCGTCCCGAGCTGGGACGAGATCATGTTCGGCGGCGGCAAGCGGGACTGAGGCGGCGCGGCACGGCGGAGAAGGTCGGGGAGCCGGCCCCTGGGAGATCACCGACCCCCCGACTTCACCAGTAAACGACACAGAAGCCGCGCCGTCACGCCCCGGACCGGATGAAGTTTCCGAGACTTCCCCGGCCACGCCGGGGTTCAGGCGGCGTCGTGACGCCAGGGGCTCATCTTCAGCGCCGGCGCCAAGGTGTCGTGCAGGCAGAAGACGCCGTCGAGCCCGCCGATCCGGAGGACCCGCCGCGGTCCGGGGGACGTCCCCACCAGGCACAACCGGCCTCCTACGCCGACCGCCCTGCGGTGAGCGAGGACGAAGGCGCCCAGCACACTGCAGTCCATGAACGCGACCCGTCGCAGGTCGATCACCACGTTCGGCAGGGCCGCGGACGGCAGGGTCCGGCACACGCGGCGCAGGTCGGGAGCGACCGCCAGGTCGAGCTCACCGGACAGGGACAGGACCGTCGCTCGCTGCAGGGGGCGTTGCTCGAGGAGCACGTGCAGGCGCGATGTCTGCGGCGCTTGCGTCATGGGACCGAGACCGACCTTTCGGGACGGGGACACGCCTGCGGCGGTTCGCAGGCACGTCTCCTATGACTCCCGAGCCCGCGCCGCATGACGCGGGGGGCCGCCGGCGGACCGGATCGATCGACCCTGTCGATGGACCCCGCCGGCGGACCCTGGCGTCGGACCTCAGGCGCCGGCGTCGCGCTGGTCCATGAACCCGCGCTGGGTCATCTCGAACGAGGCCAGGGTCTCCACGAGGAACGCGCCCGCGGCGCGGGCGATCTCCTCCGCCTCCTCGAGGCTCCTCGCCGTGTGCATCACCTCGAGGAGGATCTCGGTGTGCACCCGGACCAGGTCGAGCAGGCTCACGCCGGCGCTCATCGCCTGCCGTCCGAGCTCGTAGGCGGACCGCAGCCCGGCCTCGTCCTGGCGGGTCAGGTGGGCGAGGAACGGCGGGGCGTAGTCGCGGCGCAGCCGGGTCAGCTGCTCACTCATCCGTGGCGAGCCGGCGTGAAGGCGTGGCCGGCGATCGTGCCGGTCAGCTCCGCCAGACGCTGCAGCCCCTCCTCGAGGTCGAGCGCGGTGTGCACGAAGTCGAGCTGCAGGGAGAGCTGCACCATGGCGATCGCCACCTCCGGGCCGATGCCGACGACCACGGTCTCCGCGCCGCGGAGCCGGGCCACGTGCGCGAGCCTGGTGAGGGTGCGGGTCGCGAAGGAGTCGAGCACGTCGAGGGAGGCGACGTCGATGATGATCCCGCGGGCCCGTCTGCGGCCGACCGTCTCGATGAGGTCGGCCTTCAGACGGGTCATCTGGGTGTCGTCGAGAGCCGTGTGGATCGACACGATCAGGTTCTCCCCCTGGCTGAGGATGGAGAACCGGAGCGGCTCGGCCGTGCCCGGCAGGTCACGGCCGAGCATCGCTGCTCCTGATGACCTGGAACCCGAGCCGGCGCTCGGCCTCCTCGATGCCGCCCTGCAGGTCTCCGACCGTGTGCACCTTGTTGAGGTCCACGCCGATGGTGACCAGGATCTGCGCGATCTTCGAGGAGAGGCCGGTGATGATCACCTCCGCGCCCATCAGCCGTGAGGCGTCCACGGTCCGCACCAGGGAGTTGGCCACCGCCTCGTCGACGTCCGGGACCCCGGTGATGTCGATGACGACCACCTTCGCCCGGTGGCTGCGGATCCCGCCCAGCAGCTGCTCGGTGAGCTGCCGGGCCCGCTGGCTGTCGAGGACGCCGATGATGGGGAGGATCAGCAGGCGTTCGCGGACCTGCAGCACCGGCGTGGAGAGCTCGAGGATCGAGTCCTGCTGCTGACGGATGATCCGCTCGCGCTGCTCGACGAAGCTCACCGCGACCGTGTTGGCGATGCGGTTCGCCGCGGGCTCGTACGCGTCGAGCACCCGGTTCAGCAGGTCGAAGTCCTGGTGGTACTTCTCGAACAGCGAGCGAGCGAGGACGTCGCGCAGGAGCAGCACGATCCCCACCACCTCGTGGGTCTCGACCCCGCGGGGGATGATCCGCTCGGACAGGTCGCGGGCGTAGTGCTGCAAGGCCTCGACGCTCCCGGTCTCCAGCACCTCGACGTAGTTGTCGTAGACCGAGGTGGCCTCCGAGAAGACCTCCTGCGACGTCATCGAGGACAGCAGGTGTGAGTCGTTGATGCTGGTCGCCCACGCCTGCCTCAGCGGCGTGCGGTGCTCACGCAGGTGGGCCACCAGCTCGGGGAGGAGAACCCCGTTCTCCTTCTCCGCCGACCGGTCTTCCTCCGCCGACCGGTCATCCTCCGCCGACCGGTCGTCGACCGTCGCGGTCTGCTGATCGTTCACGTCCTCATCCCCTCTGCTCGGTGGTGTCCCGCGCCTGCCGGTCGCTGGAGCGCCACTTGGTCATCGTGACCGTCGTGCCTCTGCCGGGCTCGGAGACGATGTCGAACTGGTCCATCAGCCGCCGGGCACCGGGCAGCCCCAGCCCGAGCCCGTCGTACGTGCTGTAGCCGTCCCGCATCGCCTCGTGCAGGTCGGGGATGCCGGGCCCGACGTCACGGGCGACGATGCTGATGCCTTCGGCCCCCTCGGAGCCCCCCTCCGAGACGGTCGAGATCACGATGTCCCCGCGCTCGGCGAACCGGACGATGTTGCGTGCGACCTCGGAGATGGCCGTCGCCACCAGCGTGAGGTCGGTCGGGGAGAAGCCGACCTGTGCCGCCGTCTCCCGACCGCGCTGCCTCGCGGTGACCACGTCGGCGTCGTGGCTGATGGGGACCCGCACCTCGTCGTCCGCGCGCCCGACGGTACGGCGGTCGAACAGGATCGCACTGATCCGCGCGCAGCAGTCGCACTCCAGGAGATGAGCGCCGGTGTCCAGCTCCCGTTGACGCCGCCGGTCTCCGGCCGAGAGCGCCCTCAGGACCGGTCGGCAACGGTCACCCGAGGGCTCGACCTGCTCCGAGACGAGCAGGTACTCCACCCGCAGCCGGGCCCGCGCACGGCTCAGCTGGGCTGCCACGGCCCCGGGCGTCGAGTCCCGCCGGGCGGCGAGTGTCCTGGTGTCCTGGTGCTGCACCTCGTGGGCGATCAGCAGCTCGCGCTCGGCGGCCGGGAGCCGGCTCAGCGCGGCGCTGACGATCGAGCTCTCCTCACGGCGGAGCAGGTCCTCCCCCGGCGGCTCGGGCCGGTCGAGGTCGACCAGCAGGTGCTTCTTGTCCCTGGCGCGGTCGTTGCGGCGCGCCAGCGAGGCCACCAGGTTCCGCGCCGTCACCGCTGCGTACGGAGCGAGCGTGTCGCCCTCCACGCGCGAGTGCGCGGCCATCACCCTGGTCAGCGTCTCCTGCACGAGGTCGTCGACGAGGTGCGGGTCGCGGATCCGGGAGCTGACGATCTTGCGCACCATCGGGACGAGCTCGACGATGACGTCGTCCTCGTCGAGCTCGGGATACGTCTGTGCGTCGCTCACAGATCCCCTTCCCTCTCGGGATCCCCGTTCCTGACGACGATGCGTGCCCAGGACCACTGCTCGAACCCCTCACGCACCCTAGGTCACGCGGGCTCACCCTACGCCCCGGGAGGAGCGGCGGTCCCGGCCCGCCACCGCCGAGCGGGCGGCCCTGCGCTGCCGACGCTGGTCCACGGTGCTGCTCGCCGACACCCTCCTCGAGCGCGCCGTGTCGGAGGGGCCGCACACGTACTGGCGCTTCATGGAGCACCGCGCCCCGGATCCGCTCCTGCCTCGGGGGGTCGGCTGGATGCAGGGCGCCGCGGGGATCGCCGGGTTCCTGCTCGGGCTGAGCCGCCTGCTGGAGGAGGGCCGGGACTTTGTGCCGCTGGGCCGGATGGACACCTGGTGGGCGCTACCGGCCCCTTCGTCCGGGGCGGCGTGACGACCCCGGGTCCCAGACACCGTGCCGGTCCGCTCAGCCGAACGGCAGCGGCTCACCGATCATCGAGACCGCCCGCGCCCGGGCGGCGGTGAGGCCGCGCCGGTGGTGCTGGCGGCAGAGCACCTCGTAGCCGACCTCCGCGGCCCGGAGGCCGGGGCCCCCCTCGTCCCAGCCGTCCCGGTCGTCACCGCCGTCCGCGTCCTGCCTGTCGTCGCCCGTGTCCCCGACCACGATGACCTCGCCCTCGGTGACCATCCGGCCGTTCTCGGTCCGGGCGTTGTGGGTAGCCCGTTTCCCGCACCAGCACAGCGCCTCGACCTGCAGTACGTGCACCCGGTCGGCCAGCTCGACGAGGCGGGCCGACCCGGGGAACAGCGTGGTCCTGAAGTCGGTGAGGATCCCGAAGGCGAACACGTCGATCTGGAGCTCGTCGACCACTCGCGCGAGCTGGTCGATCTGCTCGGCGGTGTAGAACTGGGCCTCGTCGCAGACCAGGTAGTCGACCCGTCCCCCGCCGGTCAGGGTGTCCACGACGTACCTCCAGAAGTCCAGCCCGGCGGGGACCTCCGTCGCGGCGGCCTCGAGGCCGAGACGGCTGGAGAGGGTGGCCTCGCCCGCGCGGTCGTGGCTGGTGAAGATCCGGCCGACGCGGCCGCGGGCGGCGTGGTTGTGGTTGGTCTGCAGGGCCAGGGTCGACTTGCCGGAGTCCATCGTCCCGGTGAAGAACTGCAGCTCGGCCACGCCCGTCGAACTCCCTTCAGGCGACCAGCACGGGGATCAGCATCTCGGCTGCGGTCAGCGAGCCGTGCAGCCCCACGAGCCTGGTCTCGTACGGGAACGCCGTGCTGCTCATCACGGCGTAGTCCCCCCGGGCGGCGACCACGACGTCGCCGAGCCGCGGGAGTACGACGGGCGCCACCGGGCCGAACCAGCCGCGGGAGACCGCGTCGTCGCGGGTCAGCACCTCGGCGCGCTCCCCCACCACGGACTGCCAGGCGGCCACCACGTCGTCGACCGAGCCACCGCGGCAGTACAGGTGGCGGAACCGCGCCTCGCCCCCGAGCAGCACCACCCCGTCGAGGAGGGCCGGGTGCTCGTCGACGTCGAGGCGTGCGTCCCCGGGCGAGTCGACCATGCCGTGGTCGGCGACGACCACGATCCGGGTGTCGGAGGGCAGGGTCTCGCGCAGCTGCTCGGCGGCCGCGTCGACCATGGAGAGCTGCAGCTGCCAGGAGGTGGAGGCGACGCCGTAGCGGTGTCCGGTCCAGTCGAGGTCGCCTTCGTAGGTGTAGGTCACCGACGGCTGCGCACGAGACGCGGCAAGCACCGCCGCCATCCGTTCACCGAGCCGGTCGGCTCCCACGAACTCGGCACCCCGCTGTCCGGCCACGGTGAGGCCGGAGCTGGCGAACTCGCGCTTGTTGACCACCGTCGCCGTGACCCCGGCGGCGGCCAGCCGGTCGAAGGCCGTCGGGTGCGGCTGCCACTCGCGGGGGTCGACCGACTTGCTCCACATCAACGCGTTCAGGAGGTCATCGGTGCCCGGGATCCTCGAGGTGAACCCCACGACCCCGTGGCTGCCGGGCGTCAGCGCGGTCCCCAGGGAGGTCAGGCTGGTGGCCGTGGTCGACGGCACCCCGGCCGTCGCCGGCGGCACTCCGTCGAGCAGGGAGTGCAGGAACGGCGCCTGCTGCTCGTGGCTGCGCAGCAGCTCGTAGCCGAGCCCGTCGACCAGGAACACCACGTAGGCCGGCGCTGGTGGCAGCTCGAGGGCGGTGGGCGGCAGTCCGGCGTCCACCCCGAGCGCCCGAGCAACGGCAGGCAGCACGTCGCCCAGCGACCGGTCCTCGTAGGCCGGCTCGACGAAGTGGTCGCTCATCCGGCGGTGCGCGCCGACAGGGCGTCGGCGAAGTCGAGCAGGTTGGCGACCGCCTCGGGACCCTCTGCGGCAGCACTGACCCGCAGGGAGAAGTCGTCGGAGGACAGCACGCCCGTGTAGCCGTGGTCCGCCTCGCAGTCCGGGTCCGCGCAGCCGGCGGGCTCGAGGTCGATGCGTCCCACCGCACCCCAGCCGATCGAGAGGACCGCCTCGTTGGCTCCCGGCGCCGGGACAACCCGGCCCTTGTACGCCTCGGGGTTCGCGACCATCCGGTTCACCACGACCGAGCGGATCGCCGACAGGGTGACCGCCTCGGTCGAGCTGGAGGTGTACGGCGCGGGCAGCAGGTCGTCGGGAGCGTGCTCGTCGGTGTGCGCCAGGATCAGCCGGCTCGGGGTGAGGACGAGCACGGTGACGTGCCGACGGACCTCGTCGCGTTCGTCGATCGTCGGCTCGTGGTGGACCAGGTAGGACACCACCTGCTCGTCTGCCACCGCCGAGCTGACGGCTCCGGAGACCACGTCGGGGTAGTAGCCGGAGTTCTCGATCGCGACCCGCAGGGCGTCGGTGAGGTCGATCATGCGGCACAGCATGTCACGAGGGGTCAGGCCACGACCTCCACAACGTCGCGACGTCCGTCCTGCCGTGGGGTGAGGTGCCGGCGGAGCCCGAGGAACAGCAGGGAGGCGACGCCGGTGCCCCCCACCGTGCACGCCACCCAGGCCTGGGCCAGCCCGTTCCCGATCAGCAGCCCGGCGAGCGCGGGCCCGATCACCATCGCCACCGTCCAGGTCATCCCCTGCAGGGCGTTGTAGCGGCCCCGCAGCTCCTCGGTCGCCAGGTCGTTGACCAGGGCGGGCGCGACCGGCGCCCACAGCGTCTCGCCGAGGCCGAACATGGCGAGCCCTAGGACGACCAGGACGACCGCCGCGCGGCCGCCGACGGCGTCCGAGGAGGCGATCACGGACCAGGACAGGCACCAGAGCGCTGCGCAGCACGCGAGCACCCGGCTGCGGCTGCGCCCGTCGATCAGGCGGAGGGTCACGAGCTGGGCGAGTACGATCGCCGCCGTGTTGGCCCCGAAGGCCCACCCCAGCGCGTTGGCCGGCACGCCCGCCACGTCGACCGTGTAGGCGGTGAAGCCGGCCTCGAACTGGGCGTAGCCGAACGTCACGACCACGACCGACGTGAGCGCGACCCGCAATAGCGTCCGGTCCCGCAGGACCGTGGCCCAGCCCGGCGCGGTGAGCCCGGCCGGGGCCGCGCGGTCCGGGGGCCGCCGCGCCAGGGCCCCGGTGCCGCGCGGCAGGCTCAGCACCACGGCGACGTACGCGAGGTAGGACACCGCGTCGATCAGGTACAGCCGCTGGAAGGTGCTCGGGTCGGACAGGTCGACGAGGAACGAGCTGATCACTCCCCCGACGCCGATCCCGGCGTTCATCAGCATGAACTGGAAGCCGTAGACCTTCTGACGGCGCTGCTCGGGCACGAGACGGGTCAGCATCGCCGTGGCTGCGGGATACAGGCCCACGGTGCCCAGCGTCACGAACGAGGCCACCGCCCAGGCGTGCCAGGCGTCCTGGACCAGGGTCAGGGAGGCGACGCCCGCGGCCTCGGTGGTGAGGCCGACGAGCATCACCGGCCGTGGACCGTAGCGGTCGATCAGCGTGCCGCCGACGGGTGACCCGGCGAAGCCCAGCAGCCCCATCCAGGCGAAGATCAGGCCGACCGTCGAGGTGGAGATCCCGCGGACCTCCGCGAGGTAGACGAAGAGGAACGGCATCGTCAGACCGGTGCCGAGCGCCGAGCAGGCGATGCCGACGAACAGCCGCCGCACCCGGGGGTCCAAGGGGCCGAGGGCCGGGGGGCTGGGAGAGCGCCGGGAGGTCACCGGGCCATTGTCCCGTCAGGGGCTGGCGAGGTGCCAGCCGGTTACCGCCGGTCAGCCGTTCGTGTCACCGTCCTGGGTGGAGAGCCGTCGCACGAACCAGTCCGAGCGGGCGTCCGTGACGGGCTCCACCCTCCCGACGGCGTTGAGGACGGTGGCGCCGTTCGGCCCGACGAGCACGAGGTCGAGCTCCAGCGACCGCACCTGGGGCAGGTCGTTCTTCAGCTGGGCGACCCGCAGGAGCAGGTGCTCGACTGCGGAGACGTCCACCTTCTCGCTCCCCCGGTAGCCGAACAGCAGCGGTGCCGAGCGGATCTCCCGGACCATGTCGCTGGCGTCCCCGCTGTGCATCGGCGGGATCCGGTAGGAGCGGTCCTCGAGCAGGTCGCTCGCCGGCCCGGAGACCCCGAACGACACCACCGGCCCGAACAGCGGGTCCTCCACCCCGGTGATGGTGACGGGCACCCCGGCCGGTGCGACCTTCTGGACGACGAAGCCTGCCGGCTCCGGGGAGCCGACAGCCGCGTGCATGGTCCGCCAGGCGTCACGCATCTCCGCCTCGCTGTCGATGTTGCGCCACACATGGGCCAGGTCCGGGCGGTGCCGCAGGTGCTCGGCGGTGGCCTTCAGCACGACGTCGTACCCGAGCAGCTCCCCGGCCGCGACCGCCTCGTCCTCGGTGGTGGCTGTCCACCGCTGCCACAGGTCGATGCCGTAGGCGTCGAGCAGCGTGCGCATCTCCTCGAACTCGAGGTCGCGCCCCGCTGAGTGGTCCTTGAGGATCCCCGACACCAGGCGCCGGGCGGCCGCCGTGTCGACGCTCTCGGGCCGCACCGGCTCCCCCCGCGGCTCGTTCCGCCAGGCGGCGTACTCCACCACGCGGGCCAGGGCCCGCACCGCCGCCTCCACCGCGGGGTAGGACGGCACGGACCCGCGGCCGGCGGTGCTGCCGGCCACGTCCGGGACGCGCAACAGCTCGGGGATGCCCTCGCTCGCCAGGAAGGTCGACACCAGGGGCTTCTCCGACTGCTCCCCCACCGCCGCGAGCACGTTCGCGACCTCCTCCCCCGAGGTGTTCAGCGGAGGGATGAACACCGCGACGACCGAGTCGACGTCCGGGTCGTCGATGGCCGCGTCCAGCGCCTCCTCGAAGTCCTCCGCGGTCGCCTCGGAGCCGAGGGCGACGGGCTCGCGGACCTGCAGCCCGACGGAGACCGCGGCGTCGGCGGCCAGCAGCCCCAGCGCGTCGGAGTTGCCGACCACCGCCACCCGGTTGCCCCGGGGAAGCGGCTGGTGGGCCACGAGCTGGGCGACGTCGAAGAGCTCGTCGAGGGTGTCGACCTGGATCACGCCGGCCTGCCGGAACATCGCGTCCACGGCGGCCTGCGGCGCGAGCATCGACCGGACCGCGTGTCCCATCGGCACGCCCTGGGTGGACCGGCCCGACTTGACGGCGATGACCGGCTTGCGCTGGGAGACGCGGCGGGCCAGCCGGCTGAACTTGCGGGGGTTGCCGATCGACTCCAGGTAGAGCAGGACGACCTCGGTGTCGTCGTCCTCCTCCCAGTACTGCAGGAGGTCGTTGCCGGAGACGTCGGCGCGATTGCCGGCGCTGACGAAGGTCGAGAGGCCGAGCCCCCGTCGGGCGACCTTCTCGAGGATCGCGACCCCGAGCGCCCCGGACTGGCAGAAGAAGCCGGCCCGTCCCCGCGGTGGCATGAGCGTCGACAGCGAGGCGTTGAGGGAGTGGTCGGCGGCGGTGTTGATGAGGCCGAGGCAGTTGGGGCCGACCAGGCGCAGCCCGTAGCTGCGGGCCAGCCCGACCAGCCGGCGCTGGCGGCGACGGCCCTCCTCCCCGGTCTCGGCGAAGCCGGAGGAGATCACCACCAGCCCGTGCACGCCCTTCGCCGCGCAGTCCAGGACCACGTCCTCGACGGCGTCGGCGGGGACCGCGACGATGGCGACGTCGACCTGGTCCGGGATGTCCGCGACCGTGGCGTAGGCAGGCAGCCCCGCCACCGACGTGGCCGCCGGGTTCACGACGTACACCCGGCCCTGGTAGTCGGCCAGGACGAGGTTGCGCACCAGGGTCTGCCCGATCGTGTCGTGCCGGCGGGAGGCCCCGATGACCGCGACGCTGCGGGCGTCGAAGAACCGTTGGATGGACGCGGCCTCGGCGCGGTGCTCGCGCGCCAGCATCACGTTGACGGACGTGTCCGTGGCGTCGATCGGGAAGACCAGGCGCATGACGCCGTCCTCGTAGGTCCCCGCGACCCGGTAGCCGGCGTCGCGGAAGGTCTGGATCATCCGCCTGTTCTGCGGCAGCACGTCCGCGACGAAGCGGTCGACGCCGCGTTCCCGGCCCGCCTGCGCCAGGTGCTCGAGCAGCAGGTTCCCTATCCCGCGGCCCTGGTGGGCGTCCTGGACGAGGAACGCGACCTCGGCCTCCACGAGGTGGGCGGCCCTGCCCTCGGCGGACGCCTCCTCGGCAGGGATCCGGTCGAAGCGGCCCACCGCGATCATCTTGTCGGCCACGGTGAGCACGAACGCGACGCGGTCGTGGTGGTCGACCTCGGTGAACCGCGCGACGTCGTGCGGTGAGAGCTCCGGCATCGCCGCGAAGAACCGGAGGTACTTCGACTCGGCCGAGACGTGCGAGTAGAACTCCACGAGGCGGTCGCGGTCGGCGGGGCTGATCGGCCGCAGGTGCGCGACGTGCCCGTCCCGGAGCAGGACGTCAGCCTCCCAGTGGCGCGGGTAGGCCGCGGTGGGCGTCGGTGTGCTCACGGAGCGTGAATCTACCGGTCGGGCCCCCGGTCGGGCGCGGTACGGCGTGCCCCGGGCCGCAGGTGGGCGCGGCGTACCAGAATGTGCGCATGGCCCGGTCGACGAAGCAACCTCCGCTGCCCGACGACTTCGAGGAGCACATCCTCGACATCGACGTGGGCGACGAGATGCGGGCCAGCTTCCTGGAGTACGCCTACTCGGTCATCTACAGCCGGGCTCTGCCCGATGCCAAGGACGGCCTCAAGCCGGTGCAGCGGCGGATCCTCTACACGATGGCCGACATGAACCTGCGCCCCGACCGCGGGCACGTGAAGAGCGCCCGGGTGGTGGGCGAGGTGATGGGTCGCCTGCACCCCCACGGTGACGGCGCCATCTACGACGCGCTGGTCCGCATGGTGCAGGCCTGGTCGCTGCGGGTCCCGTTCGTGGACGGGCACGGGAACTTCGGGTCCCCCGACGACGTGCCGGCCGCGATGCGCTACACCGAGTGCCGGATGGCGCCGCCCGCACTGGCGATGACCGCCTCCATCGACGAGGAGACCGTCGACTTCAAGGGCAACTACGACAGCCGTGAGCTGGAGCCGGTGGTCCTGCCGGCGGCGATCCCCAACCTGTTGGTCAACGGCGCCTCGGGGATCGCGGTGGGAATGGCGACCAACATCGCCCCGCACAACCTGGTCGAGGTGGTCCAGGCCCTGCGGCACCTGATCACCCACCCTGGCGCCGACCTCGAGGCCCTGATGCGGTTCATCCCGGGACCGGACCTGCCCACCGGCGGCAAGATCGTCGGACTCGACGGGATCCGCGACGCCTACGAGACCGGCCGGGGCTCCTTCAGGATGCGGGCGACCACCCGGATCGAGAGCGTCACCACCCGGCGCAAGGGCATCGTGGTCACCGAGCTGCCCTACGGGGTCGGCGCCGAGCGGGTCAGCGCCGCGATCAAGACCCAGGTGCAGGCAAAGAAGCTCCAGGGCATCGCCGACGTCAAGGACCTCACCGACCGGGAGAAGGGGCTGCGCCTGGTCATCGAGGTCAAGAACGGCTTCGTGCCTGAGGCGATCCTCGAGCAGCTGTTCCGGCTGACCCCGATGGAGGACTCGTTCGGGATCAACGCGGTCGCGCTCGTCGACGGGCAGCCGCGGACCCTCGGGCTCAAGGAGATGCTCGAGGTCTTCCTGAAGCACCGCCTGGACGTCGTACGTCGGCGCTCGGTGTTCCGGCGCGGCAAGGCCGCCGACCGGCTGCACCTCGTCCAGGGGCTGCTGCTCGCGATCCTCGACATCGACGAGGTGATCCAGCTCATCCGCGGCAGCGACGACGCCCAGCAGGCCCGCGAGCGACTGATGCAGGTCTTCGACCTGACCGACATCCAGACCAGCTACATCCTCGACATGCCGTTGCGCCGGCTGACGAGGTTCTCCAAGCTCGAGCTGGAACGTGAGCGGGGCGAGCTGGAGGAGGCCATCGCCGGGCTCGACGCGATACTCGAGGACGACCGGCTGCTCCGCAAGGTGGTCTCCGACGAGCTG
>JAWWPF010000004.1:0-2837 GCA_033850795.1 Nocardioidaceae bacterium | reverse complement strand
AACGGCTGCTCCCGATGGAGCAGCCGTTCGACGTGGATGGCGAGCTGGGTCTTGCCGACCCCGGCCATCCCGGCGATCGTGAAGACCACCACCGCGCCGCCCTCCAATTGACCGTGGCGCAGCGCCTGCCGGAGCAGGTCCAACTCGGCGACGCGGCCGGTGAACCCGGCCAGATCCGGTGGCAGCCGGTCCTGGACCTGGACCTGCGAGGCTGCCTCGCTGCGCCCACCGATCACTTGCAGCGCTTGGCGCCACTGCGTCACGTAGCCGGCATCTGGGTGCAAAGCCTGCACCACCGCGACAACCAGGTCAGGGTTCAACCGCCGCCGGGCGGGCCGGAAACAGTCCGCCACGGTGGTCTTGCGCGCCAGGTCACCGGCGGGACGGCCCGCCGCGGACCAGGCCGTGTTGACGCGGTCCTTGATGCGCTCATACGACGGGTCACCGGCCCAAAGCTTCAACAACCGCAGCCGCTCGACTAGCCCGTCGAGGGTGCCGGCCTGCCCAGGGTCGGGCAACGCCGCGAACGTGTCGACCAGCCCCTGCATCGGCGGCATTGCCCACCTCCCGAACCGGGTCTGTGTCTTCGGCCGGGTTTCAAGTTACGGACATTGACCGCTGACGGGTGTCCGCATCGAGACACTTCGGACCATCTACCCCTAGCCAGTCGCTGAGCCCGAGCAACAAAGCCCGCGTACGGATTCATCCGGGATCCTGTCACGTGAGCTTTCCACACCGGACAGTCGATGGCAGAACGACAACCCCCGACCAGCGGAAGGACCATTCATGACGTTGACGCGGGTGGACTTCGTCGCCCGCCAGCTCGGTGTCGACGCCGGCTCGTTCGGGTTCTACGAGTGGACGGGCCGCACGATCAAGCGGCACCGTGCGGAGATCCGTACTCATCACGGGTTCCGGGAGTGCACGGTCGCCGACGCGCTGAATGCCGGTCACGGTCGATCGAGCCGCCGACCCCGGACCGGGTGGAGCGCATCGTGCCAGCTCAACCACCACCGCCCACCCCCAGCAGGACACGAAGATCAACTACTTGGCCCCCGGGTGTCGCCGTTCTTACTAACACCCCAGTCGACTTCGGGCATCGACAGGGAGGACGTGGAACGGGATGGAACGCCCGAAGAAACGAACCAGTGACATGACCTACGAGAGGAACATTCCGATGAGAAAGAGTCCACTCCTGACCGCGCTCGGCAGCATCGCGGCACTCGCCACGAGCATCCTGGCGTTTCCGACGCCGGCCTTGGCCGCCAACCCCGACCAGATCAGCAATCCGATGCAGACCGTCTGCCTCCAGCCCCAAAACGGATCGACGAGTCCTGGAGCGCTGATGATTCAGGCAACCTGCAACGGGTCGGCGGAGCAGCGCTGGACCCGGGACGGACTCCACTACCTCAACCTCCGTAGCGGCCTGTGCCTCAATGCCGGGGGCCCCCGGGAGGCCGGCCACATCCAGGCCAACCAGTGGCCCTGCAACGCGATCAGCAATGAGAACTGGGAGCCGGGGTCCTCCGTACCCGGCGCTGTCACCGCCTTGATCTCTCGGATCTCCGGCACCCGCAACACCTGCCTTGAGCTCCCCGGAGGGTTTCCTGCTGCCGGCAACGGTGCGTGGCTCAGCGGGTGTAACGGATCCCTCGCCCAACAATGGCTCATCCCCGGCTAGAACCCGGTCAGAGAGCGTGCGCGCAACGGCGCCGGTTACACCGTTGCGCGCACAATCTCTCTGGATGACTGCTCGGCGCTGACCGCCTAGGCCAGCACGTCGTACAGCCGGTCCTCGGCCGCTTGACGCACCTCGGCGACCAACTCGACCAGCGTCGAGACCCCCGGCAGCAGCACCCGCCGCTCCCGAAGCCCACCCCACCGCCGAAGAACAGCGCCTTCGGCCCGGCCCGGTGGTCCATGCCCGGTCGCCCAGCCAGGCCTGGAAATCCCGGAGCTACGGCGAGGGGCAAGGTAGGTAGACGCACCCGACCACGAGGTATTACTCCTCGGCCGCCGCGCCGGGTGCGCGCAAGGGCCGGCGGGCGCCGCCGAGGTCGGGGGCAGTGAAGGTGTAATGCCCATGAACGTTGATGTGGGCGTACATGTACGGCGAGAGCAGGGCGACGTCGGCGTCCAGGACCGCGACGCTCTCGGCGCGCAGCTGCTCAAGGATCGCATTCAGATGGACAGTGTTCCATAACGGGATGCAGTTGATCATGAGGCCGAGGGCGCCGAGCTGGTCCTCCATTCCCGCGTGATACGCCTCGCGCAGGTCGCCGCGGCGGCCGTGGAAGACGTACTTGGCCAGGCCGTGCCGGTTCTCCTGAAGGCTGCGCATGCGTTTGATCGCCCGCCGGTACGACTCGGCGTCGACGTAGGACAGCACGTGCAACGTTTTGAAGATCCGGCCGAAGTGGGCGAGGGCTTGACCGAGCTGGGTGGGCTGGCCGCCGTGCTGCAGCATCCGCATCACGTCGCTGGCCGAGACCGTGCCGCTGTGCACGGAGGCGACCATGCGCAGGATGTCCGGCCAGTGCTGACGGACCCGGGCCAGGTCGATACGGCCGCGGGCGGCGCCGTCCAGCATGCCGTAGTCGGCGGACGGGTTGATCCGCCACAGCTTCTGATCCGGCAGGTCCGCCAGTTCCGGCCGGTACGCCACCCCCAACAGTTTCAGCAGGCCGAACACCATGTCTGTGTATGAGCCGGTATCGGAGATCAGCACCTGGGGCTGCCGGCCACCGTCGCGGCGATACAGCAGGTCGACCGCGTTCAGCGAGTCCCGGGCGGTGCTGGAGACCACCATGCCCGCCGTGCCGGCACCCTGGTCGTTG
>JAWWPF010000334.1:0-7581 GCA_033850795.1 Nocardioidaceae bacterium | reverse complement strand
TCGATCGTGCGCGGCAACACCCAGCGCGCGCTCGTCCGGATGCTACGCGAGGCCGGGGCCCGCGAGGTCCACGTGCGGATCTCCAGCCCACCGGTGAAGTGGCCGTGCTTCTACGGCATCGACTTCGCGACCCGCGCCGAGCTGATCGCCAACGGGCTCAGCACCGACGAGATCTGCCGGTCCATCGACGCGGACTCCCTCGGGTACATCTCCCTGGACCAGCTCGTCGAGGCGACCGAGGTCCCGGGCCCGAACCTGTGCCGGGCCTGCTTCGACGGGGTGTACCCCATCGAGCTGCCGGACCCCGAGCACCTCGGCAAGCACCTGCTCGAGCTCGAGCCGGTGCTGGCGAGCCGCTCGACCCACCCCGACGGGCTGTCCACGTCGCTGACCGGTGGCGGCGCCGGCGACTCGCTCGAGCGTCCCTGAGCGCCGCCGGGCGAGGAGCACGATGAGCGAGCAGGAACCCGCCGCGAGGATAGGCGCGACGTACGAGGCGGCGGGTGTCTCCATCGACGCCGGCGACAAGGCCGTCGAGCTGATGAAGGTCTGGGTCGACAAGGCGCGGCGCCCGGAGGTGCTCGGCGGGATCGGCGGGTTCGCCGGCCTGTTCGACGCCAGCGCGCTCAAGGCCTTCGACAAGCCGCTGCTGGCCACCTCCGCGGACGGCGTGGGGACGAAGGTCGCGGTCGCCCAGGCCATGGACGTGCACCACACCATCGGCTTCGACCTCGTCGGGATGCTGGTGGACGATCTCGTGGTGTGCGGGGCAGAGCCCTTGTTCCTCACCGACTACATCGCGATGGGCCGCGTCGTACCCGAACGGGTGGCCGCCATCGTCCAGGGCGTCGCCGAGGCCTGCGTGCAGGCCGGCTGCGCGCTGGTGGGCGGCGAGACCGCCGAGCACCCGGGGCTGCTGGGGCCGGACGAGTACGACCTCGCCGGCTCCACCACCGGCGTCGTGGAGGCCACCAGCCTGCTCGGACCCGGCCGCGTCCAGCCCGGCGACGTGCTCGTGGCGATGGGGTCCAGCGGCCTGCATGCGAACGGCTACTCCCTGGTCCGGCACGTGCTCCTCGCGGCGCCCGCCGACGGGGGCGTCGGCTGGGCCCTGGACCGGCACGTCGACGACCTCGGCCGCACGCTCGGCGAGGAGCTCCTGGAGCCGACCACGATCTATGCGAAGGCGTGCCTGGACCTGACTCGAAACACGGCCACGCACGCGATGTCGCACGTCACCGGAGGCGGCCTCGCGGCGAACCTGGAGCGCGTCCTGCCCGACAGCGTGGCCGCCACGATCGACCGGGGCAGCTGGACCCCGCCGGCCGTCTTCGACCTGGTCCGCCGGGTCGGCGCGGTCGAGCAGGCGGACCTCGAGCGGACCCTGAACTGCGGTGTCGGGATGGTCGCGGTCGTCGCGCCCGAGGACGCCGACCGTGCGGTGACCCTGCTCCGCGGTCACGGCCTGGACGCCTGGGTCTGCGGCGAGGTGACGCCGGTGCCGGACCCAGCAACCGCCGGACCCGCCGGGGGCGCACCCGGAGGGACCGTGCGGCTGACCGGCGTACATCCCGGCTGGGCCTGAGCGGCGGCGCGGCTGCCGGCCGCCTCGAGCGTCGTGGGGTCGGACACGCGGACGTTTACCGGTCCGAGGTGCGGTAACAACCATCCGCCAGGTACGGTTGGCACACGAGAACCTAACGAGAAGCCCGGACGCTCGCCTGGACCGGTCCCAGCATCCGTCAAGACGGATGCCGAGGCACGGTCCGACGTGACTCCGGCCATGAGTGCGAGGGGGTCGACCCTATGGGGCGCGGCCGTGCAAAAGCCAAGCAGACCAAGGTCGCACGCGACCTCAAGTACCGCTCACACGAGACGGACCTGAGTGCGCTGGCGCAGGAGCTGCACGGCACCGATCACAAGGCGAGCGACGACGCCGACGACGGTACCCCGGACGAGTACGACGACTGGGCGGGCTACTCCAGCACCGGTCGAGACTGACCTCGGTCGTCCCCGTTCGCTCATCGGCTCCACGCGGCACAGCCGCACGCCCGGAGCCGCCGGGCGGCCCTGAGGGTCAGCCGAGCCAGATGCTGCGCAGCCGGCCGATCTCGGTCATCCGGCGCTCCGCGAGCCGGTCGGCGGCCACGGCGGGCGGCACGCCCTCGGCCCGGGCCAGCGCGAAGACCCGCGACGTGGTGTCGAAGATGCCCGTGGCGCGCTGCTTGGCCCGCTCGAAGGAGAACCCTTCCAGCTCGTCGGCGACCTGGATCAGCCCGCCGGCGTTCACCACGTAGTCCGGCGCGTAGAGGACGCCACGGTCCTCCAGCTCCTTCTCGATGCCCTCGTGGGCCAGCTGGTTGTTCGCGGCTCCGCAGACGATCCTGGCGCTCAGCGTGTCGACCACCCCGTCGTCGAGGGCTCCGCCGAGCGCGCACGGCGCGTACACGTCGAGGTCGGAGGTGACCAGGGCGTCGACGTCGGGGACGGCGCGGACGCTCGGGTGCGTCTGCTGCACGGCGGCCACGGCCAGCGGGTCCACGTCGGTGACGACCACCCGGGCGCCGTCCTGCACGAGGTGGGTGACCAGGTGACGCCCCACCTTGCCGACACCGGCGACGCCGACGGTGCGCCCCTCGAGGGCGGGTCGTCCCCAGGTGACGTCGGCGGCCGCCCGCATCCCCTGGAACACGCCGTACGCGGTCAGCACCGAGGAGTCGCCGGCGCCGCCATGGGCGACGGTGCGGCCGGTCACGAAGGAGCACTCCCGGGCGACGTGGTCCATGTCCTCGCTGTAGGTGCCGACGTCGCAGGCCGTGTAGTACCGACCGCTCAGGGACTGCACGAACCGTCCGTAGGCGCGCAGGAGGGCCTCGGTCTTGTGCTGGGCCGGGTCACCGATGATCACCGCCTTGCCGCCTCCGAGGTCCAGCCCGGCGAGGGCGGCCTTGTACGCCATACCCCGGGAGAGGTTCAAGACGTCCTCGAGCGCGTCGTCCTCGGTGGCGTAGGGGTAGAAGCGGGTGCCGCCGAGAGCCGGTCCGAGGGCCGTCGAGTAGATCGCGATGATCGCCCTCAGGCCGGTGGGCTCGTCGTGGCAGTAGACCACCTGCTCATGTCCTGCGCCGCGGGCGAAGACGCTGCCGCGGCCTGGGCGTGGCTCGGGGTGGGCCGGCCTCTCCGATGACGGGGACGATGACGGGGACTCGGTCATGGGTGGTGACCCTTCGTGCCGGACCCGCAGGTGAGCGGGTGCCTCGGTGCCGGACGGGAGTGACGGGGTGGTGTGTGCTCCCGGTCACAGCCTACGGATCCCGGCACGGCAGGAGAATGGCGGCGAACCGGACGAAGATCGGACCAGTGCGAGCCGGACGGCGTAAGGACCACCCCGATCTAGGGGGTTGCGCAGCCGATTCTCATAGTCCGAAATGACTAGTCAGGGCGGCTTGGATACTCATTTAGGTCATTGTCATAGTTTGAACGTCCCGTTTTACGTTGAGCGGTGCCACACTGTGGGAAGTGTCCGGGCTCCCGGACACCCGTGGAGGAACAATTGTGAGGGAGGCCCGCCATGAACACGCGGCCACCTGAGTCCGAACCGTTGCTCACGCCTGCAGAGGTAGCGGCCATGTTCAGGGTCGACCCGAAGACGGTCACCCGATGGGCCAAAGCCGGCAAGCTGAGCTCGATCCGGACTCTCGGCGGACATCGCCGTTATCGCGAGTCCGAAGTGCGCGACCTGTTGACCGGGATGGTCCCCGAGCAACGTCGCGGCGACGAGGACTGACTCTCCCAGGTCAGTTCTCGTCCAACCCACGCTTTTGGCCACCTGTTGGTAGCTCGGTACCGGCGAGGGGACGGGCAGGAGCTGCAGTGGCCCCCCGGTTCGCCAGGACCCGGGGGCCCCGGCTTTCCACCTCGTTGAGACGGCTCTGATTACCGGTGAGACGGCGCGGATTCCGCGAGCTCAGGCCGCCTCGGGCTCAGCCACGCCCGTCTGACGGCCGACCAGCCGGGCCGGCGCCTGCAGCACGGTGGCGCTGACGACCCGCTGCGCCTTGGCGCCGAAGTCGTTCGGCAGCGAGAGCCGGATGACCTTCTTCCACGCCGACCCGACCTGGCGGGGCAGCGAGCCGGTGACGTAGGGCAGCCCGTACCGGTCGAAGACGTCGCGCACCTGCACCGCGATCTCGGCGTAGCGGTTGCTCGGCAGGTCCGGGTACAGGTGGTGCTCGACCTGGTGGGACAGGTTCCCGGTCATGAAGTGCATGGGCTTGCTGCCGCTGATGTTGGCCGAGCCGAGCATCTGCCGCAGGTACCACTCGCCGCGGGTCTCGCCGTTGATCGAGCGGCGCTCGAAGGTCTCGACGCCCTCCGGGAAGTGGCCGCACATGATCACCGAGTGCGTCCACAGGTTCCGGACCAGGTTGGCGGTGTAGTTCGCGGCGAGCGTGTTCAGCGCCGAGGGGCCGGACAGCAGCGGGTGCAGCACGTAGTCCTTGGTGACCTGCTGACGGATCTTCCTCAGTGTCTGCTTCGTGCGGGCCTTGAAGTCCGGGCTGCTGCGGCGCTTCTTCGAGCCCAGGTTCTTGCCGAGCTCGAGGTCGTAGGCCGCGATGCCGTACTCGAAGAAGCACGCGTTCAGGAAGTTCCACAGCGGCTGCGCGAGGTACAACGGCACCCATCGCTGGTCCTCGTCGACGCGCATGATGCCGTAGCCGAGGTCGTTGTCCTTGCCGATCACGTTCGTGTACGTGTGGTGCAGCTCGTTGTGCGAGTGCTTCCACTGCTCGGAGGGGGAGGCGTTGTCCCACTCCCAGGTGGTCGAGTGGATCTTCGGGTCGCGCATCCAGTCCCACTGGCCGTGCATGACGTTGTGCCCGATCTCCATGTTCTCGATGATCTTCGCGATCGCCAGCCCGGCCGTGCCGAGGATCCAGGCGGGCGGGAACATCGAGACCAGCAGTACGGCGCGGCTGCCCAGCTCCAGCTTGCGCTGGGTGGAGATGACCTTGCGGATGTATGACGCGTCGCGCTCGCCGCGCGTGTCGAGGACCTGCTGGCGGATCGCGTCGAGCTCCTCGGCGAGCCGCTCGATGTCTTCCGGGGTCAGGTGAGCGGTGGGGTCGACGTCCTTCTTCTGCAAGACGGTCATGGGTGCTCCTTCGTGGAGGGTGCGGGATCGTGCCGAGACGTGAGAGGGGTGGGTCAGTGCTCGAGGTGGCAGGGGCCGGCCGCGGCGTTGATGCAGGTCTGGATGCGCACGCCGTCACCCGGGGCGGCCGTGGTGATCTCGCCGTTGCGCAGGTCGCGGACCGCGCCCTCGCGCATCGGCAGGACGCAGCCGTAGCAGATCCCCATCCGGCAGCCGGAGGGCATCAGCACGCCGGCATCCTCCGCGGCGTCGAGGATCGGGGTGGCGCCGTCGGCATCGATCGTCGTACCCGAGGCGAAGGTGACGGTGCCGCCCTCGCCGGGCTCCACGGTCGCCACCTTGAACTGCTCGGTGACCAACGCGAGGCCGTGCCGCGCGTGGTGCGCCTCGAGGGCGTCGAGAAGCCCCGCCGGTCCGCAGGCGAAGGTGGTCCGCTCCTCGAGGTCGGGGACCAGGTCCGCCAGGTCGTCGACGTCGAGGACTCCGTGCACGTCGTCGTAGCGAGCGACGAGGCGGATCAGCCCGGCCTCGTCGAGCTCGCGCAGGTTGCGGATGAAGATCGAGTCCGGCTCGCTCGGCGCCACGTGGACGACGGTGATGTCGTACCTCTCGCTCCGGGGCAGCCGCACCACGCCGGACTCGGCGACCGGGAACAGGTTGCGCAGCATGCCGACCACCGGCGTGATGCCGGACCCGGCCGTCACGAACAGCAGCTTTGCGGCCTCGGTCGGGAGGACGAACTCGCCGGCCGCCTGCTCGAGGTGCACGAGCGTGCCGGCCGTCGCGCGCCGGACCAGGTGGTTGCTGACCTTCCCGTCCGGCACCGCCTTGACGGTGATCGAGATCCGGCCGTCGGCGCGGGGGCCGTGGGTCAGGGAGTAGGCGCGCCACTGGCGGACGCCGTTCACGTCCACGCCGATGCGGACGTACTGGCCGGGGACATGACCGGCCCAGTCCGCACCCGGGCGGATGACCAGGGTGGCCGCGTCCGCGGTCTCCGGGACCACCTCCTCGATGCGGCCGCGCAGGTCGGCGCCCCGGCGCAGCGGGTCGAAGAGGTCGAGGTAGTCGGCGGGCAGGAGCGGGGCGGTCACCAGCTCCGCCAGCTGTGCCACCCGGCGACGCAGCGACACGCGGCCGGTGCCGGTGACGCGCTGAGGTCGGACGGAGGTGCTCATACCTCCATGATGTCTGGTCCCAGGGCTAAACTAATGACCCTCAGACGTGAATCTCTGCGTGCAGGTTGTTCAGGAGGGACAAAGATGGCCGAGAGTGTGGCGGGCGCCACGGTGCGCGGTGTCCCGGGCCTGGAGCTCGCCGAGTCGGTGGTGTCGGCGATGCACGAACGGCTGCCGTCGGTGGCCGCTCAGACGGTGGGTGCCATCACCGCGGAGGTGCCCAGCTACCTCGGCGCGTTGAGCGGCACGATGGCCGAGAACATCGAGGCGGCAGTGCAGATGGCGCTCGGCGGGTTCCTCAAGCTCGCCTCGGGGAGCCGCGGGTCGGACCCCAGCACCCCGCTCGGGCCGACCCTGGAGGGCGCCTACGCGCTCGGTCGCGGCGAGGCGCGCAGCGGCCGGTCCATGGACGCGCTGCTCGCGGCGTACCGGGTGGGTGCTCGGGTGGCCTGGCGCGAGCTGGCCGCGGCGGCCGGTGCCGCCGGGGTCGAGGCCGCCACCATGGCCCAGTTCGCCGAGCTGGTGTTCGCCTACATCGACGAGCTCTCCGCCGCCAGCGTCGCCGGGCACACCGACGAGCTCTCCACCACGGGCCGGGTTCGTGAGCGCTACCTCGAGCGCCTCGGCCAGCACCTCCTGTCCGGGGCCAGCGCCGACGTGCTCGCCGCCGGCGCCGAGCGCGCCGACTGGGTCGTGCCGCGCACGCTGACCGCCGTGCTGCTCCCGGCGGCCCAGGTCCGCGGAGCGGTGTCGCTGCTCCCACCGGGCACCTTGCAGGTGGGGGAGGACCTGCCGGGTCTGGAGGAGGAGGTCGCCGAGCAGCTGTCGCTGCTGCTCGTCCCGGACATGGACGGGCGGGACCGCGCCCAGCTGCTCCGCCTGCTGCACGGCCGGTCAGCGGTGGTCGGGCCTCCGCGTCCGTGGACCCAGGCGCGTACGTCGTACCGGCGGGCGGTGCGGTTGCTGACCGGTCCACCGCGACCCGGCACCGGGGCCGGCGAGGGCGAGGCGCTCGACAGCGAGCAGCACCTCGCGGACCTCGTGGTCGGGGCCGACCTCGAGGCGCTCTCGGACCTGCGCGCCGCGGTCCTCGCACCGCTGGCCCGGCTCCGTCCGGCCTCCGGGCAGCGGCTCGCCGAGACACTGCGCTCCTGGCTGCTGCACCAGGGACGGCGCGACGCCGTCGCCGAGGACCTGCACGTCCATGCCCAGACGGTCCGCTATCGGATGGGGCAGCTGCGAGAGCTG
>JAWWPF010000333.1:0-4144 GCA_033850795.1 Nocardioidaceae bacterium | reverse complement strand
AGGACCGGGGCGGTGATCCCCGCGAGCTGCGTGTCGGACCAGCCCTGGAGGTCGGCGTTCGACGAGGACAACGTGGCGAGGAACTCGTCGAAGTGCTCCGGGTGCGGTGACAGGCGCTCGTAGCTCGACCTCATGGCGGCCATGTCCTCGGCGGTCGGCATCCGGGTGGAGGTCGCCATCGCCTGGGCGTCGGAGAAGTCGGCATGCATGCCCTCGGGCCGCACCGTGATCGAGACCGGCACCACGGACAGCACGCGGTCGGGATGGGACACGGCCAGCTCCATCGCCACGGCCCCGCCCATGGAGTGCCCCAGCACGTGCGCCCGGTTGATGCCGAGATGGTCGAGTAGGCCGACGACGTCGGCAGCGGAGCCGGCTGGAGAGATGATGCGGTCGATGTCAGCGGTTCGGCCGTGGCCCTGCAGCTCGACGGCGATGACGCGGTGCCGCTGCGCCAGCAGAGGGATGAGCCCGGCGAAGTTGAGGTCGATGGTCAGCATGCCGCCGTGCAGCAGGGCCAGCGGAGCTCCGCCGGCGCCGTACTCCTCGTAGTAGAGGTGCAGGCCGTTGACGTCGGCGTAGCCGGTCGAGGTGGGAGTGGTGGTCGCTGTTCCGCTCATGGTCTCTATGACCGGCATGCGCCGGTGAAGTCATCGACGCCGGGCCCTCAGGCCGTCGAGTCCGCTCAGGGACGCGGGGCCACGGTCGGCGCGTCCTCCTCGCGCCGTCCGAGCAGGAGCGTCGCGGCGAGGGGGCACGTCAGGACCGTGATCGCACCGCCGGCAACGAGGACGGAGGCGTTCTGAGTCGTCATCTGACCGGCGGAGACCGCGGACGAGGTCACGGCGACGATGATGGGCAGTCCCGTCGCGGCGTACAACGCCACCGCGAGGGACTCGCGGGCGGGAGGCCGTCGCGACGGCTCGGTACGGCGTCCGTGCGCGTGCTCCGAGGCGAGCACGAGTCCGCCCCGGACCACGAGGATCAGCACCACGAACACCACCAGGACACCCGGCTCGCTGGCGACGGCCGAGGGGTCGATCGCCATCCCGGAGGTGACGAAGAAGACCGGGATGAGGAAGCCGAACGCCAGGCCGTTCAACCGGAGCTCCAGGCCCTCGTGGCCCGACGGGAGCAGCCGGCGGAGCACGATGCCGGCCGCGAAGGCCCCGAGGACGATGTCGAGGTGGACGCTGATGGCGATCACTCCCAGCGTGACCAGAAGGAGCATCGCCAGCCGGACGACGGTCTGCCCGGTCGTCTCGGCGCCGGCGCGGATGACGGTCAGCAGCCTGGACCCTTCTCGCCGAAGCTGGGTGGCGAACATGCTGACGGCCACCGCTGCCAGGCCGAAGGCCAGCAGGACCACGAGGGAGCGCACGGGGCCCTGGGTCCCGAGCAGCAGCGCCATGGCGACGATCGGGCCGAGCTCTCCGAACGCGCCGTGATGCATGACCGCGTCGCCGACCCGGGTCCCGAGCATCCCGGAGTCCTTGAGGATCGGCAGGAGCGTGCCGAGCGACGTCGAGGTGAGCGCGATCGCGACGGCGACCTCGGCGTGGATCGCGCCCGACAGCCCGATGACCCACACCAGCAGCAGCGCGACACCCAGGCATAGCAGCCAGGTCCACCAGGCGCGACGACCGCCGGCGCCGGACAGCTCCTCGAGCTCGATCTCGTAGCCCGCCAGGAGAAACAGCAGGCCGAGCCCCAGCTCCCGAAGCAGCTCGATGGGCTGGGTCGTTTCCGCACCGCCGAACACGTGAGGCCCGATCAGCACACCGAGCACGAGCAGGAGCACGACCTCGGGCACGAGCTTGCGTGGCACCAGGCCGGCGACCAGCGGCGCCACGACACTGCACACCACGATCCAGAAGAGCGACGAGGTCGTCGAGTTCATGCGCGTGCCCTCCTGACCGTCCCGACGACTATGGCACGGTGAGGGGTCCAGAGGTCAGGGCCGCGACCGTGATGCGTCCCGACGTGTGACGGTCCGGTAGATGGCGACCTCGCTCGCCTTGACGGTGAAGAGCACCGACTTGTGAGGGGCCAGCCGGAGGTCGGCGACGGCTCCTGGGGTGACGTCGGCACTGAAGTCGGCGGTGCGGACCCGGATCTGGTCCCCGTGCGGCTCGAGCTCGGTGATCGTCACCTCGAACACGTTGCGGGGGCTGCCGCCGGGTGGCGCGAGGTAGACACCGACGGCGCTGGGGCGGAACAACGCGACCGTGGTCTCGCCCTGCTCGATCGGCTCATCGGCGAGCCCTTCGACGACGAGGCCGTTCTCGGTGCGGACCCCGTCACCCTCCAGGGTTCCGCGCACCATGTTGAGGCCGGCGATGCGGGCAGCGAAGCCACTGCGGGGACGCGACAGGACTGTGGTGGTCGGCCCGTCCTCGACCGCGCGTCCGTTCTCAAGGACGATGACCCGGTCGGCCAGCAGGAGGGCGTCCAGGACGTCGTGGGTCACGATGATGACCGCACGGTCCGACAGGACACGGCGCAGCATCTGCCGGAGCGCCGGCGCCACTGCCACGTCGAGCGCGGCCATGGGCTCGTCGAGGAGCAGCAGGTCGGGATCGGCGGCGAGGGCCCGGGCGATCGCGATCCGCTGCGCCTGCCCACCGGAGAGCTGGGCCGGTCTGCGATCGGCGTACTCGGAGGCGTCCACCTGGGCGAGCCAGCGTCGGGCGATGCTGCGGGACTCGCTGCGGGTATGACGGGCGCTGCGAGGTCCGAACGCGACGTTGTCGAGCGCGCTCAGGTGCGGGAAGAGCAACGGTTCCTGGGCGAGCAGCGCCACTCCCCGGGCGTGCGCGGGCACCCAGACATCGCCGGCACCGGAGCCGCCGACGTCGAAGAGCACCCTTCCCTCCAACGTGGCCCGCCCGGACTCGGGACGCAGCAAACCCGCGATCACGGAGAGCAGCGTCGACTTCCCGGACCCGTTGGGTCCCAGGACTGCCACGACCTCCCGCTCGCCTACCGTCAGGCTCACGTCGAGCCCGCGCTCGCTGACGATGGCCGCGACCTCGAGACCCATCAGGCTCCCCGGCCGCCGCGAGCCAGTCCGATGACCACGACCGCCACGACGACCAGCACCAGCGACAAGGCGACCGCCGCGTCGGGATCGACCTCACGTTGGAGATAGATCTCCAGCGGCAAGGTCCGCGTGACGCCCTGCAGGCTGCCCGCGAAGGTGATGGTCGCGCCGAACTCCCCCAGCGACCGGGCGAAGGACAGGACGGCCCCGGCCGCCAACCCGGGCAGCACCAAGGGCAGCGTGACCCGACGGAACACGGTCGTCGGGCGAGCGCCGAGTGTGGCGGCCACCGCCTCGTACCGCTGCCCCGACGTGCGCAGCGCCCCTTCGAGGCTCACCACCAGGAACGGCAGCGCCACGAACGTCTGGGCCATGATGACCGCAGTCGTGGAGAACGCCACCTGGATGCCGAGCACCTCGAACGTGTGTCCCAGCAGGCCCCTTCGGCCGAACGTGTAGAGCAGCGCTATGCCCCCCACCACCGGAGGCAGCACGAGCGGCAGCAGGACCAGGGACCGGAGCAGTTGCTGGCCACGGAAGCTCGTCCTGGCCAGCACCAGGGCCATCGGAACCCCGAACACCACGCAGCACAGGGTGCTGGTGGCCGAGGTCCGCAGGCTCAGCGCGAGCGCCGCGACCGACGAGTCGGAGGTGATCAGCGCGAAGAAGTCGCGCCACTGGACACGGGTCAGCATCGCCACGAGCGGGAGCACCACGAAGATCCCACCGGCAGCGGCCGGGACGAACACCCAGCCGGGAAGGCCGACCGAACGCGGTCGAGTCAACACGCTATGGCTTGGCGAACCCGGCCGCAGCAAGGACCGACTGCCCCTGTGCGCCCGTCACCAGGTCCACGAACTGTTGAGCCAGCGTCGCGTTCCTGCTCTTCGACAGGACCGCGATGGGATAGGTGTTCACCGCCGAGGACGACTCGGGGAAGGTGATGCCCTTGACCTTGCTCCCGGCTCCCTTCACGTCGGTGACGTAGACGAGTCCCGCGTCGGCCTCCCCCGACTCGACCTTCGTCAGCACGTCGGTCACCGCCTGCTCCTCGCTGACCGGCTTGATCGTCACCCCGGAGGACTTCTCGACCTTCTGCGC
>JAWWPF010000319.1:0-36833 GCA_033850795.1 Nocardioidaceae bacterium | reverse complement strand
AACGGGAATGTCAGCCGTCTCAACGGGAATGCCCGCCCTCTCAACGGGAATGCCCGCCCTCTCAACGGGAATTCCCGCTTTCTCAACGGGAATGGCTGCCGGCTCAACGAGGGCGGGAGGGGGCTCTGCGAGGATGGCCGGATGGTGCACACCGCGGACGCTGTCGTGGTCGGCGCGGGCGTGATCGGGTCCTCCATCGCCCTCGAGCTCGCGCGTGATGGCCGGTCCGTCGTGGTCCTCGACAAGGCCGGCGGCATCGGGCACGGGTCGACCAGCGCCTCGAGCGCGATCGTGCGGTTCAACTACTCGACCTGGGAGGGCGTTGCCCTGTCCTGGGAAGGCCTTCACGGCTGGCGGCAGTGGGAGAAGCACCTCGGCCACCGGGACAGCACGGGCCTGGCAACGTTCCAGCGGACCGGGCTGGTGCTGCTCACCGCGGACGCCGACGGCCACGGCCGGTCCTGCGATCTCTTCGACCGTGCAGGGATCCCCTGGGAGAGCTGGAGCCCGGACGAGCTACGGCGACATCTCCCGGCCCTGGACGTGGGCTCGTTCGGGCCTCCCAAGCCGGTGTCGTCGGAGGAGTTCTTCGCTCCGCCGACCGGCGAGGTCCACGGGCTCTTCACCCCGGACGCCGGCTACGTGAGCGACCCGTCCCTCGCCGCGCACAACCTGGCCAACGCCGCACAGCACCACGGGGCGACCTACCTCCTGCGCCGACGCGTCACGAGCATCGAGCAGACGGCCACGCAGGTATGGCGCCTCACCACTGCGGACGGCGACGTCGTCGAGGCTCCGGTCGTGGTCAACGCCGCCGGCCCCTGGTCGGGACAGGTCAACCGGATGGCCGGGGTCGGCACAGACTTCACGGTCGCCACCAGGCCCTTGCGCCAGGAGGTGCACCAGGTCACGGCGCCGCAGGCCTTCAGCACCGACGCCGCGCCGGGCGCCATCCTCGCCGACCTGGACCTCGGCACCTACATCCGGCCGGTCGCGGGGGACGCCGTCCTGGTCGGCGGCACCGAGCCGGAGTGCGATCCGCTGGAGTGGGTCAGCGACCCGGACGGTGTGTCGCCGTACCCGACCCCCGAGCGGTTCACCGCCCAGATCACCAGGGCGGCGCGGCGGCTGCCGGAGCTACGCGTCCCGAACCGCCCCACCGGCGTCGCGGCGGCGTACGACGTGAGCAACGACTGGACGCCGCTCTACGACCGCACCGACCGACGTGGGTTCTACGTCGCCATCGGCACCAGCGGCAACCAGTTCAAGAACGCGCCAGTGGTCGGCCTGCTGATGGCGAGACTGGTGTCCGCCGTAGAGGACGGGCACGACCACGACGCCACGCCGGTGCGGGTGAGGCTCCCGCGCACCGGCCACACCGTGTCCCTCGGCGGCTTCTCCCGGCTGCGTCAGGTGGCGGACGGGGCGCCGGCGTCCGTCATGGGTTGAGCGGCAGAGCACCATCGTCGGGAGGCATGAACCGCTCGAACCAGCGGATCATCCGAGCGACCTGGTCGGCCACCGCCTCGGGATGCCTGACCCCGTGGCCCTCCTCGGGATAGATCGCGAGCTCCGCATCGACTCCCCTCTCGGCCAGCGCGGAGTACAGGACCTGCGCCTGGGACGCCGGCGTGGCGAGGTCCAGCAGACCCGCGGTGAGCAGGACCGGGGTCCGGATCCGGTCGACCGCGCGCAGCGGGCTCCGGGAGGCGTAGTGCGACGCCGGGTCGAAGGGGTCGCCCTGCACGAACAGCCGGTCGAACTCGGCGATGTTGCTCGTCAGGTGCTGGGTCAGCCAGTCGGTCGCCGGCGAGCGGGCCACCGAGGCGGCGAAGAGCTCGGAGCGGCACGGCACCCACGTCGCCATGAACCCGCCGTAGCTGTTGCCGGTGATGCCCACCCGGCTCGGGTCCGCGACGCCGAGGCCGACGAGGTGCTCGACCCCGGACACCACGTCGTCGACGTCCAGGCCTCCCATGTCGCCGTAGACGGCCTCGGCGAACGCGGCGCCGTGCCCGGTGCTCCCCCGCGGGTTGGGCCGCAGCACCGCGTACCCACGCGCGACCAGGGCCGTGGTGTGCGGGTCGCGCCCTGACCACGTGTCACGCCAGGCGTGCGTAGGGCCGCCGTGGACGTGCACCACCACCGGGTATGGCGCCTCGCCGGCCGGCACGGTCAGGAGGCCCTGGATCTCCAGCCCGTCCGAGGATGTCCACGACAGGCGCGAGGTGCGACCGGCCTGCGCGGACTGGAACCGCGGACCCTCGCCGTCCGCGGCCAGCAGCGCGCGGAACCCGCCCTCCTCGAGCACACCGAGCGTCGGCGGCGTCAGGTGGTCCTCGAGCACGACGACCGGCGGCCGTCCCGCGATGCCGCTGACCTCCGGCTGGAACTCCCCGCTCGTCTGCGGACCCGACCACACCGGACGGGTCTCGCCGCTGCGGACGTCGACGAGAGCGACCACCGTGTCCAGTCCCCGAAGCCCTGTGTAGAGCACCGTCGTCTCGTCCAGCCACCGGTGGTCGTTCACGTAAACGCCCTCCGTGTCGACCTCGACTGGGCCTGATCCCCCGGTCGACACCAGGAGCGCACCTGCGGGCAGACCGCGGTCGCTCTGCACCCCGGAGAGCACCGACCACGACCCGCCCCCGTCGGGCGAGCGCGGCTCGGCGAGCTGGTGCGCCGGCCGGTGCAGCACCTCGACCGACCCGGTGCGGAGGTCGAGCCTGCTCAGCACCGCGGCGTACCATGCACCCTCGTCCGGCGCCTCACTCGTCAACGCCAGCAGCGCCTCGGGACCGCTCCACACCACCTCCCAGACGTTCAGCGAGGTCACTGCTTCCGCCGACTCCCGCGCCGGGTCCCATACGAACGCCACCCGCCGCCCGCCAGGGCTCGGCAGGACCCGCGGCCGCCACGGCTCGGCACCGTCTCCACCGACGACACCCGACCCGTAGACGTCGGAGATCTCGGCCCCCGGCATGGCCACCTGCAGGGCCAGCCGTGAGCCGTCCGGCGACCAGGCGCACGACTCCACCAGCCCGGGTACGTCGGACGTGGCGATCACCCCGCCGTCGACGTCGACGTCGAGGACGGCCGCGACCGCTCCCCCGTCGCCCGTCGCACCGACGACCACCAGCCGTCCGTCCGGCGACCAGGCCGGGCCGCTGGTCTGGGGGAAGGGCAGCTCCAGAACCCTGACCTCCCCCGAGTCGAGGGCGACCAGGACGACCTGTCGTCGCGCCTCCTCCTCGAACGCCCAGCGCACCTGCACGGTGCACACGACCAGCTCCCGCTGCGGGTGCACGGCGACCTCGGCCACGTCCACGATGCCCGACGCCCCCGGCCGGTGCGTCCGGCGCAGGAGGTCCAGGACCCAGGCCTCCACCTCGTCGAACCCGGACCCCGGCGCCAGTCGCGATGTGCTCACCCGAACAGCCTGCCATCCCCGTACGACGGTCCCCGAGGGTCTTGCAGCAGGCCGCGAGTCGGGCATACAGTCACCACCGGTCGCGTCGCGCAATCGTTTTGCGCGGCGGCTGGGTGACCTCGCCCCAGGTCTCGGCGCGCACGGTCCGAACGCGAGAAGGAGCAAGGCATGGTGGAGGAGACCGGAACCACGAGGCGGACGGTGCTGCTCGGTGCAGCGGCCGCGGCGCTGGGAGCCACGGCGAGCGCCGTACCCCTCGGCGACGCCCTGGCAGACGAGCGACACGGCACGCCCGAACCGCTGTGGCGCACCGCCGCCCGGCGCGGCCTCCTCTACGGATCCTCGACCGCGACCTGGCAGCTGGACCCCGGCTACTCCCGGCTGCACCGCCGGCAGGCCGCCGTACTGTTCACCGAGGACGACCTGCTCTGGTACCGCCTGCGGCCCACCCCCACCTCGCCGCTCGACTTCAGCTTCGCCGACCGGATCATCGAGTTCGCCGAGCACAACAAGCAGCTCGTCTTCGGCGCGCACCTGGTCTGGGACGAGGGCTTCGGGGACGGCTGGCAGGACTCCGACCTGCGGGACATCTCGGAGCACCGGGCGCGTGCGCTGCTCTACGGCACCCTGCGGGCCACGATGCGGCGCTACCGCGGACGGGTCGCCATGTGGAGCGTCGTCAACGAGGCGATCGTCAACGGGACCGACCAGGGCCACCGGGGGCTGCGCACGGACGTGCCCTGGTTCAAGACGATCGGACCGGAGTACGTCGCCCACGCCTTCCACGAGGCCCACGAGAGCGACCGGCGCGCGTGCCTGGTCCTCAACGACTTCGGCTACGAGACGGTCAGCCAGTTCGGCGACAAGCCGTCGGACAAGATCCGGGCCACCCTGCAGGTCCTCGACCGCCTGCTGCACCACGACGTGCCGGTGCACGCCTTCGGCATCCAGGCGCACCTGCTGGCCGACCGCTTCCACGAGCGGTTCCACGCCCGGCAGTACCGCCGCTTCCTCTCGGAGCTCTCCGACCGGGGCCTGAAGATCTTCATCACCGAGCTGGACGTGCTCGACGACGGGCTGCCCAAGGCCGCGCACCGCCGGGACCGGATGGTCGCCGACGTCTACAAGCGCTACCTCGACGTGGCCCTGGAGGAGACGGACATCGCGGCCGTGATCAACTTCGGGCTCTCCGACCGCTACACCTGGCTGGAGGAGGACCTCCCGCGGGGCGACGGAGGGCACCGCCGCCCCCTGCCGTTCGACGAGAACCTGCACCGCAAGCCGGCGTTCCACGCGATCCACAGCCGGCTGGCGAGCGCGCCTCGCCGGTGGCCGATGTTCGACGGCCCGCGCCGGCTCCGGGCCGCACGGGTCGCGGCCCGGTGACCCCGCTGCTGCCCCGACCCTGACCCGCCCCTGATCCGACCCTTCGCACCCCAGGAGATCCAGCACCATGCCAGACGCCACACCACGCCGTGCCCTCGTCGTCCGCGGCGGGTGGGAGGGCCACAGTCCGGTCGAGGCGACCGAGCGGTTCATCCCCTTCCTCGAGGAGAACGGCTTCTCGGTCGACGTCCACGAGGGACCCGAGGTCTACGGGGACGCCGACCTGGTCGCCGCCACCGACCTGGTCGTGCAGTGCTTCACCCAGGGCGAGGCGAGCGACGAGCAGGTCACGAACCTCAGCAACGCGGTCCGCGGCGGCACCGGCCTGGCCGGCTGGCACGGCGGGATCGTGGACTCCTTCCGGGGCTCGCCGGACTACCTGCACATGACCGGCGGCCAGTGGGCCGCGCACCCCGGCGGCTTCGTCGACTACGAGGTCGAGGTGGTCCCCGAGCGTGCCGGCCACCCGATCGTCGCGGGCCTCGACCGCTGGAAGCACCACACCGAGCAGTACTGGTGCCTGACCGACGACCTCAACGACGTCCTTGCCACCACGCGCTTCGAGGCCACCCCGCAGACACCCTGGCGCGACGACCTCGTGGTGCCTGCCGTCTGGACCCGCCAGTGGGGCGCCGGCCGGGTCTTCGTGAGCACCATCGGGCACCACCTCGCGGACCTGGACGTCCCCGAGGTCCGGACCCTGACCGAGCGAGGTCTCCTCTGGGCCGCGCGCTGACGGCGACCCGCCCATGACCGAGCGCGTGCTCCTCGACACCGACCTCGGCATGGGTGCGCCCGGGTCTGACATCGACGACGGGTTCGCCCTCGCCCTGGCGGTGGCGGACCCGGACGTCGAGCTCGAGCTGGTCACGACGGTGAACGGCAACACCGACGTCGACCGCGCCACCGGGCTCACCCTGGATCTCCTGCGCCGGCTCGGCCGCGAGCAGGTACCGGTGGCCAGAGGTGCGTCGCGCCCCCTGCTGCGTTCGCACCCCCGGTCCCCGGAGGGAGCGGCCGCGGTCGTCCCGCCGGGGAGCGACCCGACCGGCCGCGAGGTCTCGCACGCCGCCCGGCACCTGGCCGAGCGCGTGATGGCCGAGCCCGGCGAGCTCACCGTGGTGGCGATCGGGCCTCTCACGAACGTCGCACTGGCACTCGCCCTCGAGCCACGGGTGGCCGAGTGCGTCAAGGAGATCGTCGTGATGGGCGGCGTGTACCTGGAGCACACCAACGTGGCCGCCATGCCGGGCGAGTTCAACTTCTGGGTCGACCCCGAGGCGGCGGCCATGGTGCTCGACAGCGGCGCCCCGCTTCGCCTCGTCGGCCTCGACGTGACCCGCAAGGTCCGCCTCAGCACCGAGGACGCTGCGGCCCTGCGCGCCTCCGGCGGAGAGTTCGCCCCCTTCGCGGCCGACTGCACCGACGAATGGATCGCGCACCTCGCCGAGACGGTGCCCGGCGACGAGCGGGAGCAGGGCAGCTGTGCGCTTCACGACCCCCTGGCGGTCGCCGCGGTGACCAGGCCCGAGCTGCTGACCTGGCGCAACGCGTACGTCGAGGTGGAGACCGCGGGCGAGCGGACCCGCGGGGTCGCGGTGGCGGACCTGCTGACCACGACCTCCCCGCCCCGGCCGAACTGCCGCATCGCGGTCGACGTGGACACCGACGGCTTTCGCGAGCACCTGCTCGGGAGCCTGCGGTCGCTGCCATGACCCGGATCGTCGTGGTGGGCTCACTCAACCGTGACTACGTGTGCCACGTCGACCGGCTCCCCGGTCCCGGCGAGACGAAGCTGGGTGGGGAGCTCGCCCTGTTCTCCGGCGGCAAGGGCGGCAACCAGGCGGTGGCCGCGGCGGCCGTGGGGTCGGTGACCGGGCACCCCTGCTCGCTGGTCGGAAGCGTCGGGGACGACGAGGACGGCCGGGCACTGCTCGCCGACCTCCGCTCGTCAGGCGTGGACACCAGCGAGGTCGCCGTCGCGGCCGACGCGCGAACCGGCGCCGCCCTCATCACGGTCTCCGGCGACGGGGAGAACACCATCGTGGTGGCTCCCGGCGCCAACCACTCCGTCACGGAGGCGGCGGTGGCCGACGCCTTCGGTCGGGTGCTCGCACCCACTGACGTGGTGGTGGTCCAGGCCGAGCTGCCCATCGGGGTGGTCCAGGCGGCCGTACGGCGCGCCGCCGCGCTCCAGGCCCGCGTGGTCCTCAACCTGGCGCCCTTCACCCCGGTGCCCGACGACGTCCTGGCTCTCTGCGACCCGCTCGTGGTCAACGAGTCGGAGGCCGCTGGGCTCCTCGGCGGGAGCGTCGAGGGACTCGCCGGCGCCCGGTCGGCCGCCGCTGCGCTCGCGGCTACGGCGAGGTCGGCGGTCGTCACGACGGGCGCCGCGGGAGCCGTGGTGGCGGCCGGACGCGACTGCACGCACGTGCCGGCGCCCGAGGTCGACGTCGTGGACACGACCGGCGCGGGCGACGCCTTCACCGGCGCGCTCGCCGTGGCCATGGGAGCCGGGCGCGACCTCGTCACCGCGGCCCGGTGGGGCATCGCGGTGGCGTCGTACTCCGTGAGCCGGCCCGGCGCCCAGGCGTCGTACCCGCGCGGGGACCGGTGCCGTCGGCTGCTGCGGGAGATCGAGGAGCAGACGGGTCTTGCCGGAGACGGGATCTTCCTCTAACGTCGCCTCAAATCGTTTTGCTCAAATCGTTTTGCACGTCGGGTCCGTCGCGGACCCGACCCGTGCGGGAGAGGACGGCAGGCCCATGGTCTCGGAGGCTCGGACGCTGCGGGTGGCCATGATCGGCTACGCGTTCATGGGCGCTGCCCACTCCCAGGGCTGGCGCAACGCGCACCGCTTCTTCGACCTGCCCGCCGCCCCGGAGCTGACCGTCCTGTGCGGGCGGAACGCGGACGCGGCCGCGAGCGCCGCGCGCAAGCTCGGCTGGACGAGCTCGGTGACCGACTGGCGCGAGGCCGTCGAGCGCGACGACGTCGACGTCGTCGACATCTGCACCCCCGGCGACTCGCACAAGGAGATCGCGCTCGCGGCGCTGGCCGCCGGGAAGCACGTGCTGTGCGAGAAGCCGCTCGCGAACACCGTCGCCGAGGCGGAGGAGATGGCTGCCGCCGCGCGGTCGGCCGCCGACCGCGGCGTGCTCTCGATGGTGGGCTTCAACTACCGCCGCACCCCGGCCCTCGCCCTGGCCCGTCGGCTGGTCGCGGAAGGTCGGCTGGGTCGGCTCCACCACGTGCGCGCGCAGTACCTGCAGGACTGGATCGTCGACCCCGAGTTCCCGCTGGTCTGGCGGCTGCAGAAGGACAAGGCCGGCTCGGGAGCGCTCGGAGACATCGGCGCCCATGTCGTCGACCTGGCCGCCTTCCTCACCGGCGCTCGTCTCTCCGGCGTCTCGGGCACCCTCGAGCGGTTCGTCGAGCAGCGCCCGCTGCCGGATGCGGCGACCGGACTCAGCGCGAGCGGCGGGAGCGGGGTCGGCGAGGTCACGGTCGACGACGCGGCGGCCTTCTTCGGCCGCACCGAGGACGGTGCCCTCGCCACCTTCGAGGCCACCCGCTTCGCCACCGGACGCAAGAACGCGATGCGGATCGAGCTGAACGGCTCGGCCGGCAGCCTCGCGTTCGACTTCGAGCGACTCAACGAGCTGCACGTGTACGACGGCACGGTGCCCGCCGCCGACGCGGGCTTCCGCCGCATCCTGGTCACCGAGCCCGACCACCCCTACGCCGGCGCCTGGTGGCCGCCGGGCCACGGTCTCGGCTACGAGCACACCTTCGTGAACGAGATCGCCGACTTCGTGCGCGCGCTCGCCGAGGGGGAGCGGCCCACCCCGTCCTTCGACGACGGCCTCTACGTCCAGAAGGTGCTCGACGCGGTGGAGCGCTCCTCTGACGCCGGCTCCGCGTGGACCAAGATCTCCTGACCGACCTGCACCGAGAGGAAGCGCACCATGACTCGCCCGGTCACCTTGTTCACCGGCCAGTTCGCCGACCTGCCCTTCGAGCAGGTCTGCGAGCTCGCCTCCGGCTGGGGGTACGACGGCCTGGAGATCGCCTGCTGGGGCGACCACTTCGACGTCCACGCCGCGGTCAACGACGAGGGCTACCTCGACGGGCGGCGGGCCCTGCTGGACAAGCATGGCCTGTCGGTCTACGCGATCTCCTGCCACCTCACCGGCCAGGCCGTCTGCGACCACCCGATCGACGAGCGGCACCAGGCGATCCTGCCGGCTCGCCTGTGGGGTGACGGCGACCCCGAAGGGGTCCGCACGCGCGCCGCCGAGGAGGTCAAGGACACCGCGCGGGCGGCGGCGGCGCTCGGCGTCGACACGGTCATCGGCTTCACCGGCTCGTCCATCTGGCACACGGTCGCGATGTTCCCGCCGGTGCCAGCGGCGATGGTCGAGCGCGGCTACGCCGACTTCGCCGACCGCTGGAACCCGATCCTCGACGTCTTCGACGAGGTCGGGGTCCGCTTCGCTCACGAGGTCCACCCCAGCGAGATCGCCTACGACTACTGGACCACCCAGCGGACCCTGGAGGCGATCGGGCACCGCCCGGCGTTCGGCCTGAACTTCGACCCCAGCCACTTCGTGTGGCAGGACCTCGACCCGGTCGACTTCCTGTGGGACTTCCGGGACCGGATCTACCACGTCGACTGCAAGGAGTCGAAGGTCCGGCTGAACGGCCGCAACGGCCGGCTGTCCTCGCACCTGCCCTGGGGCGATCCCCGCCGGGGATGGGACTTCGTCTCCACCGGCCACGGTGACGTCCCGTGGGAGCCGGTGTTCCGTATGCTCAACTCGATCGGGTACGACGGCCCCATCTCGGTCGAGTGGGAGGACGCCGGCATGGACCGCGAGGTCGGCGCTCCCGACGCGCTCGCGTTCGTCCGCCGGCTGACCCGGATCGAGCCCCCGGCGGCCGCCTTCGACTCCGCCTTCTCCTCCGGCGACTGACCCCCAGTCGCCGTCCAACCCGTGACCATGTGAGGTACGCACCACCATGACTGCACTGCGCGTCGGAGTCGTCGGCCTGGGCGAGGTCGCCCAGGTCGTCCACCTGCCGATCCTGGAGAACCTGCCCGACCTGTACGAGCTCACCGCCGTCTGCGACATCTCCCCGACCCTTCTCAAGGTCGTCGGGGACCGCTACTCGGTCGAGCACCGCTACGACGACTTCGCCCAGATGGTGGCCGAGGCGCCCCTGGACGCCGTACTCGTGCTGAACAGCGACGAGTACCACAGCGAGTGCGTCGTGACCGCCCTCGACAAGGGCCTGCACGTGCTTGTCGAGAAGCCGATGTGCCTGAGCCCCGCCGAGGCCGAGCGGATCATCGCCGCCCGCGACCGGTCGGGCTGCCAGGTGATGGTCGGCTACATGCGCCGCTACGCACCGGCCTTCGAGGTCGCCAAGCAGCGGCTGAGCGAGGTCGGTCCGGTCAGGTACGCCCGCGTCCACGACATCATCGGTCGCAACCGGCTGATGATCGACCCGACCGCGCGGGTGGTCCGTCCCGACGACGTCCCCCGCTCCGCGATGGAGGAGCGCTGGGCGCGTGGCAGCGCCCTGGTGCGGGAGGCCCTCGGCGACGTCCCGGACGTGCTGGGCGGCACCTACCGCCTGCTGTGCGGCCTCGGCAGCCACGACCTGTCCGCGATGCGCGAGCTGCTGGGCCGGCCCACCGGGGTCGCCGCAGCGCGGCAGTGGCGCGACGGCGGCTACATCGTCGCGCTGCTGGAGTACGGCGACTTCCTGGTGACCTACGAGACCGGCGTGGACGAGCAGCTCCGCTTCGACGCGCACATCGAGGTGTACGGCGAGTCGTCGTCGTTGCGCGTGCAGTACGACACGCCGTACATCCGGCACCTGCCGACCACGGTCGTGCTGGACCGCACCGAGGGCGACAGCTACGACCGCACCGTCCTGCGGCCGGACCTGAAGGACCCGTACACGCACGAGCTGGAGTACTTCCACGCCCACGTCACGAGCGGCGAGCCGGTCAAGACGGGGCCCGAGGACTTCGTCGAGGACATGGAGCTGTTCGTCGACATCATCCGTGCGATCCAACACACATCAAACACACAGGGTGGTTCACCGTGCTGACAACGAACGACGTGGAGTTCTTCCGGGCCCACGGATACCTGCTGCCCCACGTCCAGCTGTTCTCCGAGGACAAGCTCGCCCGACTCGAGCAGATCTTCAACGACCACTTGGCCGACAAGGGCGACCGGCTCTCCGACGAGCTCGACACCCCGCACTTCCGGGACCGGCAGCTCATGGAGTTCCTGCTGTCCGACGAGGTCCTCGACACCGTGGAGCCGCTGGTCGGCCCCGACATCGCGCTGTGGACCAGCCACTTCATCTCCAAGGACCCGAAGGTCGGCCGGGCCACCCCGTGGCACGAGGACAGCGCCTACTGGAACGGCAGGCTGTCGGAGTACGACCGGATCGTCACCGTGTGGCTGGCGCTGGAGAACCCCAGCACCAGGGAGAACGGCTGCATGCGGGTCATCCCCGGGTCGCACCTGTCGGGCGGCTTCTCCGACAACTACGTGCCGACCGACATGAGCGTGCAGACCTTCCACGCCGAGATCGCCGGTGTCGACGAGAGCAAGGCCGTCGACTTCGAGCTCGCCCGCGGTGAGTTCTCGCTGCACGACGGGCGCATCACCCACGGCGCGAAGCCGAACACCAGCGACATCCGGCGCACCGGCTACACCATGCGCTACTTCCCCGCGTCGGTGAAGGTCCTCGACGTGCCGCAGAACCAAGGCTGGAAGATCTGGCTCGCCCGCGGCAAGGACACGGCCGGCAACACCTACGAGCCGGACCCGCGCACCTCCGCCAGCGCATGAGGCTGGGGCTGCTCACGGCCTGCCTGCCGGCCGTCCCGCTCGCGGACATCGCGAGCTGGGCGGCCGGGCACGGCTACCAGGCCCTCGAGGTGGCTGCCTGGCCGGACGTGCCCGGCCGGGACTGGGAGGCCAGCCACCTCGAGGTCGCCCGGTTCGACGAGGCCGCGGCGGCGGAGGTCACCGAGCTCCTCGCCGGCCACCGCCTCGACCTGTCCGCGGTGGCTTACTACGAGAACAACCTGCACGCCGACCGCGGTCGCCGCGAGGAGATCCACGCGCACCTGCGGCACTGCATCGACGCTGCCGCGCTCCTCGGCTGCGGCCTGGTCGGCACCTTCGTCGGCCGGGACGTCACCGTCACCGTCGAGGAGAACCTGCGGCTCGGGGAGAAGGTCCTGCCGCCGCTGGTGGAGTACGCCGCCGACCGCGGGGTGCGCCTGGTCGTCGAGAACTGCCCGATGGAGGGCTGGCACCCCGACGGCTACCCTGCCAACCTGGCGTACTCCCCGCAGCTGTGGGACTGGATGGCCGAGCTCGGCCTGTGGCTCAACTTCGACCCCTCGCACCTGACCTGGCTCGGCATCGACCCGGTCGCGGTCCTCGAGCCGTACGTCGACCGGGTGCTGCACGTGCAGGCCAAGGACGTCGAGGTCGACACCACCGCACGGAACAGGTTCGGTGTCTTCGGCAACGCCGTGGGCCGCGAGGCGTCGCCGTGGGAGAGCGGGTGGTGGCGCTACCGGATCCCCGGTCTCGGCCAGATCGACTGGGCCGCCTTCGTCGCAGAGCTCCACCGCCTCGGGTTCGACGGGGTCGTGTCCGTCGAGCACGAGGACCCGGTGTGGAGCGGCAGCATCGAGCAGGTCCAGCAGGGACTGGTGATCGCGCACGACAACCTGGGTGGCCTCGTGGAGACCACCCGACCGCCACGAGAGGACGGCTGATCCGGAGTGCACCGAGGCGTCTACTTCGACGGGTGGTTCCCCCGTCAGCACTGCTACCACCCGAGCCTCCCGCCACGCCGCCTGCGGATGGTCGACGACCTGGTCGACCTGAAGGCGACCGTGCTGGTGTGGTCGGCGATGGGCGGTGGCTCGCTCGGGCTGCCCTACCTGGAGCAGGAGGCGTTCGGCGAGGTCCCGCCGCGCGACCGGTTCTACGGCTTCGTCAACGACAGCGAGTTCGTGGCCGAGTGCCACAAGCACGGCATCGCGGTCTTCGGCATCGTCTTCGAGGCCCAGGGCTGGGAGTTCCCCGTCGAGCTCGACGAGGACGAGTCCACGATCCTGGCTCTCAACGAGCTGCGCGGCGTCGGCAAGCGCGACTGGCTGGGCCTGCGCGAGCTCACCTCGAACCGCTACCCGAAGCTCTGGAAGCCGGTCGAGCACTACTTCCCCGGCGGTCTGGTGAACAGCCGCGGCGAGCCGGTCACGGACCTGATCGAGGAGTGCGTGGCGCGCGACATCCACCAGGAGCCGTGCCACGCGCGCTGGGTCGAGTGCCCCGACCGCGACCACCAGTGCTACTACATGGACCGCAACAACCCGGTGTGGCGCGAGTACCTCAAGGCCGTCATCCGCATCCAGATCGACGCCGGCGTGGACGGCATCCAGCTCGACGAGGCGGAGCTCCCGATGGGGGCCTTCCAGTACGGCGCCTGCTTCTGCGCGGAGTGCATGTCGCAGTTCCGCGAGCACCTGCGCGGGCTGGACAAGCTCGACCCGGCATTGGCCGGCGTGGACCTCGACACCTTCCACTACGGCGAGTGGCTGCTCGAGCGCGGCTACGACTTCAAGGACGGCCGCGAGTCCACGCCGCTGTTCGGCGAGTACTACCGGTTCCAGTGCAAGGCGATCAAGACCTACTTCAGCGAGCTGGCGGACTTCGCGCGCGAGTACGGCCGCAGCCAGGGCCGTGAGGTCCTCGTGTCCGGCAACTTCTTCAACCTGGACCCGTCGTACCTCGCCCTGGCCGACGACGTCGACCTGCTGATCACCGAGATGCGGAACACCACCTACCGCCAGCCGGAGTGGTACCGCTACGTGGCGGCGTTCGCCGGCGACAAGGACGTCGTCGTCGTCGAGAACCCCTACGGAGGCGTGGTTCCCGAGCTGGTGCAGCTGCTCGGCAAGGGCCGCGGCTACGACCTGTTCCGGCTCTCCCTCTACGAGGGCGCGGCGTTCGGGGCCAACATGACCGTCCCGTACGGCGCCTGGATGGGCAGCACGATCGAGGACTCGTTCCATCCGCCGCACGAGCTGGCGGTGGAGATCCAGGGGTTCCTCGCCGAGCACGACGCCTTGTACACCAAGCGGACGTGGCACGAGGTCGCCGTCGTGTTCAGCGTGGAGAGCACGCGCGAGCTGGTCGCGCGCGCCGACGCCAGCGACAACCTGACCAACGCCCGCGACGAGTCCGTGCGGGTCCCCTACCGCACCGCGACGAAGTCGCTGTCGACGTCCTCGGTGCCCTTCGACGTGGTCCTGTTCCCCGACGGGCTGACCGCACCGGACCGGGTGGGCGCCGAGGCCCTGACCGGCTACGGCACCGTCGTGCTGCCCGACTGCTTCGCCCTGACCGACCGGCAGGCGCAGGCGGTGCGCACCGCGCTCGACGCCGGCACGCTCGTGGTGGTGACCGACCGATTCGGCGAGACCCTTCCCGACGACGTCCGCGAAGGTCTGCTGGCCCACCCGGGCATCCGGCGGGCCGCGGCCGACGACGTGAGCGCGCTCGTGCCGACCGGCCCCCAGGTCGAGGTGTCCGCCGAGCTCGGCGTCAACGTGGCGCGGACGGCCGAGGGCGGCGCCGCGGTGCATCTGGTGAACTACGCCTACGACGCGGAGCGCGACTCGGTGCGCACGCAGGAGGACGTGGCCGTGTCGGTGCGGCTGCCCTTCCCGGTCGGATCCGCCACCTACCACGTGCCCGGAGGGTCGGTGCCGGTGGAGCTCGCGGGCAAGGCCGAGGTCACCACGATGACGCTGCCGTCGGTCGGGGTCTACGGCGTGGTGGAGCTGTCGTCCGCGCAGACGGACGGGAAGGACGACGCATGAGGCTCGCGGTGATGACGGGCCGCGGCCGGTTCGAGATCGAGGACGTGCCGGTTCCCTCCCCCGGCCCGGACGACCTGCTGGTCGCCGTGGCCGCCTGCGGCGTCTGCGCCTCGGAGATGGAGGCCTGGACGGGGCGGTCGGAGCCCGACTACCCCTTGCCGCTCGGCCACGAGGTGAGCGGCACCGTGACCGAGGTGGGTGCGCGAGTCGAGGGGTTCGTCGCCGGCGACCCGGTGGGTGTGTGGGTCACCGACCACGGCTTCGCGGAATACGTCGTGGTTCCGGCGCGCGCCGCGTTCCCGGCCGGGGACGTGCCCCTGGACACGGTCCTCGCCGAGCCGCTGGCCTGCGCGGTGAACGCGGTCGAGCTGGCCGACGTCCAGCTCGCCGACGACGTGGTGCTGGTGGGAGCCGGCTTCATGGGGCACCTGGCCCAGCAGCTGACGGCGCTGCGCGGTCCGCGCCACGTCATCGTGGCCGACACCCGCCCGGACGCCCTCGAGCGCGCCAAGGCGCTGGGAGCGACGTGCACCGTCGATGTCAGCAGGGAGAGCCTGCGCGAGGTCGTCGCGGACCTGACCGACGGCCGGATGGCCGATGTGACCTTCGAGTGCACCGGCACGCAGTCGGCTCTCGACGGCCTCGGCGAGGTGACGAGGATGAGCGGGAAGCTGGCGCTGGTCGGCTTCCACCAGGGACCGCCCCGGTCGGTGCCGCTGGGCTTCTGGAACTGGATGGCCTATGACATCCGCAACGCGCACTTCCGCGACGTCTCGACGATCCTCGGCGGCATGCGCACCGGCATGCGGCTGCTCAGCGCCGGCGTCATCGACCTGGCGGCGCACGTGACGCACCGCTTCGAGCTGGACGACATCGCGCAGGCCTTCGACACGGCGGTCGCGAAGCCCGACGGGTTCGTGAAGGCCACGGTCGTCGTCGACCACTGAGGGAGGTCCGCGCGGACCTCGATCAGGCGGAGTCGCGGACCACCAGCGGGCACGGCAGCACGATGGTGCGACCGCCGCCGTCGTACTGGCCGTTGAGCCGGCTGATCAGCAGCCGTCCGGCGTTCACGCCGGTGTCGTAGGCCGGGTTGAACGCGGTCGTCAACGCAGGGCTGACGATGGTGGCGGCGTCCACGTCGTCGAAGCCGGCGACGGCCACCTCGCGCGGCACCTCGAGGCCGACCTCGCGCAGCGCGTCGAGAGCCCCGATGGCCATCAGGTCGTTGGCGCAGAACACGGCGTCGGGTCGACGCCGTGTGGGGCCGGCGAGAAGAGCCCGCATGGCCGTGTAGCCGCCGTGCCTGGTCCAGTCCCCGGGCACCATCAGGGCCGGGTCGACCTCCCGGCCCGAGTCGTCCATCGCCCGCTGGAACCCGGCGATCCGGTTGGCGCCGGTGGCGGTGGGCCCCTCGATCATCGCCACCCGCCGTACTCCACGGTCGAGCAGGCGCTTGGTCACCGCGTACGACCCGACCTCGTCGTCGGCGGCCACCACGTCGATGCGAGGGTGGTCGAGGGCACCACCCACGCAGACCACGGGGACACCCATGCCCGCCGCGTTGAGGGCGCCCTCGGAGGCCTCGTCGACCGTGGCGAGGACGACCCCGTCGGCCCCGCGGTCCAAGATGTCCTCGAGGAACTTCGCCTCACGGTCGAAGGAGCCGTCGGTGTTGCAGACGTAGGTCCCGTAGCCGGCTTCGTCGACCGTGTCGGCCAGCCCGCGCGTCAGGACGCTGTAGAAGGTGTTGGTGATGTCCGGGATGACCACGGCCACCATCTGCGAGCGACGGGTGCGTAGGGACCTGGCGACGTTGTTGGGGCGGTAGCCGAGGGTCCGGATGGCCTCGTGCACCGCGCCGCGCGTGCTGTGGGCGACGATCCGCTTGCCGGAGAGCACGTGCGAGACCGTCGTCGGGCTCACCCCCGCGAGCGCGGCGACCTGGGTGATGGTCACCCGGCCGTCCGGCGCCGGGCCACTCAGCTGCCTGCCGTCCGTGCTCGCCATCGTCAGCTCCGTCGTCCAGGCGGGATGAGTAGTGGGTGTAGCAAAACGATTTGAGCATGTGTCGGCCACGATGTCCAGAGGTGGTCCGCAAAACGAGTTGCGTCGGGCTCTTGACAACCCCGGAGGGCACGGCGGATGCTTCCGCAGAGCGGTGCCAAACGATTTGCGTGTGGCCCCGGTCACACCCTTCTTCTTCAGCGAGAGGACCCCTCTGGTGGGCAGTCACAAGTTTCTCACGTCACGCCGGACCGTCGCGGGAGTCGCCGCGGCCAGCGCCCTCTGCGCCGCGCTGTCGGCGTGCGGCACCGGCTCGTCGAACAGCTCCGACCAGGGCAAGGGGACGGGTGCGGTGAAGGATCCCACGAAGCCGGTCACCGTCACCTTCGAGTCGTGGGTCGGCAGCGACCCGACCATGAAGAAGTTCGCCGCCGACTTCCACAAGCTGCACCCGAACATCACCATCAAGATGGAGAACGTCAACGCGGACAACGCGTCCCAGAAGCTCACCACGCAGGTCGCGGGCGGCAACCCGCCGGACGTGGCGTTCATGGACGCCAGCGGCACCTCCGACTTCGCCGCGCGCGACGCCCTGGTGAACCTCGACAGCTACATCTCCCGCAGCAAGGTCGTGAAGCCGTCGAACTACGTCCCGGCCTTCAGGGACTTCGTGACCTACAAGAAGAGCACCTGGGGACTTCCCATCGACGGTGAGTCGACCGGGCTCTTCTACCGCAAGGACCTCTTCGCGGCGGCCGGGATCACCCACCCACCGACCACCTGGGCCGAGTTCGCGGCCGACGCCAAGAAGCTCACCGTCCCGTCCAAGAAGCAGTACGGCTACGAGGTCTTCGCCCCCGAGTCGGCCTACTACTGGTACCCGTGGCTCTACCAGGCTGGCGGCGACCTGCTCAGCGCGGACGGCAAGAAGGTCCTGTTCACCAGCCCGGCGGCGGAGAAGGCCGCTCAGTTCTACGTCAGCCTGGCGAAGTACTCCCCCCCGGACTACCTGAACTCCAACTCCTACGACGGCCGGGTGGCCTTCGCGCAGGGGCAGACCGCGATGTACATGGCGGGCTCGTGGTTCGCCGGCACCCTGGACTCGGAGTTCCCGAAGATCAAGGACAAGTGGGCCGCCGTACCCCTGCCGAACGGCCCGGCCGGCTGCAAGACGACGATCGCCGGCGACTCGCTGGTCATGTTCTCCGCCACCAAGAACTCCGACGCCGCCTGGCTCTGGATGGAGTACCTCTCCCAGCCGAAGAACGTCGCCAAGTGGACCTACAAGTCCAAGAACGGCACCGAGCTGCCGCCGCTGACCTCTCTGCTGAACTCCCCCGACCTGGTCAAGACCAAGCCCGTCATGAAGGGGTTCGCCGCACTGATGAAGTGCGGCGTGGCCAGCACGGTCGCGAACCCGAAGTTCCCGCAGATCGAGACCTCACTCAACGACGAGCTCGGCAAGGCCTTCTACGGCAGCCAGACCGCGAGCCAGGCGCTGCAGAACGCGCAGGACAAGGCCGAGCAGATCCTGGCCCACTGACCATCAGGACAATCCCGTCAGACGGCTCGGCTCAGCGGGGCCGAGCCGTCTGGCATGCCGAGGGGAGCAAGCAGTGGCAACCGTGACCGCCCCCGCGACGGAGGGCACCCGCCCGCGCCGCAAGCGCGTCGACATACGCAAGACCCTGTGGCGGATGCGACGTGAGTGGTCGGCGTACGTGTTCCTGGCGCCGGGCGTGATCATCTTCAGCATCTTCACCGTGTTCGCGCTGATCTTCGCCTTCTACCTGACCTTCCACGAGTGGAACATCCTGCAGCCGCAGAAGCCGTTCGTCGGCCTGCAGAACTACAAGGACATGATCCACGACGAGCACTACCGCCGCTCGATCATCAACACCTTCTACTACACCGGCGGCTCGGTGCCGTTGACGCTGCTGGGCGGCCTCCTGGTCGCTCTCCTGCTGAACCAGCCGATCCGGATGCAGGGCATGTTCCGCACCTTGTACTACCTGCCGGTCGTCACCCCGTTCGTGGTGTCCGCGATCTTGTGGAAGTGGCTGTACAACGGCAGCTACGGCCTCTTCAACTACTACCTCCTCAAGGCGCACGTGATCGACAAGCCCTTGCTGTGGCTGGCCGACCAGAACCTCGCGATGCCGTCGGTCATCTTGATGAGCGTCTGGGGCGGCGTCGGCTTCTCGATGGTCGTCTACCTCGCCGGGCTGCAGTCGATCCCCGAGCAGCTCTACGAGGCAGCCAAGGTCGACGGCGCCGGACCGCTGGCGCGGCTGCGCTACATCACGCTGCCGATGCTGCGGCCCACGACGCTGTTCCTGCTGGTCACGGGCATCATCGGCTCGTTCCAGATCTTCACCCAGATCTTCATCATGACCAACGGTGGGCCGGCGGAGAAGACGACCACGATGGTCTTCTTCATCTACCAGGCCGCGTTCAAGTTCTACGACATGGGCTACGCCAGCACGCTGGCGTTCGGCCTGTTCGCTCTGCTGTTCGTGGTGACCCTCGTCCAGCTGCGGCTCTACCGGAAGGCGGACGTATGAGCGTCACGGACGAGACCCACCTGGAGGCGCCGGCCCTCGTCGCGATCCGGCCCGCGACCCGTCGACGCCAGAAGCCGCGCGGCCAGAAGGCGGAGTGGGGACCCGGCAAGTGGGTCACCTACGTCGTGCTCGTGATCGGCGCGATCGCCTTCATCGCACCGTTCGTGTGGCTGCTCAGCGCCTCCTTCCAGGGGATCGGGGACATCTTCTCCCAGCCGCCGCAGTGGATCCCGCACCACCCGACCGCAACCGGCTACCGGCAGTTCCTCAACCTGGGGCACCTGAGCAACGCCCAGCGTGGCCAGGGAACCGGTGACTGGAAGTGGTTCGCCAACAGCGCATTCGTCGCGTTCTCGGTGACGTTCCTGCAGACGTTCTTCAACGCGATGTGCGCCTACGTGTTCGCCAAGCGCGAGTTCCCGGGACGCAACGCCATCTTCATGGTCTTCCTGGCCACGATGATGGTGCCGGGCCAGGTCACCCTGATCCCCAACTACATCATCGCCAAGCACATCCCGCTGTTCGGCGGGAACAACCTCTTCGGCAACGGCGGGCACGGCTGGCTGGACTCCTACTGGGGGCTGATCATGCCCGGGACGGTGAGCGCCTTCGGGATCTTCCTGCTCCGGCAGTACATGCAGAGCATCCCCGACGAGCTGCTCGACGCGGCGCGGGTCGACGGGGCGAACGAGTTCCGGATCTTCCTGCGGATCGTGCTTCCGCTCTGCGGGCCGGCGCTCGCGGCCACCGCGATCTTCACGTTCCAGGCCGCCTGGGAGGACTTCCTGTGGCCGCTCATCATCATCTCGAACCCCGACAGGTATACCGCTCCCCTGGGCCTGGCGCTGTTCGTGGTGAAGAACCAGACGTCGTGGAACCTGCTCTTCGCGGGGTCAGTCATGTCGACATTGCCCATGGTGCTGATCTTCGTGATCTTCCAGCGCAGGTTCATCAAGGGCATCGCGCTCACAGGGATCAAGTGACGGCCGTCCGCGACCGCGTCGAGGAGCTGCTCGGCGCCGACGGTGGGGTGCTACGCCTGGAGCCGGCCTTCGTCGCGCGCGACTTCCTGCCGCCCGGGCGACGGCTCGGTCTCCCGGAGGACGCCTACGACGTCGGCGAACGGGGCTTCATCTGCGAGCGCTGGCTCGCCTCGACCACGCGGGCCGACAACCGGGTGGGTCCCGAGGACGAGGGGCTCAGCGCCGTGCGGACTGAAGGTGAGCCCCTACTCCTTCGCTCCGCGGTGGCGGCTGCCCCGGACCTGGTGATGGGTACGGCGTACGCCGCCGCGCACCCCGCCGGGCTCGGCAGGCTCGCGAAGCTCTTCGACTACGACTACCGGCTGCCGTACCACATCCACCCGCCCGAGGAGTACGCCTCGCTGGTCGGCACACACTCCAAGGACGAGGCCTACCACTTCCTGCCCGGTGTCGACCTGGGCAGGCATCCGGAGTCGTTCCTCGGCGTGCACCCCTGGGTGGCGCACGAAGGCTCGCGGGACGTGCTGCTCCCCTACCTGGAGGCCTGGGACAGCGACCTGATCCTGCGCCACTCCCGGGCTGAGCTGCAGGTGCCGGGTGAGGGGTTCCTCATCCCGTCGGGCGTGCTGCACGCGCCGGGGACGGCACTGACCCTGGAGCTGCAGGAGGACTCGGACGCGCTGTCGATGTTCCAGGCCTTGAACGCCGGCCGCATCATCTCGAAGGAGCTGCTGTTCAAGGACGTCCGCCCGGAGGACCGACGCGAGCACGGCGAGCGCTTCCCGCTCCGCTTCGTGGACTGGGCGACGAACGGCGACCCGTACTTCTACGAGAACCACCACCTGAGCCCACGGTCCACCGGCCTCGGCGACGACGCGGCTGTCTGCGAGAGCTGGGTGTTCTACGGGACGCCGAAGTTCGCCGGCAAGCGCCTCGTGCTGGAGCCGGGTGCCACCGTGGAGCTCACCGAGCCAGGGGTGTACTCGGTCTTCGCCTGGTCCGGCTCCGGCACCTTCGCGGGCCACGAGGTCCAGGGAGGGGAAGCCGGCCTGGACGAGCTCCTCGTCTCCCACGACACGGCGACCCGCCCGCACACGGTCGTCAACACCGGCGCGGAGGACCTGGTCGTGTTCAGCCTCTTCGGTCCCGACCTTCACGTCGACGTACCAGCGGCCGGCGTGGGCCGGTGACCGCCGCGGTTCTCCGGGTGGGTGTCGTGGGCGCCGGCATGATCGCCGGCTGCCACGTGCGCGCCTACACCGCCACTCCCGGCGTCGAGGTCGTCGCCGTGGCGGATCCGCGGCTCCCGAAGGCCGAGCAGCTCGCGTCGACCGTCGGCGCGCGAGCCTGCAGCAGCCTCGAGGAGATCCTCGACCTCGACGTGGACATCGTCAGCGTCTGCACACCTCCCCGGACCCATGCCGACCTCACCGTGCAGGCCGTGACGGCCGGGCGGCACGTGCTGTGCGAGAAGCCGGTCGCCGGGTCGCTGGCCGACGCCGGACGCATCCTGGCGGCCTCCCGCGAGACCGACGTGGTGGTGATGGTCGGGCACGTCAGCCGCTTCGAGCCGGAGCACCGGGCCGCGAAGGAGCTGGTCGACGGCGGCTACGTCGGCAACGTCGCGATGATGGTCCACTCGCTGACCACGTCGGTCCCGACCTGGAGCGAGGGCGGCTGGCTGACCGACCCCCAGCAGTCCGGCGGCCCGCTGCTCGACCTGTCGGTGCACAGCTTCGACTACCTCGCCTGGGTGTGCGGCAGCAGAGCGACCCGGGTCCACGCGGTCGCCGGCGACTCGGCGGTGGGCGAGGCGACGTACGTCGTCGCGACCGTGCGCTATGAGAGCGGCGCGATGGGACAGGTCGAGGCCAGCTGGGCCCACCCGGTGGCGCGCGGCTTCAAGGCGGTGGTGGAGGTGACCGGCACCGCGGGACGGGTCAGCTGGGACTACGACAGCATCAACGGCGGAGCGATGTATCTCACGGACGGCGGCACGACCTGGTTCGACCCCCTCGGGGAACGGGGCTACCGAGGCGAGGTCGCTGCCTTCGTCGACGCCGTCCGTGCCGGAGGCCCGTCGCCGGTGCCGGTCGAGGCCGGCTTCGAGGCCGCCCGCACCGCCCTCGCCGCCCACGAGTCCCTCCGCACCGGGCAACCGGTCGACCTGACGTCCTGGGCGGGACGATGAGCGAGCCGCTGGGAGTGGCCGTCCTGGGGTGCGCGCACCGACCCCACGCCTGGTCCTACGCCCGCGCGCTCGCGTCGTCGGGGACCGCGCGGCTGGTCGCCGTGCATGACCCGGAGCCCGGCCTCGGGCACTCGGTCGCAGACGACTTCGCGGTCCCCTACATCACGGACGCCCAGGCGCTGGTGTCCTCGCCGGACGTCCACGCGGTGGTGGTGTGCAGCCCGACGGCGCGGCACCGGGCGCACGTCGAGCTCGCGGCGGCCCACGGCTGCCACGTCCTCTGCGAGAAGCCCGTCGCGACGACCGTGGAGGACGCGGCGGCGATGATCGCTGCCACCGACGAGGCCGGCACGCAGCTGCACGTGGCGTTCCCGTCCCGGTTCCTGCCCCAGGTGCGTCGGGTCAAGGAGGCGCTGGACGCCGGGACGCTCGGCCGGGTGATCGGAGTCCGGGCGGGCAACCGCGGACGGCCGCCGTTGCCGCCGCAGTACCCGGCCTGGATCACCACGCCCGCGGAGTCCGGGGGCGGTGCCCTGATCGACCACTCCGTGCACCTGACCGACCTGCTGCGCCACCTGACCGGCCAGGAGGTGGTCCGGGTGGCAGCCGAGACCGGGTCCCTGCTGTGGGACGCCGGCGTCGAGGACTGCGCGCTGCTGTCCCTGGAGCTGACCGGCGCGACCGTCGCGAGCCTCGACCCGAGCTGGTCGGTGCCCGCGAACAACCCGTGGGACTACGACTTCTTCCTGCGGCTCGTCGGCACCGCCGGATCGGTCGACCTCGACGACGTCTCCGAGTCCGTGCGGATGGTCAGCGCGACAGCCGGCGCCGGACTGCGCCTGGTCGGCTTCGCCGAGGATCCGGATGCCACGATGGTCGAGGCGTTCGTCGACTCGGTGCTGCGCGGCGCACCGGTCGATCCGTGCGCGTCGGGCGTCGACGGTCTGCGCTCGCTCGAGGTCGCTCTAGCGGGGTACCGCTCTGCTGCGGACGGCGGGTGCTTCGTCGAACCGGCGTCTGCGGAGTAGAAGCCTCCGGACCGGGTACGCCCCACTGGTGGGCGGACGGTCGGTGGATACCGCAGGAGAGGCCTAGTGGCGTCGTCGCGGGCCGAAGAGCCGCCGGCTGGCTCCGGCATCGTCCTGCCGCCGGGGGTCAGCCCGTCCAAGCGGTGGACCTGGTTCCGGGCGACTCCGCACCGGCACCGGCTGCTCCGCGTCGGCGTCTTCGTCGCCGGGCTCCTCTTGATGATGGCCGGCTTGACGCTGTGGTTGGCCTCGGTCCTCCTCGCGGCGCCTCTGATGTTCGTCGGGCTGTGGGTGTGGTCCCGGGAGTTCCACTGGGGGCACCGGCTGTTCAGGGGCTTCCTGCGCCGTCTGGCGGGGCTGTGGTCGCGGGTCAGGTCCCGACCGGTGCGCTGGACGCTCCTCACGGTGGGCGGCATCGCCGTCGCGTGGGCCGGCTACTGGGCCTGGGGGCGCTTCGGGCCCTTCGCGTAGCGAGCGGCCGCGTCATGCGTCCCCAGCCAGTACGTCAAGCCAGGGCCGGGTCGTCGGCCGGGGCGAGCGGCGGGAGCAGCGCGCAGACCACCGCCACCACCTGCATGCCCGGGATCGTCAACGTGGCCATCTCGGTCGACTCCTCGTATGCCATCTCCGCGTCGCGCATGGACCAGGGGCCGAAGCTGGTGTGGCTCTCGGCCGCGCTGCGGTCCGCCTCGGTCCAGTGACCGGTCACCGAGACGTTGCGGGTCAGGACCATCGCGATGGGCACGCCGAGGGGTAGCCCGCCGACCGAGTCTCCCGAGGAGAAGGCCCCGGCCGCGCAACCGGGCGCGTACCAGCGCGGCATCCTGAGGATGGCGTCGTTCCACCACGTCTGCCGCGACACCTGCACGAAGCAGTACTCCATGGACAGAGTGAGCTCGTCCGACTCCACCGACTGGGTGGAGGTGGCGTCCGAGTCGTCGTCGATCTCGGCCACCAGGACCGGTGCCTGGACCTCGATGAGTCGCGCGAGCGCCGTGGACCTGACGACCGCGCTCTCCCCCGGCGCGAGCTCCCGCTGGTTCGCGGCGAGGGACGCCAGCAGCTGTCTGCGTGGAGCCGTCGTCGGGACCCGGGCCGGCGACGGGTCCACGCCGTCGACCGAACGGGAGCGGACCAGCGAGGACACGGACCGACGGTCGTGCACCGACACCTCACTCAGGTCCGCGGTCGCCGCGGGGTCCAGGGTGCGCCAGCGCCACAGCGCCTCGAAGCGTTCCCTGGGCGGTAGGACAGGAGGCGTCCGGACCGGCGGCACGTCGCCCGTCGAGGTGGCGCCCTGATGGCCCGCTTGGTGCGTATCCGAGGTGCTGAAGGTCGACCACCCCTCGGTACCGGCGGCGTCGTACCAGTCCATCGGGACGGTCACGAGCTGCTTGACCGGGCTGGCCTCGAAGGCCGAGCGTGCCGTGTCCTTCACGCTCAGGAACGCGTCCGCGGCCGGCGTGCCCAGGGGGTCGAGGGGCGAGGCCACGTCGATGACCATCCCGTAGATCTGCTCGGCCGACATGAAGCCGGCGAACCGCCCGTCCACGACCGGCCCCAGGACGTTGGCCACGGTGTCGAGGAAGGTCTGCACGGCGAACGGGTTCACCACGCCGGTCGGTGCGAAAGAGGACGGGTTCACCGCAACGCCGGGAAGGAATCCCAACGCCGTCGGGGTTCCCGGCGGCGGCGAGTACGCGCCGATCAGGTGTTCGTCGAGTGCTTGGCCGAGAGCCAGGAGCCCAGAGGCGTCAGGCATGCGCTTCTCCTTCAGGTCAGCCGTTGACGCCGGCGGGCGTCGTGTGGACCGGGGTGTCGGTGGGTGTGGTGCCGGCGTCGGCCGGGACGTCGTTGCCCTTCGCGTCCAGCGCGGGGTCGTCGATCCGCGGGTTCACGCCGACGATCTCGCCGATGTAGCCGGCGATCTGGCAGCCGTTGATGGTCAGGGTGCCGGTGTCGTTCCACGAGTCGTACTCGAAGCCCCAGCTCGAGCCGGCGTCCGCCGACTGCGAGCCCGACCAGTCGGTCGAGGTGTGGCTGACCGAGCCGCCGAAGCCCAGGAAGCCCACGCTGCCGCCGGCGTTCCACGAGCTGCTGTCGGACTGGGCCTGCTGGTTCGCCTGGTAGTCCGAGAGCGCCTTGCCGGCGTCTCCCCAGCCGGTGGCGGTGATCTTGACGTTGCGGATCACCAGCGCCTGCGTGGTGAGCATCGGCAGGAGCTTGTCCTCGTCGCCCTCCTGACCCGCGATCGTCCCGTCGCTGACGCAGCCGGCCTTCTGACCCGGGACGTACCAGCCACCGATGTGGAACAGCTCGGTGAGGCACCAGGGCCGCTCGATCTTCACCACGCCGAACTCGCACTCGATGGTGGCGTCCGTGGTCTGGTCCGAGTGGTAGCTCGAGGACTGGCCGCCCTGGTGTCCTGCGCTGGAGCTGTCCGAGGAGGAGGAGCCGCCGGACCCGCCGACGCTGATGCCCAGGAAGCTGGCGCTGCCGCCGGCCTGGGTCGAGGAGGTGGATCCCTTGTACCAGCTGTTCGAGAAGCTGCTGCTCTGTGCGCCGCCGCGGCTCTGGTAGCTCGACGAGGACGCCGAGAGACCGGCGAAGCCGATGTCGTTGTCGGTGTGGTCGTACCAGCCGAGGGGGGTGATCTGGGTGTACGGCGTGGGGGCCGCGACCACTCCGGCCAGGGACAGGTCCCACTTGTCGAGCAGGTCGCGGGCCTGCGACACGAAGTGCGCGGCGGCCGAGCCGCCTTCGGAGTTCATCAGGTCGAGCGCCTTCTCGACCTCGTCGGCGCCCGAGCTGCGCCAGATCATGTAGGCGTTGTCGACCTTGCGCTGCGACGAAGCCGCCGTCGCGGGCCAGGCCGCACCGAAGACCGGGTCGGTCATGGCCATCGACTCCTCGCGGGCGTAGCTCGCCTTCGCGTCGGCGTACGCCTGGGAGAACTTCAGCCAGTTCTGGAAGGTGACCGTGGGCCCGGTGATGGCGCCGTCGGCGTCGTGGTTGTAGAGCACCTTCTCGGCGTCCTCGAGCGCCTTGACGACATCCGCGGGCCGAGGCGGCGGCGGGACCGCCTGCACGGAGTAGACCACCCCTTCGTAGGCGGAGCTCAGCTTGCGGGTGCTCGGGTACGGCCGGTAGGTGCCGTCCCCGGTCACCATCGGCATCTCGTCGAACAGCCAGGCGGTGTTGAGCGCGGCCTGCATCGACGCCATCAGCTCGGGGTCCTGACCCGGCTTGGGAGGGGGCACCGGGGTGGTGGGCGGCGTACCCGGAGCGGCGGCCACCGGCGGCGGCGCGGGGTCGACCTTCGGCAGCGTCCCGTCCTTCGCCATGTGCTGCAGCGTCGCCCCGCCTGCCGGGGTCCAGGGGTTCGCATACTGACGGGGGTCGATCGGCAAGCCGTTGGGCATGTGCATGTAGGCGACCTGCCGCAGCGGCTTCCCGCTCTTGTCCACGGTCTGCTGACCCAAGATCCGGTCGACCAGCTGGTCCAGCGTGTCGAGCAGGGCGGCGGTGATCCCGCCGGCCTTGTTCAGCTGGTCCTGAGGTGTGTCTGGCATGGTGCACTCCTGGAGAGGTACGGCGCCCGGCGGGCGCAACGTTGACCTCCAGGAGCGTCCGGGGGCAGCCCTGATACCAGGTGCCTGCATGTATCAGCGACCGCGGTGCGGTGATCCGCCCCATCACACCCCAGCAACAGCGGCTCACTCGCCGCCCCAGGAGGAAGCCATGACCACCGTCGCCCGGGACGTCCCCCGTCGCCGCAAGGTCGCCGGCCCGATGACGGCCGTGACCACCCGAGCAGTGGGGGTCTCGAACATCGCGCTCGGCGCCGTCTCCTTCATGGCCCTCGTCGCGGCGTACGGCCTCGCGGAGAGGCTCGTCACGGCTCAGGAGCACGTGGGGGACGGCCGGATCGCCACCGTCACCGCGAGCTGGTGGGGGCCCGACTTGTCGGTCTCCTTGAACATGAGCCTGCTCCTCGTCGGCGCCGCAGCCGGGGTGGTCGGCAGCGCCATCCAGCAGAGCATCGTCTTCGCCCAACGGGCCGGACAACGCACGCTGCAGCAGGGTTTCGTCTGGTGGTACGCCCTGCGGCCGGTCTGGTCGGCGCTGCTCGGCGCGATCGCCGTCCTCACCTTCAACGCGGGTCTGATCAGCATCGGCGACCAGACCACCTCGGCGGCCGGCGTCACGGTGCTGGTCACCATGGGCTGCCTGGCCGGGCTCTTCACGGACCGGATGCTGCAGCGGCTGGCCCCGCTCCTGGGCGCGACCGCGCCGCACCAGGCCGCCGGCGAGACCGACACCGTCGACGCCGACCCCCAGCTCTGACCAGGTGCAAGTCCCCGTCGCTAGGAAGACCTTTGGGGTCGCTTTCGAGTCATCGCTTGATGGGTCTGATCGGCAGTGAGAGCACCGGTCGGGAGAGTCGTGAAGGACTCACGGTCGGTGCGGATCCCGTCGAGGAGGATCGTCAGATAGCGACGGTATAGATCAGGTTCGATCGCACGGCTGCTGTCCATGATCGCCGAGAGTCCGACCTGCATGAAGATGATGTCGGTCTGCTCGAAGTCGTCACGAACTGACCCTTGCGACTTCGCTCGCAAGACAAGCTGATGCATCAGCGGGGCGATGCGGTCGCGTGCCTCGTTGACCCTCGCCTGACCCAACGAGGGGTCGTTCAGGATCTGGTTAAGACCACGGTCGCCGAACTGCATGTGGAGCGAGCGCTCCAGGTAGGTGACGAGCCCGTGCCAGGCGTCGGGTTCCTCCAGCGCTTCCGTGGCTACCGCCGCGAGCTCCTGCAAGTTCTGCTCGAAGAGGGCGTCGATCACCTCTTCCTTGTTGGCGAAGCGCCGATAGGCGGTCCCGACCCCCACGCCGGCGTGATGCGCGATGTCGTTGAGAGTGACGTTCAGCCCGTGCTCGGCGAACAGCTCGCGGGCAGCAGCCAGCAGACGTTCGCGGTTGAGCGCGGCGTCCTTGCGTAGAGCGCGGCTGGGTGCCTCTGTCATGCACCCCAGCATAGCAGGAACCGGATGGCCTCTATCCGTTTGCCTGCCACCCGTGAACGTACGCCACCGGGAAGCCCGCTTCGAACAACAACGCGTCGCAGACCCCCGCATCCAGGAGGGCCCGTTCAGCGGGCGAGCACGCGGAACTCGTTGCCATCGGGATCGGCCATCAGCACGCAGCCGACATCGCCGTGGCGGACATCGCCACGGCCGACGTCGACACGGCGGACGTCGACCAGCGTCGCCCCGAGGGAGACGAGACGCTCGATCTCCGTCTGCTCGTCACCGCCGGCCGATGGAGCGACGTCGAGGTGCAGCCTGTTCCTCCCGGTCCGCGGCATCAGCGGCGGACCGCCCCAGGTGACCTTGGGTCCGCCCCTCGGTGAGCGGATCGCGGTCTCCTGGTGCTGGTCCCAGACCAACGGCCAGCTCAGCGCCTCGCTCCAGAAGTACCCCACCTCCTGCGAGCCGTCGCAGGACAGCGCTCCGATGAAGCCACAGCCGGCGAGGAACTCGTTGCCCGGTTCGATGACACAGAACTCGTTGCCTTCGGGGTCGGCCAGCACCACGTGCCCCTCCTCCGGCCGTTGGCCGACGTCGATGTGCCGGGCACCGAGTTCCAGCGCTCGAGCCACCGTCGCTCCCTGGTCCTCGACGGACGTGCTCGTCAGGTCGAGATGCATCTGGTTCTGCCCCGTCTTGGGCTGCCGGCTGGGAAGGAACCGGATCCGCAAGCCGGCGTCGTCGCCCGGCAGGAGCGAGAACTCGTCGTCGGCGTCGTCGGTCGGCTCCCGGCCCAGGACTCCGCCCCAGAAGCGCGCCAGGCGGAGCGCGTCCTGCGCACCGAAGCAGAGCGCCTCCAGCCGAGAGGTCATCGGGTCCCGCCGCACGTGCCGCCGGAGGTCACCGCGGACAGTTTGAGGTCAAGCCAGGCAGCGGATTCGTCCACAGTGGTCCGCGGCAGGTCGAGGTGTCCGCCCGGGTTCTCGACGAGGGTCTTGTCCGCCGAGCCGAGCGCGTCGAAGAGCGCCCGGCAGGCGTCCGGCTGGACCATCTCGTCGTCGGACTGGACGTAGAAGAGCACCGGGGCGCTGACCAGAGGGGCCGAGGTCAGCGGGCCGTCCGCGAGCCCGAGGACGGCGGCGGTGATCCGCGGCTCGGCGGCGAGCAGCGGCAAACCGACCCGGGCGCCCTGGGAGAGGCCCCAGAAGCCGACCGGACCGGCGTGGCCGCCGAGCACGGACGGCACCTGGTCGAGGGAGCGGACCACCGCGACGTCATACCCCCGGCCGGCGAGTCGCCCGGCACGGGCGACGACGCCCGGCGAGGTGTGGTCCTGACCGCCCCCAGGAGCGAGCAGGACCAGTCCGCGGGGACCTGATGTCGCGTTGAACACGTGCATGACAATGTCCTTCCGGCAGCGTGACGACCCGTCGGCCGCTACACCTCTCCAGGATCGCCGACGGAGACCGCCGACCTGACGAGCTCGGCGACCAGCTTCTCGCCGGCAGGGCTCCACTTCACGAGCGCGTGCGACACCGGCCATCCCAGACGGAGCCTAGAGCGCAGGGCGCCCTGGCGCCTCTCGATTCCTGACCGGGCACCCCAAGGACGCCGCGTGCCACGCGGAGGAGCGAGCCGCGGGACGCGACGAACCCCTCCGCTGCCCCGTGGCGGAGGGGTTCGTCTCGAGGGAAGGTCAGTGGATGACCAGCTGGTCGAGCGTGACGTCGGGGTGGAGCGTGTCGAGGTCGCAGTGGCCGATCCCGGGGACCCCGTCGGGGTGGCCGAAGGTGCCGTCCGAGAACTGCCAGATGGTGTGCTCCCTCCAGGGCTTGGGGATCCGTGGCGCCGCATTGGCGTCGGAGTACCTGGCCACCCACAGCGGCCCGAGCCGCTGCGACAGGTCGAACGGTGTGTAGAGGACCGGGTCGACGCCGACCCGCAGCTTGACCTCTGCGGCGAAATCCTCGGCCCAGGCCGCGACGTCGGCCGGCGAGAGCCCGTCGTTCTTCTCCAGGTCGAGCACGGGCAGGAAGTTGCCCGCTTCCGGCTTCATCCTGGAGAGGAAGAACTGGGCCTGCTTGCGTCCGCTCGACTTCCCCGGTCGCGCGAAGTGGTAGCCGCCCCAGACGACCCCGGCCTCCGCAGCCTGGGACCGGCGCTTCGCGTAGAGCTCGTCGGGGAACGACGTGCCCTCCGTGGCCTTGTGCACCACGAACCTCACGCCGGCGTCCGCGGCCTTCGCGAAGTCCATCGACCCGCTCTGCCAGTGGGAGAGGTCGACGCCGTCCACGCGCACCGAGGAGCCGTGGTGGGAGGGCGCCTTCGGGGCAACGGCTCGGTGCCGGGCGACGTACCGCGGATCGGCGGCGTGGATGCCTTCGGGGAACTGCGGGTAGCCGTACCCCACGACGAAGGCATCGCGACGCGGGCGCCTCTTCCGCAGCACCGAGCTGCCTTCGCGGGAACCGGTGTCGTTGGTGTTCCCCTCGATGGTCACGATGTTGTCCGCGTCGTAGTGGATGACGATCCCGGTGTGGCAGAGATCGCGAGGAGTTCCGAAGAAGACCTGGGCACCGATGGCCGGGTAGGTCGACCACCGCTTGCGTCCCTTGAACCAGAGGCCGGCCTGGTCACACGACGCGGTGCGGGGGTAGAGGTCCGCGGCGTCCGCCTTCATCGCGACCCAGGACACGAACGTGGCGCACCACGGCTGGAAGTCCGCCCACTCGAGGCCGGGGACCTCGTCGGCGTACTTCGTGTTGTTGTCGAAGCCTCCCGACGCCGACCGACCTTCGGTGTAGCCGACCTCGTGGCGTGCGGTCCGGATGACCCGCTGAACTGTGCTGGGTGCGGCTGGTGTGACGGTCATGGCTGGCTCCTGAGTCGGTAGGTCCTTACCCGGTCAGAGTCGCCGGGGGGGCCGGAGATACGTCGGTGGCGAAACCGGGTCGAACCCCGATGAAGGCAGACATCTTTACTGTTCGGGGTTGTCGCGTGCGATGTATCAGGCGGCGAGCCGTTGACTCTCTAACGGTGTGGACGGAACCCTTGGGATGATCGGGTCGATGACCTCAGCCGCCTGCCCGAAGGAGATCAGGGCCATGGATGACGAGGACGGCTGCTCGGTGACGGGGTTGGTGCAGGCCGCGGCCGGGGGCCAGGAGGCCGCGTGGGGGCAGCTGGTCGAGCGGTTCACCCCCCTCGTCGTCTCGGTCGTCAAGCGTTACCGCCTCGGCCCCGAGGACGCGGCCGACGTCGAGCAGACCGTGTGGCTGCGGCTCGTGCAGAACCTTCGCCGGCTCCGTGAACCAGCCGCCCTGCCCGGCTGGATCCAGACCACGGTCCGCAACGAGGCCCTCCGCGTCGTGTCGGCGCGCCGTACCGTCCCGCTGATCGACGAGTTCTCGATGATCGCGGAGCAGGACCCACCCGACGCAGACCTGCTGGCGGGGGAACGGCGGGACGCCCTGCTGGGCGCGGTGGCGCAGCTTCCCGGCCGGCAGTACGACCTGGTGATGATGCTGATCACCGACCCGCCACCGAGCTACGAGGAGATCAGCGCGAAGCTCGGCATCCCCAAGGGGAGCATCGGCCCGACCCGTGTGCGGGCGATGGAGCGCTTGCGAGGCCTTCTGGAGGCCATCAGCCCGATGACGCCTTTGGAAGGGTGAGACCCATGGATGCCAACCACGACGACGAGCTTCTCGCGGAGCTGGCTGCGGCACACCGCGGCCTTGATGAAGCCGACCTGGCCAGGGCCTCGCGGGCAGGGAAGGCCGCGTTCGCCCTCAGCGCGCTGGACGAGGAGCTGACCCTCGCCTCACTGGTGTACGACTCCCTCCTCGACCAGGAACTGGCGCCGGCCCGGGCGGACACGGCCACCCGCACCCTGGCCTTCGAGTCGGCGACCTGCTCGATCGAGCTCGAGGTCACCGCCGATCGGATCGTGGGCCAGGTGGTCCCCACGGACGCCGGGTCGGTGACCGCCGAGTTCGGGGACGGTCGGTCGGTCACCGCGGGGCCCGACTCCCTGGGCTGCTTCGCCCTGCCGGCCCCGGGCGCCGGTCAGTTCCGGCTTCGGGTCCGGGCCGGGGCGTGGGCGTTGATCACGGAATGGGCCGCACTCCGACCCTAGGACTGGTCGTTCCGCCTCTTTGGACAGGAGCAACACATGCAGACCTACGACAAGGACGGGACCGGATACCGCCTGTACAACAGGTCGGACCTCATCACCAGCACCAGCCATGCACCCCTGATACTCGCGAAGCTGCGGGCCCTGGGCCTGCAGGTCAGGTCCGTCGACCAGGTTGCCGAGCTGGCTCTCACCAAGCTCACCCTCGACAACGTCGAGGGGGCCGCTCACGCGGTGTCGGCAGCGGTGCAGGAACAGAAGGCGGACCCCCCTGCCGGTCGCCCGAGACCCCACAAGCCCCTGGACCAGGTGCTGTGGGGGCTTCGGGTGCTCTTCGCCGCCCGCTGGGCGGGCTGGACGCCCAGTCTGGGCAAGAACAGGCTGGTCGGCTCGGTCACCGGCGTCGGGGAGATCTCCCACGGCGGCACGGACGACCCGGTGCCGGTCCCGCCCGAGAGGCGGCCCGGACCTCGCACCGCCGGTCCGGGCGGCGGCGTCCGTGTCGGTGTCCTGGACACCGCGCTGAGCCCCCTCCCCTGGCTGAGCGACGGATGGCAGGCCGGTTGGGGCAGCCGGATCCCAGCAGGCACGGTCCGTCCGTACGTCGCCGGCCACGCCACCTTCGCCACCGGTCTGATCCTCAGCCAGGCCCCGAACGCGACCGTCGAGCTGTCGCGGGTTCTGGACGAGAACGGCTCCGGGGACTCCTGGACGGTCGCCCGCGAGATCGTCCGCGTCGGCAACTCGGGGGTGGACGTCTTGAACCTGTCCCTGGTCTGCTACACCGACGACGGCGAGCCGCCGATGGCCCTGGCCGCCGCCGTTGACAGGGTCGACCCTGGAGTCGTTATCGTGGCAGCCGCCGGGAACCACGGCGCCGACCGGTCGCCGACCGAGCGCATCCTGCCGTCGTGGCCCGCTGCGCTCGACGACGTGCTGGCTGTGGGAAGCACGACGAGCCCCGACGAGGGCAGACCTCGGCTGTCCGCCTTCACGCCGAACGCGCCCTGGGTCGACGTACTCGCCGCTGGGGAGGACGTCGTGAGCACCTATCCCGACAGAGCCGAGGGTAAGGGTGGCCCCCAGGACTTCGGCGGCTGGGCGCAGTGGAGCGGGACCTCGTTCTCCGCCGCCCTGGTCAGCGGTGCCTTGGCCGCCGCGGTGCAGCCGGGCCGGGTCTCGGCCCGCGCGGCCCTCGACGGTCTGTGGGAGGCGGTGGGCTCCGGCGCGAACGGGCTGATCGGCGAGACCATGGCGCCATACCTGCCGATGACCCTGCTGTGACGCACATGCCGTGACCGAGGACGTCGACCTCTCCACCGAGGCTTTGCAGCTCGCCACGGTCGACCCCGGCCGGGCCCGGCGGCTTGCGGAGGACGCCCAGAGATCGGCGCGGGCCAAGGGCGACTGGGCGTCGGTGAGCCGGGCGTACCGCGCAGCCGGTGTCGCGTCGATGCAGCTGCGAGCGCTCTCGGATGCGGTCGGCGAGCTCCATGCGTCGCTCGCTGCCGGCCGGCAGGCGAGGTCTAGCACCTTGGTGGCCGAGGCCCGGATGAGCCTGGCCTCCGCACTGGCCCTCCGGGGCGCGCCACAGCAGGCGTTCGAGGCGATCGACGCGGCGCTGCGGGACCTGCACGGGCTGCCGGCCGCGCGAGCCCGGGTCCAACGGTCGGCGATCCTGCAGGAGCTGGGCCGGCTCGACGACGCCCTCGACGACCTTCGCGTCGCGCTGCCGGGACTGCGTCGGGCCCACGACGCCCAGTGGGAGGTCCGAGCGCTCTCGAACCGCAGCCTGATCTGGACGGCTCGCCGGTCCTTCGCCGCTGCCGAGGCCGACCTCGTGCGCGCGATGCGGCTGTGTCACGAGCACCGGCTCGGGCTCGCCGGCGCCTACGTGGAGCAGAACCTCGGCTGTCTGTACGCCGATCGCGGCGACATCCCGACCGCACTCGCGCATCTCGATGCGGCCCAGGGCACGTATGAGGACCTGGGCGTCCAGGTGAGCTCCCTGCTCATCGACCGAGCCCGCGTGCTGCTGTCCGTGCGGCTGCTCGAGGAGGCGCGCGAGGCCTCCGAGGCCGCCGTCAGCGCCTGCCGGGCCCAGCGCAGGTGGATGCAGCTTCCCGAGGCGAACCTTCTCGTCTCGACCGTCGCGCTCCTGCAGGGGGACTCGCAGGGCGCGTTGGTCCATGCGCGCAACGCCGAACGATCCTTCTCCCGGATGGGCCGCGCCGAGTGGCTCACGTTGGCCCGCCACGCCCACCTCCAGGCCCTCGTCGCCCGTGACGTGCGCGGCGTCTCCCCCGCGCGGGCTCGCGCTTCGGCCGAGGAGCTGGCCCGCGCGGGCTGGGCCGTGCCGTCGCTCGAGGCCCGGATCCTCGCGGGGAGGCTGGAGCTGCGCCGCGGCAGGTCCGCGCAGGCGCAGCGTGATCTCGAGGTGGCCGGTCGAGGTCGGCGCTCCGGGCCGGCGGACGTCCGCGTCAGGGCCTGGTTGGCGGAGGCGCTGCTGCGCCGGGCCCAGGGCCGGGACCGCGGCGCCGTTCGAGCCCTGAAGGCCGGTTTGCGGGTGCTCCAGGAGCACCAGGCGACCCTGGGTGCGACGGAGCTCAGGGCGCACATCTCGACGCACCGCGGCGAGCTGGCACGCACGGGGCTGCGCTGGGCCCTGGACGAGCAGAACCTGCCCGCCATCCACTGGTGGGCCGAGCGATCGCGGGCGAGCGTGGCGCTGATGCGTCCGGCGCGGCCGCCCGAGGACGAGCTCCTCGCCGGCGCGTTGGAGGACCTGCGCACAACGATGACCGAGATCGACGCCGCCCGCGGCACCGGTTCGCCCACTCGCGCGCTCGTGCAGCGCCAGGTCGCCCTGGAGCAGCGCATCCGGGACCACTGCCGCCGCTCGCCGGGCATCGCCGGGGTTGCCGGCGAACCCCCTCCTCCGCTCGAGGAGCTCGCCTCGTCCCTCGGGCCGGCGGCGCTCGTGGAGTTCATCGAGCTCGACGCGGCCCTGCACTGTCTGGTAACCACGAACGCCACCACCAGGCTCCACCGCGTCGCGGACCCCGAACCCGTGCGTCAGGGGCTGGTGCACGTGCCGTTCGCCCTGCACCGCCTCGCCTCGGGTTCGACCCGTGCCGTGCAGGTCGACGCCGCGCGAGCGGTGCTGCGCCGGGCCGCCGTGTCCCTGGACGAGGCACTCCTGGGGCCCTGTCGCAGCGACGTCGCGGACCGTCCGCTCGTGATCATCCCGACGGGCTGGCTGCAGTCCGTGCCGTGGTCGATCCTGCCCAGCTGTGCGGGAAGGCCCGTCACGGTTGCCCCGTCGGCGACCCTGTGGCGGCGGGCCGTCCGTCGTACGCCCGCGGCTTCCGGCGGTGTACTGGTGGTGGCAGGTCCAGGGCTCCCGGGCGCGGTCCGCGAGGCGGCCGCGGTCGCCGCCGTGCACCCGGGCTCGACGCTGCTCGGACCGGACCGCGCGAGCGCCGCCGCCTTCCGGCGCGGCATGGACGGAACGTTGGTGACCCACGTCGCGGCCCACGGGGTCTTCCGGGCCGACAACCCGTTGTTCTCCTCGCTGCTGCTCTCCGACGGCCCGTTCACGGTGCACGACATCGAGCGGCTCGACAACACACCGCACCACGTGGTCCTGGCGGCCTGCGAGACCGGGCGCAGCCGCGTCCTGGCCGGTGACGAGACGCTGGGTCTGGCCTCGGCCCTGCTCTCGCAGGAGACCTCCAGCATCGTGGCGCCGATGATCACGATCCCCGACGGGGAGACCGTGGAGCTGATGGCCACCTACCACCGTTGCCTGCGTGCCGGCTCGGCGCCCGCCGACGCGCTCGCGGAGGCTCAGCAACGCCACCGCGGCGACGGTCCGTGCGGCTCGATCGCCTCGGCCGGGTTCATCTGCCTCGGCGCCGGATCCCAACCCCTGTGGGCGCCCGCGCCGCCCCCCACGGCCGGCGCGGGCGCCGTAGGGTCAGGCGGCGCGTTGTAGGAGCGAAGCGTTGTAGGTGGCTCGAGCGGGCGTCAGGTGTCCCCGGTCGAGAGTCCGCCCGCAGCGGGGGCAGTGCACCGCGGCCGAGGTGGCCGTCACGTCCACCGGCTGTCCGCAGAAGCAGTTGAGGTCGTGCTCGCTGACCGAC